>NZ_MUKA01000177.1 GCF_002150735.1 Streptomyces africanus
GCGGGCAGTCGTGCCGCTGGGGCGGCACGGGTGGGCGCAGCGGCACCCCGCTCCGCCGGGTTGCGGACCCGTCCGGCAGCGGCGCCGACGCCGAGCACTTGGATACGCGGTTGCCTGGCCCCAGTAACAAAAAGCCGCCGCACAGGATTGAGTGGGTTCGGTTTGTCGTACGTATGGTCGTTGAGGGGGTCTCGGCACCGGCGGGCGAGAGGCGGCTAGCAGCGATGACTCACAGCATGAGAGCGGACACGCACACCCCCCACTTCGGCAGCGGAGGAGACTGGCGGGACACCGCCATCCGCTACGCCCTCCTTCCCCTACGGGTCTTCCTCGGCGTCACCTTCATCTACGCCGGCCTGGACAAACTCACCGACAGCGCCTTCATGAAGGACTCCGGTTCCGGCTCGATCGGCGACATGATGCGCGCCGTCCGCGACTCCTCCGCCATCCCCGCCCTGGTGGACCTCTCGCTGAAGAGCCCCGTCGGCTTCGGCTACGCCATCGCCTTCGGCGAGCTCGCCGTCGGCATCGGCACCCTGCTCGGCCTGCTCGCCCGGCTGGCCGCGCTCGGCGGCATGCTGATCTCCCTCAGCCTGTGGCTGACCGTGAGCTGGGCCTCCGACCCGTACTACTACGGCAACGACCTCGCCTACCTCATGGCCTGGATCCCCCTCGTGCTCGCGGGCGCTCCCCTGCTCTCCGTGGACGCCGCCTTGCGGTCGCGGCGACGGCAGCGGACAGGGGGTTACCGGTAGGGCCCGTGGGCCGCGCGGCGGGCGTGGCCGGTCGTCAGGCGGCCATGTCCGGGCCGGGCTCGTCACCGGTACGGCCCGACGCCCGGCGTCGGCGTATCCGGCCCGTCAGGAACGCCACCGCGCCGGCCAGGCACAGCCCTCCCATGACCAGGGGTATCGCCGCGAACCACGGCGTCTCCCAGGCGCCGCCCGCGTCACCGGCGTAGAGGACGCCCGCGAGGGTGAGGACGGTGCCGGCGACCAGCTTTCCGGGCTGGAGTTCATGACGCAGCACGGGCCACCTCCGCTTGTCCCATGCCGACCTGGAGATCCAGGTCGATGGTGCCCGACTTCTTGACGCCCTGGGCGGGGGAGAGGGTCATCTCCTTGTGCTGGCCCGGTTTCACGTCCACGTCCTTCGGGTCGTCGTCCGGCAGCTGGAGGTCTCCGATCCCCACCTCGACGCTCAGCCGCACGGTCACACTCTCGGGCACCACCACCTTCACCCGGCCCACGCCGACGTCGGCGTGGGCCGTGACCGTCTGGCCCCGGTCCACGTCCACCCTCGACAGGTCCAGGGTGCCGACGCCCGTGCCCAGCTCGTACTGCCGGTGTACGTCTGTCACCGTCGTGGGCTGCCAGGTGGTGCGGGTCCACTGCGTGCCGATGTCCTTGGGCAGTGCCGCCGAGCCGGCGAGCAGGCCGGCCGTGATGATCGCCAGAAGGATCGAGCCGGCGCCGGTCCGCCCCAGGAAGGCGCTGACCGCTATGCCCAGGCCCAGAACGGCGAGCGCACAGGACAGGCCGGTCTGCACGCTCGTGCCGAGCGGGTGCCGGTCCCAGGTCAGGCTCGTGCCGAGGGCGCCCGCGAGCAGGGCCAACAGGAAGACCCAGCCGCCGATCCAGCGGGGGCCGCGCGGCGCGGGCGGCCGGGTGCGCGGGGCGGGTATGTCCTCGCGGTCGCCGGCCAGGGGGCCGAGGCTGATGTTGATGGCCGCGTCGACGTCCCGGTCGCGGGTGTCGCGCGGGCCCCAGAGATAGCCCGTGCCGCCGATGTGGGTGCCGTCCTTGACGATGGGGTCGCGCCACCAGGACGGGTAGGTGATGTACACCGGCGGCGCCTGGGGTTCGGGCGGGGCGTCGGCGGCGGCCTGGGCGGCCAGGGGATCGGGGCTGGGGGCGCCGCGCTGGCGCGACCAGTAGCCGGCGCCCGCGAGGAGGAGGGAGAGGACGACGGCGAAGGTCAGCACCCCGCCGTTGTTCAGCATCGTCAGGAACACGCCGCAGCCGACCAGCGCGAACAGCACCGCCGTCAGGGCCTGGCCGTCGACGCGGCCGGTCAGCAGCTTGCGCACCTCGTTCTCGTCCTCGTCGTCGTACGGCACGACGAGCCAGGCGAAGCCGTAGAAGAGGAGGCCGATGCCGCCGGTGGCGGAGAGCACCGCGAGGGTGATCCGGAAGATCACCGGGTCCATGTCGCACTGCCGCCCGAGCCCGGCGCAGACGCCGGCCAGGGCCTTGTTGCGGCGGTCGCGCCGGAACCTGTGCGGCGGTCCGGGCGGGGCGGCTTCCCCGGCGGGACCGGCCGCGCCGGGCGTGGTTCCCTTCTGTTCTCCCGCCCCCGCGGGCCCGTGCCCGCGCGGGGGCGCGGGGGAGCCGGCGTCCGCGGCGGGCGCGGCATCCTGCGGCCCGGCGCCCGGTGCGGGGCGCGGGCCGGAGCCGGGTCCCGGACCCGTCGCGGCGTGCTCGTGATCGGTCATGGGTCCATGGTGACGGGCGCGGCGGCGCTGCGGCAGCCGGAATGACCCTGGCCCGACCCTGATATCGGCCCTGAGGGACGGCTCGGGAAGCGTTCGAAGGCCCGGGCCCGGAGATCAGGGGAGTCTCCGGGGCCGACCCTGATGCTCCGGCCTGCCGGCCGTGTGACCATCAATGGCATGTCGGAAGCCGCAGCAGCGCCACTCGCCGAACCGCGGCCGCCGCGCAAGCTCTACCGCAGCAGTGACGGACGCTGGCTCGGTGGTGTGGCGCGAGGGCTCGCCGGTCACCTCGGGCTGCCCGTGATCTGGGTACGGCTCGTCTTCATCGGCCTGTTCATGGCCGACGGCCTCGGTGCGCTGCTGTACGCCGCGTTCTGGTTCTTCGTCCCGCTCGGCGTCGGCGGCGTCGAGGCACAGAAGCCGCCGTCGCCGGTCGCCTCGGAGACCTCGCCCGACGGCCGCCGCAGACTCGTCGCCCGCAGGCCCGACAAGGGCCAGATCGTGGCCCTGCTCCTCATGGTCGTCGTGGCCATGGTGTTCGTGGGCAATGTGAACCTCAGCGGCGGGGCCAGGGCGTATCTCTGGCCGACGGTGCTCGTCGGCGCGGGCGTCGCCCTGGTCTGGCGGCAGGCGGACAACGCCCGCCGGGCCCGCTGGGCCGAGGTCGGCCGCCGCCGGCGCACGGTCACGCTGCTGCGCTCGGTGGGCGGTGTGCTGCTGGTGACGGCCGGCGTCTCCGGCATCTTCGTCCTGCAGGGCTCCGCCGCCCACCTCGGCTCCGTCCTCCAGGCGGCCCTCGCGGTCCTCGTGGGGATAACGCTTCTCGCCGGACCGTATCTGGTGCGCATGACGCAGGACCTCTCCGAGGAGCGGCTGATGCGCATCCGTGCCCAGGAGCGCGCGGAGGTCGCCGCCCATGTGCACGACTCGGTGCTGCACACCCTCACCCTGATCCAGCGCAACGCGGAGAACGCGAGCGAGGTGCGCCGCCTCGCCCGCGCCCAGGAGCGCGACCTGCGCACCTGGCTGTACAAGCCGGAGGGCACCGGCAAGGACGAGGCCGACGAACCCACCACCCTCGCCGACGCCGTGCGGCGCAACGCGGCCGAGGTGGAGGACAAGCACGGCGTGCCCATCGAGGTCGTGGTCGTGGGCGACTGCCCGCTCGACGAGAGAATCAGCGCACAGATGCAGGCCGCGCGCGAAGCAATGGTGAACGCCGCCAAGTACGGTGGCGAGGGCGGAGCCGTACAGGTCTTCGCCGAGGTCGAGGGGACGACGGTCTTCGTGTCCGTCCGGGACCGCGGCCCCGGCTTCGACCTCGACTCGATACCCGCCGACCGGATGGGTGTCAGAGAATCGATCATCGGCCGCATGGAGCGCAACGGCGGTACGGCGCGGCTGCGCGCGGTGCCGGACGGCGGCACGGAGGTCGAGCTGGAGATGGAGAGGGCGGAGAAGACGTCATGAGCGACCCGACCGAGGCGAACGGAACGGCGGGATCGGCGGAGGCGGCCGGGCCCGCGGAGTCGGACGGCGGCACTGGCGGGCGTCGTGTGCGCGTGGTCCTCGTCGACGACCACCGCATGTTCCGTACGGGGGTCCAGGCCGAGATCGGCCAGACCGAGCAGACCGGTGTCGAGGTCGTCGGCGAGGCCGCGGACGTCGACCAGGCGGTCACGGTCATCACCGCGACCCGGCCCGAGGTGGTCCTCCTCGACGTGCACCTGCCCGGTGGCGGCGGTGTCGAAGTGCTGCGCCGCTGCGCCCCGTTGATGGCCGACGCCGAGCAGCCCGTCCGTTTCCTGGCGCTGTCCGTGTCGGACGCCGCCGAGGACGTGATCGGCGTGATCCGCGGCGGGGCCCGCGGGTACGTCACCAAGACGATCACCGGTACGGACCTCGTGGACTCCGTCTTCCGTGTCCAGGAGGGCGACGCGGTCTTCTCCCCGCGGCTGGCCGGGTTCGTCCTCGACGCCTTCGCCTCCACGGACGCGCCGCCCGTCGACGAGGACCTGGACCGCCTCACCCAGCGCGAGCGCGAGGTGCTGCGGCTCATCGCCCGGGGATACGCGTACAAGGAGATCGCCAAGCAGTTGTTCATCTCCGTGAAGACGGTCGAGTCGCATGTCTCGGCGGTCCTCCGCAAGCTCCAGCTCTCCAACCGGCACGAGCTGACGCGCTGGGCGACGGCCCGCCGGCTGGTGTGACCCCGGTGCCGCCCTGGTCAGACCACCCGGGTCGCCCCCGTGAACGGCATCTCGTCGAGCGGGGCGACCCGGACCGGGGCGGAGGCATTCGGGGCGTGGATCATCCGGCCGTTGCCCACATAGATGCCGACGTGACTGATACCGGCGTAGAAGAACACCAGGTCCCCGGGGAGCAGTTCGGAGCGGGAGACGCGGCGGCCCGCGTCGATCTGGGAGTACGTCGTGCGGGGCAGGGAGACGCCCGCGGAGCGGTACGCGGCCTGGACGAGGCCCGAGCAGTCGAAGGCATCAGGCCCGGTCGCGCCCCAGACGTAGGGGCTGCCGAGCTTCTGGTAGGCGTAGGACACGGCGGCGGCCGCGCGGGAGTTGGGCGCCTGCGCGCTGACGGACCCGGGGGCGGTCAGGCGGTCACGCGCACCCGTCGAGGAGCGTGAGGCGCGGTCCGTGCCCCTCGTGTCCCCGATGAGGGCACGTTCCTGCACGGTGAGCCGGGACAGCAGCTGACGCGCGGAGCCCAGCTTGCCGGTGATCGTCTTCTTGTGCCGTCTCAGCTCCGTCTGCCGGGATCTCAGGGAGGTCAGCTCGATGTGGGCGGCCCCGCGCAGCTGTTCGATCTCCCGGAGCTGCCGGCGTACGCGCGCGACATCGGCCTGCTGCCGGTTTCCGGCCCGCTCGACGAACTCGGCGTTGTCGAGGTACCGGTCGGGGTCGTCGGACAGGACGAGCTGGAGCGCGGGGTCGAGACCGCCCCCGCGGTACTGGGCGGCGGCGACCGAACCCAGCGCCTCGCGGGCGGAGTTGAGCCGCTCCTCCTTGCGGGCCGCCTGATCCTGGAGGTCCTTCAGCCGCTGTCCGGCCGCCTCGGCCTTCTCCTTCGCGCCGTTGTACTTCTCGGTGGCGACCTCCGCTTCCTGGTACAGCTCGTCCACCTTGGCCTTGACCTGGCTCGGGGTGAGCTCGGGTTCGGCGTGTCCGGTGCCGTCGAAGCCCGTGGCGGTCGCCGCGCCCGCGAGGGCGATCGTGGCGGCCGTACGGGCCGTGTTGCCGCTCGCGGAGCGCCGGCGGGGCTTGCGGTGCGCTGCCACCTGGGTTCCACGTCCTTTCCTGCGACCGCCGACGGGTGCGTACGGCCGCCAGGGGGAGCGGACGGGCGGCCTGCGCGTCCGGCGGCGGCCCGCACAGGGGGAGCGGACCGCCGCCGGACCTTCTCGGCGGTGGTGTCCGACTGCCGCCCCTGGCCCGGGCGGCGGTGGGGAGCCGGGCACCTGGGGGAGGACGCTAAACCTCGCCGCGGCGGCCCGGTGGCGGGTGTGCGGAAGTGTCCCGAGAGGACCGGCGGTGACCGTATGCGACCGTGGTCGCTTCTCACTGCCGTCGGCTTGACTCAGCGTGATGACCGATGCGCCGAATCCTGGGGCGTGGGGCGGCGGACGGGTGCTATGGGGCGCATATATGCATCCGACGGGCCGGTGTCGGGCGGCTGTGGAGGCCCTGATTAGGCTCCGGCCTCATGGACGTACTCATCCACCTCTTCGTCGGTCTCCACATCATCGGCATCGCCTCCCTCCTGGGCGGTTTCCTCACCCAGATGAAGGCGATGGGCGAGGGCACCGCCCGCTACACCCCCGCGATGCTGCACGGCGCGCTGACGATGCTGGTCACCGGTGTGATCCTGGTCGGCCTCAACCAGGCCGACGACCAGTCCGTGAACAACATAAAGATCGGCGTCAAGCTGGCCCTGCTGATCGTGATCCTCGGCCTGGTCTACGTGAAGCGGGATGACGAGAAGGTGGACAAAGGCCTGTTCGGCCTGGTCGGGGCACTGACCACGGCCAACGTCTTCATCGCCGTGCTCTGGACCTGACCCGGCCGGGCACGGCGTAGGCCCGGGCCGAGGCGACCGCCCAGGCGGCGACCCCGAGCCACGCGGCCACCGAGACCCACAGCAGTACCTCCCCCAGCCCGTCGAGCCAGGAGACGTCGAGGGCGGCGGCGACGGCCAGTGCCGCCGTCGCCGTCTTGGCCCAGGTGAACACGGTCGCCCAGCGGCGGATGTCGGTGCGGGGCCGGGGCCGCAGGAACTCGGCGGCGAGCAGGACGGCGCAACCGGCCAGTGTGAGGACGAGGAGCACGACGGTCACGTTGCGCAGGGTGCCGCGGTCGTCGACGTTCCACAGGTGCAGGCGCGCACTGTCGGAACTGATCAGCCGCGCCCCGGCCAGCGCCGAGAGGGCGAGCGCCCCGGCCACGAACCAGTGGTCGCCTCGCCCCTCGGCCACCTGCCGCGGGTCGAAACGGGCCAGGGCGAGGACGTACAGCGCGAGCCCCAGCCAGAACAGCACCAGCGCCGCGTGGGCGAGCCAGGCGGCCGACTCGGTGGCGGCGAGTGTGGCGCCGAGCACGGCGAGCCCCTGCGTGGCCATGCAGCGCGCGAACACCGTCCCGGGCCTGCGCCGCCCCCCGTCCTGCGCGGGGCGGGCCAGCGCCACAGGCCAGAGCAGGAGGGCCAGCACCAGCAGGGCCGCGGCCAGAGCCTGCGAGCCGACCGCCGAGAAGCCGGTGCCCAGGACGGCCGTCGCCGCCACGGTGGTGAGGGCGGCCGTCGCCACGGTGTCCACGAGGCCCGGCATCCCCGCGTACGACCGCAACTTCGTGCCGGCCAGCAGCAGCCGCAGGGTGAAGTCCACGGCGAGCATCAGCCAGGCCGCGCAGGCCAAGCCGAGGGCGACACGGGAGAGGACGCCGTACCCCGCCAGATCGAGACCGACGGACAGGGTGCCGGTCGTCAGCACGGCGGCGCTGGCGGACGGCGCGCGCTGCGCCCACCAGGCGGTGGAGGGGGAGGGGCCGGGCATGGGCCCGATGCTAGGAGGCCCCGCGCGCGTTGTGAGCGGGGCACGCGCGCGGGCGCCTCAAAAACGCGAGAGCACCCTCACGCGCGCGTGCCCTCCATGACGTACGGCCCTCAGGCCGGCCGCACCACGCTGTGGATCGCCGACTGGCCGTCGTAGTAGATCGACTCCTCGCGCACATAGGTGCCGGGCTTCGGGGCGTGGATCATCATGCCGTTGCCGATGTAGATGCCGACGTGAGTGACGTCGTCGTAGAAGAAGACCAGGTCACCGGGCTGGGCGTCGGCCAGGGAGACCGTGGTGCCGGCGTTGACCTGGTCGTAGGTCGTGCGCGGCAGGGTGACGCCCGCGGCCTTCCAGGCGGCCTGGGTGAGGCCGGAGCAGTCGTAGGAACCGGGGCCGACGGCGCCCCAGACGTACGGCTTGCCGACCTGGGCGCGGGCGAAGGCGAGCGCCTTCTCGGCCTTGGTGGCGTACGAGGAGTCGGCCGGGGCCGTCGAGGTGGACGAGCCGGAGCCCGTCGACGAGGAGCCGCTGTCCTGCTGCTGGGCGGCCTGCTCCTGCGCCTGCTGCTGCGCGGCCTGCTGCCGGGCCAGCTCGGCGGCCTTGCGGGCGGCCTCCTGCTGCTTCTCCCGCTCGATCGCCGCGAGCCGTGCCTTCTCCTCGGCGGTCAGCTTCGACAGCAGGTCGCGCGCGTCGGCGAGCTTCCGCTGGACGGTGGCCTTGGCCGTCTTCAGGTCGCCCTGCGTCTCGGTGAGCGTCTCGAGGCTCTCGGTGGCCTCCTGGCGCTTCTTCATCGTCTCGGACTGCTGGGTGACGTAGTCGTCGACCGCGACCTTCTGACGGCCGGTCATCCGGTCCATCAGCTGGCTCTGGTCGAAGTAGTCCTGCGGGGTGTCCGCGAGCAGGAACGTCGCCGTGTCCGGGGCGGAGGCACCGGTGCGGTACTGGGCGGCGGCGAAGGAACCGAGTTCCTCCCGTGCCTCGTTGAGCTTCTGGGTGCGCTGGGCGACGTCGTCGAGGAGGGTGTCGACGCGTTTGCGCTGCTTGGTGGTCTTCTCCTTGGCCGAGTTGTACTTGTCGGTCGCCGACTCGGCCTGGCGGTACAGGTCGTCGACCTTCTTCTCGACTTCCTCGAGACTCGGCTTGTCGTCGGCCTCGGGGGCGGCGTTGGCCGACTGGGACAGCAGGGCGACGGATGTGAGGGCCGCTGTTGCCAGGGCGGGGGTCCGTATGCCTGCGACGCGCGTACCAGCGGGACGCGACTTGCGGTGCGACGCCAAGGGAGGCGACTCCTTCCATGCTCCGCCTACCGGGTTAGCTGTCGGGTTCGGGCGGGTATATCGGAAGGGTTGCCCTACGGCCGTCTCCGCGAAGGGAGTCGGGCCGATTCACCCCAGAGTTCTCGGTTGGGTCCCCGGCTCCGGCTGCCGCTGCGGCACACCGGACTCGGCGGAGGCCGCGCGGCCCGGCGACGTTCGCCGGTGGGGGTCGTGCGGCCTGCCCGCACGGTAGCCAACTCGTGTGGCCCTTGTGAAGGTTGATGGGTGATATGCCCGATACATTTTCGTGACCTTATCCCGGAGCGTCGCCGAGAGTGACCGGTCAAGGGTGGTTGGTCACGAGTCGTCCATGATTGTGACGTCGGTAGCAGGCCGTGATCATGCGGGGATGCAGGGTGACGAGGGGGGCCTTTCGGCGATGTTCTCAGGGCGGCGGCGGGCTGTCAGTGGGGCGCCCTAGACTCGGAGAGCGATGAGCAGCCTCTTTGACGACAGCTTCCTGGCGGACCTCCAGGCCCAGCGGGGCCCCGCGGACGAGCCCCCGCCGCCACCCGAGGACGATCACGTACCGGAGCCGGTTCCGGACGATCTGTTCGGCGGGAAGTTCGACGTGCCCCCGGACCGGGAGGCCTACTACCGCGACGGCGCCCCGCGCCCGCCGGTGGACACCGCCGCGCTCCTGGAGGGGCTGAACGACAACCAGCGCGCCGCCGTCGTCCACTCCGGCTACCCGCTGCTCATCGTGGCCGGCGCCGGCTCCGGCAAGACCCGCGTGCTCACGCACCGCATCGCCCACCTGCTCGCCGAGCGGGGCGTGCACCCGGGTCAGATCCTCGCGATCACCTTCACCAACAAGGCCGCCGGCGAGATGAAGGAGCGCGTCGAGCAGCTCGTCGGCCCCCGGGCCAACGCGATGTGGGTGATGACCTTCCACAGCGCGTGCGTGCGCATCCTGCGCCGCGAGAGCAAGAAGCTCGGCTTCACGTCCTCGTTCTCGATCTACGACGCCGCCGACTCCAAGCGCCTGATGGCCCTGGTCTGCCGCGACCTGGACCTCGACCCCAAGCGCTTCCCGCCGAAGTCCTTCAGCGCCAAGATCAGCAACCTGAAGAACGAGCTGATCGACGAGGAGGACTTCGCCGCCCAGGCCACGGACGGCTTCGAGAAGACCCTCGCCCAGGCCTACGCGATGTACCAGTCGCGGCTGCGCGAGGCGAACGCCCTCGACTTCGACGACCTGATCATGACGACGGTCAACCTGCTGCGCGCCTTCCCGGACGTCGCCGAGCACTACCGCCGCCGCTTCCGCCACGTGCTGGTGGACGAGTACCAGGACACCAACCACGCCCAGTACGCCCTCGTCCGGGAGCTCGTCGGCACCTCCGAGCACCCCGTCGACGTACCGCCCGAGGCCGAGGTCCCGCCCGCCGAGCTGTGCGTCGTGGGTGACGCCGACCAGTCGATCTACGCCTTCCGCGGCGCAACGATCCGCAACATCCTCCAGTTCGAGGAGGACTACCCGGACGCGACGACGATCCTGCTGGAGCAGAACTACCGCTCCACCCAGACGATCCTCAGCGCGGCCAACGCGGTCATCGAGCGCAACGAGTCCCGCCGCCCCAAGAACCTGTGGACCAACGCCGGCGCGGGCGCCACGATCACCGGCTACGTCGCCGACACCGAGCACGACGAGGCGCAGTTCGTCGCCGACGAGATAGACCGCCTCACGGACGCCGGCGAGGCCAAGGCCGGCGACGTCGCCGTCTTCTACCGCACCAACGCCCAGTCCCGTGTCTTCGAAGAGGTCTTCATCCGCGTCGGCCTGCCCTACAAGGTCGTCGGCGGCGTCCGCTTCTACGAGCGCAAGGAGGTCCGGGACGTCCTGGCCTACCTGCGCGTGCTGGCCAACCCGGAGGACTCGGTGCCGCTGCGCCGGATCCTCAACGTCCCCAAGCGGGGCATCGGCGACCGCGCCGAGGCGATGATCGACGCCCTGTCCCAGCGGGAGAAGATCAGCTTCCCGCAGGCGCTCAAGCGCGTCGACGAGGCGTACGGTATGGCCGCGCGCTCCACCAACGCCGTCAAGCGGTTCAACACGCTGATGGAGGACCTCCGCACGATCGTCGAGTCCGGCGCCGGACCGGCCACGGTGCTGGAGGCCGTCCTGGAACGCACCGGGTACCTCGCCGAGCTGCAGGCCTCCACCGACCCGCAGGACGAGACCCGGATCGAGAACCTCCAGGAACTCGCCGCCGTCGCCATGGAGTTCGAGCAGGAGCGCGGCGAGGGCGCGGAGACGCCCGGGGCTGCCGCCCCGGGGGGCACGCTGGCCGACTTCCTCGAACAGGTCGCGCTGGTCGCCGACTCCGACCAGATCCCCGACGAGGAGGACGGCGACGGCGTCATCACGCTGATGACCCTGCACACCGCCAAGGGGTTGGAGTTCCCGGTCGTCTTCCTGACCGGCATGGAGGACGGCGTCTTCCCGCACATGCGCGCCCTCGGCCAGACCAAGGAGCTGGAGGAGGAGCGGCGCCTGGCGTACGTCGGCATCACGCGCGCGCGGGAGCGCCTGTATCTGACGCGGTCCACCCTGCGCAGCGCCTGGGGTCAGCCGTCGTACAACCCGCCCTCCCGCTTCCTGGAGGAGATCCCGCCGGCCTACGTGGAGTGGAAGCGGACGGGAGCCACCGCGCCCGCGTCCTCCGGCCCGGTCTCCGGGGTGGCGGCCTCGCTGTCGTCGTCCCGCTCCCGTTCGTCGGCGTCGGGCGCGTCCGGTTTCGCCACGCGCCGGACCTCCGAGAAGCCGGTCGTCTCCCTGGCGGTCGGGGACCGGGTCACGCACGACCAGTTCGGGCTCGGCACGGTCGTGGCGGTGAAGGGCACGGGCGGGAACGCCGAGGCGACCATCGACTTCGGGGACACCAAGCCGAAGCGACTGCTGCTGCGGTACGCGCCGGTGGAGAAGCTGTAGCCGTAGGGGATCAGCCCCCGTTCGCTCGACGGGCGGGGGCTGCCGGGACGTTACGTCGGGTCGATGCCGTGGCTGCGCAGCCACGGGAGCGGGTCGATCGCCGAGCCGCCGGCCGGGCGCACCTCGAAGTGCAGATGAGGGCCGGTCGAGTTGCCCGAGTTGCCGGAGCGCGCGATCGGATCGCCGGCCTTCACGCTCGTACCGGAGGGGACCGTGTAGGTGGAGAGGTGGCAGTACCACGTCTCCGTGCCGTCCTTCGCGGTGAGGATCAGCATGTTGCCGTACGCGCTGTTCCACTGCGTGCGGACGGTGCCGTCGGTCGCGGCCATCACGGTCGTGCCGTACGAGACGGGGAAGTCGATGCCGGTGTGCAGGGACATCCAGTTGATGCCGGACTGGCCGTAGTAGGCGCTGAGTCCGTGCCGGGCGACCGGCAGGGCGAACTTGGGGCGCAGCCGCTCCTTGCGGGCCGCCTCCTGCGCCGCGCGCCTGCGCTCGGCCGCCTGCTGGGCCTTGAGGTCGATGCGCTCCTGCGTACGGCTGGCCCGGTCGGCGAAGTCGTCGGCGCCGGCGGAGAGGCTCTGGAGCTGCGTGTCCAGCTTGTTGTTCGCGGCGACCGGTTTCACCGGCTGCGCGTCCGCCGCGGTCGTCTGCGCCTCGGCGGCGCCGTCGTCGGTGAAGGTGCCGACGGAGGCGGCGGCGATCCCCGCGACGCCCATCACACACGCCGAGGGCACCGCGATGGTCAGCAGCGCCGAGCGCTTGGGCGGCGTACGGCGGCGGGAACGGGACCCGGCGCGCGCGGCCGCCCGTGAGCCGGCGCGCGGGCCCGCCTCTTCCTGGCCGTCCAGGAGCGGGGCCACGGTGGGCAGTTCGCCGGTGGCGGTCGGCTCGCCGCCGTCCGGGGCGGGGTCGTGGTAGGCGGCCCCGTCGCCTTCGTCGTAGGCGACCTGCTCGAACGTCGCCGTCTCGTGCTGCTCGAAGGTTTCGCCGTGCTGCTCGTACGCGTCGGGGGCCGGGGCGCCTGCCCCGTCGGTGTTCCACTGCGTGGCGTCGTAGGCACCGGTGTCGAAGGCCTGGGTCCCCCATTCCCACTGCTGGGTCTGGTCGGCCGGATTGCCGGACTGGTCGGGCTGGAGCCACGCACCGGTGTCCCACTGCCCGGTGCTGTCCGGGGAGGTGGCCTGCGACGGGATGACCGAGAGCGGCTGCTGGGGGGCCGACCAGGACGTCGTGTCGTAGACGCCCGTGTCGTAGGCGGCGTGGTGCTGGGCCGCGTACGCGTCGTAGTGCGGGTTCTCGTGCGTGCCGGTGGGCCAGTGGCCGGTGTCGTACGTGCCCGTGTCGTGGCCGCTTCCCGGCATGTCGCCGAAGAGGGGGTCGGTGGCGAACGTCGCGGTGGTGTGGCCGGTGGCCTCAAAACCGGTGCCGTCCGTACCGGTAGTGTCAAATCCTGTGGCGGCGTAGTCGCCGTACGTGGTGAAGTCGCCGTACTGGGCTTCCTGGGTGCCGTACGACGCGTAGTGCGCCGAGTCGGCGTCGGAAGCCGGAGCCGGGGGCATGGTCCCCGACGGGTGACGGTCGTTCACCAACTTCTCTTTCGCCTCGACAACAGGGGCTGCCAGAGCAGTGCGGCGACTGTACCCGGCGGTACGCGGGCACGACAATCTTCGGCAGGTTTCGCGCGCGCAGGAAACGGGCATTCGGCCGTGTTTTGGCGGACTGCGGGCACGGACTTGGCCCTGTGTTCGAGGTTTGTTCGAGGCTGATCGGTGCTTCGGCGCTGTGTGCCGGCTGTATGACGAGTCTCAGGCCACCGTGAGACCGCCGGTCCGGCCGACGGAGGGTTCACCCTCGTGGGCCGTGTCGAGAACCTGCCGTATTCCGTTGGCGACGGCGGGGTGCACGGGCAGGGCGAGATGACCGATGCCGGTCACCCGCACGTTCTGCACCGTCAGATCGGGATGGTCGATACAGGCCGTCTCCAGCGGGTCCATCACGTGGTCCAGATCGCTCCAGAAGCTGACGAAGTGCGTACGGCAGCCCGGGGCCGGCCGCGTGAGCTCCTCGAGCACCGGTGAGCCGGGGCGCATCTGGCGCACGATGGGGTGCGCGTCGGCCAGGGGCGCCACCCGGGTGCCCGAATGCGGCGTGCCGAGTGTCACGAGGGTCCGCACCCGCGTGTCGCCGCCGAGCCGTTGCACGTAGTAACGGGCTATCAGGCCGCCGAGGCTGTGCCCTACGACGTCGACCTGCTGGGCTCCGGTGCGCTCGCAGACCTCCTCTATATGACGGCCGAGCAGCTCGGCCGCGGCACGTATGTCGCAGGTGAGCGGCGAGTAGTTGAGGGACTCGATCTGCTGCCTGCCGTGCTGGGCGAGACTGCGGCGCAGCAGGACGAAGACCGAGCGGTTGTCGATGAAGCCGTGCAGCAGGACGACCGGGGGCTTGGCCTCCGTGGGCAGTTGGGCGGCATCACCCAGGAGCGCCGGGGCGGGGGCCCGACGCTCTTGGGTGATGCCGGAGGGATAGAGGAGGAGATGCCCGGCCAGAATCGCGATCTCCAGGGCGGTGGCCTTCAGAAGCGCCAGCGAGAGTCCCGCCAGCCGGCCCGGCAGCAGACGCTGGCAGAACGGAAGAAAGGGCAGAGCAGCCCTGGTGACCTTCATGGCCGACCTCCTGTCGGCACGCGGGAGGCCTGCCGCCCCCCGTATGCCCTCGTGGAAAGCAGCGGCGAAGACGGCTGATGACTGCGTGAGCGGCGTGAGCCGCGGGGTCGGAGCGCGGCTTGTGGCGCATGTGACGCCAGTGATGCGACGAGGTCCCCTGCCGGTGCGGCGACGAGGCTCCCCGCTGTTGCGCCGTGTCTGCCCTGCGTGCTGTGCGTGCCCTGCGTGTCCCGTGTGCCTTCGCCGAAGTGCCGTACCGCCGCCCCACCCACCACGCACAGCGGCGGTACGGCACTTCGGC
>NZ_MUKA01000178.1 GCF_002150735.1 Streptomyces africanus
TCGTCCCGGCCGGTCCGGCCGCGGCGGCGCAGACCATCGGGTTCCCCACGTTCAGCGGCCCCTCGATCCCCGCCCCGCCCGTCGCCCACACGCCGGGCGACATGATGCGGGCGATCTACGACGCGGAGAGTCCGGGAACCGACTTCTGGATGGACCGCCTGCTGGCCCGCTCGGGCAACGACCCGGCCGGCCCCTGGCTGATGAGCAGGGGCCGCGCGCTCTTCATGAAGGAGCACGACCCCGCCCGGTTCGGCTTCGGCGGCAAGGTCGCCTACTGGGAGAGCATCACCGGCGACAACGCCTACACCGTGGCGGTGTCCCCGGGCACCTTCACCGAACAGGTCGCGCAGCGCCGGCAGACGCCCAGCCACTGGAAGAGCGTGCACACCAGCGGCTCGGTCACGGTCGACCAGACGAAGTTCATCACGGAGAACAACGTGGCCGTGACCAGCCTGGCGATCAGGAACAACGGCTCCGCCTCCACCACGCTCCGGTTACGGGCGACCTCGCCGTACGCCACCACGGGCAGCGGCAGCGAGCTGACCGGGCAGGTGAACGCCTACAACAACCTCACGACCATCCGCCCGCGGCTCACCGGTGACGGGTTCACGGCCTCCGGCGGCGGCCTCGACCGGTCGGTGACGGTCGCGGCCGGGACCACCGTCACCGCCAAGGTGGTCATGGGCTTCGTCACCGACGAGATCCCCCAGTCCCGCACGGAGTACGAGACCTACGCGGGCTATTCGGCCGCCACCGCCTTCGCGACCCATGTCAGGGCCTACAACCGGTGGTGGGCGCAGAACGTCCCCTACATCGACGTGCCCGAGCCCGCGATCAAGAAGAACATCTACTACCGCTGGTGGCTGATGCGCTTCAACCACCTCGACGCCGACATCCCCGGGCAGACCTTCCAGTTCCCTACCTCCACCGAAGGCGTCCTCGGCTACAACAACGCCATCGCGCTCACCCAGCCGATGCACATCGACGACCTGAAGTACCTGCGCGACCCGTCCTACGCCTACGGCGACTGGATCGGTGTCGGCCAGACCTCCAAGGGCGGCCGGTTCGTGGACAACCCGGGCGACCCGGAGAACTGGTCCAACAGCTACACCCAGTACATCGCCGAGGCGGCCTGGAAGAGCTACCAGATCCACGGGGGCCGGCCGGCCATCGCCGCCAGTCTCGCCCGGTACGCCGAGGGCGACGTCAAGGGGCAGCTCGCTCACTACGACCACGACGGCAACAAGCTCATCGAGTACGACTGGGGCGCCCTGACGGGCAACGACGCCGACGCGGTCTCCTTCCACTGGAAGCCCGGAAACATGGACCGGGCCGAGTCCGCCTACCAGTACAGCGGGGCGCTCGCCGCCGCGCAGGCGTACGAGGCGACCGGCAACACGGCCAAGGCGAGCGAGATGCGCACGCTGGCGAACCAGATCAAGGACGCCATCGTCAACGTGCTGTGGAACCCCAGCCGGCAGTTGTTCGAGCACCGGCTGAAGTCGACGAACGAGTGGGTGCCCTGGAAGGAGATCAACAACTACTACCCGTTCTCGGTCGGCGCCGTCCCCGACACGGCGACGTACCGGCAGGCCCTGCGGCTCTTCGACGACCCGGCCCAGTACCCGGTCTTCCCCTTCTACACCGCCAACCAGGCCGACAAGAAGGCGGCGGCCGAGGCCGGTGAACCGGGCTCCAACAACTTCTCCACCATCAACTCCACCGTCCAGTTCCGCCTCTACTCCTCGGTGCTGCGCAACTACCCCAACTCCTGGATGAACGCCACCGACTACAAGAAGCTCCTCTACTGGAACACCTGGGCGCAGTACGTCGGCGGCAACACCCGGTGGCCGGACGCGAACGAGTTCTGGTCCGACTGGAACGGCAGCTCGATCACCTACCGCTCCTGGATCCACCACAACATCCTGGGCAGCAGCAACTGGACCGTGATCGAGGACGTGGCCGGGCTGCGGCCGCGCAGCGACGCGAAGGTCGAGCTCTCCCCCATCGACATCGGCTGGTCCCACTTCACCGTCAACAACCTCCGCTACCGGGGCGCCGACCTGTCCATCGTCTGGGACGATCCGGCCGACGGCGTGACGCGCTACCCCGGCATCCCGGAGGGTTACTCGATCTACGTCAACGGCGACCGGGCCGCCACCGTCAGCTCCCTGGTGCCCTTCACCTGGGACCCGGCCACCGGCCAGGTCACCACCAGCGGCACGGTCACCCACCACACGGCCGTCCCCGGGCTGAAGGCCCCCACGCAGGTCGTGCAGGACAGTCCCCGCATGGTCGACATGCTCGCCAAGGCCGGTGTCGACCTGACCGCCGACCTGGCGAACCTCGCCTCGGGGGCAACCGCATCCGCTTCGCACACCGGGTCGGGCAGCAGCGTCTCGGGCGCGGTCGACGGGCTCCCCACCAACGAGCCGTTCTGGGGCGCGGGCGGCTCCGCAGGCAGCCAGGACTGGTACGAACTGAACTTCGGCACCGCCCGGACGCTGAACGAGATACGCCTGTACTTCAAGGACAGCCGCCCGGCGAGCACGACCTACCGGGCTCCGTCCGCGTACACGGTCCAATACCACAACGGCAGTTCCTGGGTGAACGTGCCCGAGCAGACGAAGAGTCCGGCCGCGCCCCGGGCCAACTACAACCTGGTGCGGTTCCCGGCGATCAATGCCCAGCGTGTCCGGGTCCTGCTCACCCACGCCTCCGGGGCGAAGACGGGCCTGACCGAGATCAAGGTCCACCACCGGGGCGGCACCAGCAACGGCAGTAACTCCGTCGGCCTCCTCGAAGCGAAGGTGTACGGCCCGTGACTCGTTTCAGATGTCTGTCCGCGCTCATCGGCGTCCTCAGCATGGTGGTCGCCTTCCTGGCCGCGCCGCAGCCCGCTGCCGCCGCCGACGCGTTCACGTCGACGGGGGTGAACCAGAACGGCGGCAACTGCCTGGACCTGCCGGGTGGTTCGTCGACGAACGGGACGCAGTTGCGCGCCTTCGCGTGCGGCTCCGGCGCCAACCAGGGTTTCCGCTTCGCGCCGGTCTCCGGCTCGGATGACACATACACGATCACTACCCAGTCCGGCCAGTGCGTCGACGTCTCCGGCGCCTCCACGGCGGACAACGCCACGGTCATCCAGTGGCCCTGCCACGGCG
The DNA here is from genome assembly GCF_002150735.1 of Streptomyces africanus. Classification (GTDB taxonomy): domain Bacteria; phylum Actinomycetota; class Actinomycetes; order Streptomycetales; family Streptomycetaceae; genus Streptomyces; species Streptomyces africanus. Next base: position 3,165 of record NZ_MUKA01000178.1, read on the forward strand.
GCACCAACCAGCGGTGGCGGCTGGTGCCGGTGAGCGGCACCGACAAGACCTTCAACCTGGTCTCCGCGAGCTCGGGCAAGTGCGTCACGCCCAGCGGAGGTTCGCCGGCGTCGGACACCGGCCTGGTGCAACTGCCGTGCTCCACGGCGAACGGCAGGGTGTGGCGGCTGCCCGGCTTCACCGGCGGCGGCCCGAGCCCGAACACCTTCACGAACCCGATCGCCCAGCGCGGCCCCGACCCCTGGATGACCTACCACGACGGCTACTACTACCTCGCCACCACGACCTGGAACTCGACGATCACCATGCGCAAGTCCCGCACCCTGGCGGGACTGGCCACGGCCACAGAGCAGGTCGTCTTCCACCTGACCCGGCCCAACGGGGCGGGCACGATGTGGGCACCCGAGTTCCATCTGCTCGACGGCCCGAACGGCAAGCGCTGGTACTTCTACTACACCGCCGGGCGCGAGCCGTACGACCTGGGCACGCAGCGGATCCACGTCCTGGAGAGCGCCGGCCTGGACCCCATGGGGCCGTACACCTTCAAGGCCGACCTGCTCGACCCGGCCCAGGACGACACCTGGGAGCTGGACCCGGGCATCCTCCAGCTGAACGGCAAGCTCTACCTGCTCGGCACGTTCTACAACGGCTCGCAGCCGATGTTCATCCGGCCGCTGTCGAACCCGTGGACCGCGAGCGGCACCCGCCGGATCCTGTCCACCCCCACCTACAACTGGGAGACGGTCGGCGGCGCGGTCAACGAGGGCGCCGAGGTCCTCCAGCGGGGCGGGAAGACGTTCATCGTCTACTCCGCCAGCCACTGCTCCACGCCCGACTACAAGCTGGGCATGCTCACCTACAACGGCGGCGACCCGCTCAGCTCCTCCTCCTGGACCAAGTCGCCGAACCCGGTCTTCCAGCGGTCCAATGCCAACGGGGTGTACGGCCCCGGCCACAACGGCTTCTTCAAGTCGCCGGACGGCACGGAGGACTGGATGGTGTACCACGCGAACAGTTCGGCGAGCGGCGGCTGCGACATGAACCGCTCGACCAGGGCCCAGAAGTTCACCTGGAACGCCGACGGCACGCCGAACTTCGGCACGCCGGTCGGCCTGGGTGTCCCGCTGACGGCGCCCTCGGGCGAGTAGCCCCTGTCCTCAACCGCCGGCCAGGGTGCGGTCGAGGAGGGGGAGCAGGCGGCCCCAGTGGCGCTGCAGTCCGGCGGCGTCGAAGGCGTCGGTGTCGGACATGGTGAAGCCGTGGACGGTGCCGGGGTAGATCTCGGAGGTGTAGCGGACACCGGCGGCGTCCAGAGCCCGGTTGAGCTCGCCGAAGGTCTCCGGCGTCAGGTCGCTCTCGGCGTGGCCGAAGTGGACCTGGGCGGTGATCCCGGCGAGGGCGCCGGGCCCGTCCGCGCCCACGGGGGCGTGGAACGCGGCGACGGCGGCCACCTGACCGGGGTGGGCCGCGGCGGTGCGCGTCGCGAGGAGGCCGCCTATGCAGTAGCCGGTCACCGCGACCGGTCCGGCGCCGACCTCGGGGCGGGTGGTGAGGAACCTGAGGTAGGCGTCGGCGTCGCTCAGGACACGTTCGGCGGTGTGCTCCTCGATCAAGGGCATCACCTGGGCCATGAGCGCGGGCCGTGCCTCTTCACCGATGTGCTCGGGCAGGTCCATCACCGGTGCCGGGCCGTGCCGGTAGAAGAGGTTGGGGACGAGCACGTAGTACCCGTGTCCGGCCAGTTCGCGGGCCATCTCCCGCAGCACGGGCCGGATGCCGAAGCCGTCCGCGTACATCAGCACCCCCGGGTGCCGCTCGCCGTCGTCGGGGAAGGCGGCGAAGGCGTCGGCCAGGCCGCCCGTGGTGGGGATCTGCAGCGCCTTGACGGGCATGTTCCGTTCTCCTGTCGTGGTTGATGTGCCGAGCTTGTGATCAACACGACGGAGGCGGAGCCCGCGCAGCGGCGCGGGCTCCTCGATCGGACGCCGGGCCCGCACCGGCCCGTACGGCGCTCAGAAGAGCACCGGGTCACCGATCCGTGAGTGGCGCGAAGCCGTCCCGGTATTCATGGCCGCAGCCTAGCCCACCGGAGAAAAGCGTGCCCGGACGTCGAGAACGGACAGCGGGCGATCCGGATGGAGCAAGAGGCCCGGGAAGACAGGCGAAACGCCGCCGTGGTCCTTCGCGGGCCTCCCCGGACCGGCGACCATGCGATGTCATGGACATCTTGCTCGTCGCCAGCGCGTTCAACAGCCTGACCCAGCGTGTGTACGCGGAACTGTCGGACCACGGGCACCACGTGGACGTCGTCCTCGCCTCCCACGGGCCCGACGCGGTCCGGGCCGCCGTGCGCGAGGTGCGCCCGGAACTGATCGTCGCCCCGATGCTGAAGTCCGCCCTGCCGGAGGACGTGTGGCAGGAGCACACCTGCCTCATCGTGCATCCGGGGCCGCCCGGCGACCGGGGCCCGTCGTCGCTGGACTGGGCGATCGCCGAGGAGACGCCCGAGTGGGGCGTGACGGTGCTCCAGGCCGAGGCGGCGATGGACGCGGGAGACATCTGGGCGGACGGGGCCTTCCCGGTGCCTCCGGCCGGCAAGAGCGACGTGTACCGGGGTGAACTGTCCGACGCCGCCGTGGCCGCCGTGCTGCTGGCCGTGCGGCGGTACGCCGACGGATCGTTCAAGCCGCGGCCGCAGAGCGATCCCGGGATCCGTGTGGTGTGGCGGGACTTCTTCCGCCAGGAGCAGCGGCGGATCGACTGGGAGAACGACGGCACGGACACGGTGGTGCGCAAGCTCCGCGGGGCCGACTCGCAGCCGGGCGTCCTGGACGAACTCTGCGGCCGGGAGGTGTTCCTGCACGGCGGGCATCCCGAGGACAGGCTGCGCGGCCGGCCGGGCGAGTTGCTCGCGACCCGGTCCGGCGCGCTGTGCCGGGCCACCCGCGACGGCGCGGTGTGGATCCCGGAACTGCGCCCCCGCAAGAGCTCCGGCGACCCGGCCCCCTTCCGCCGCCCGGCGGCCTCGGTCCTCTCCTCCTTCCCGGCGCCGCCCGGCAGCGGCCCGGGCATGCCGGGTTCGAACGACCGCCCGTACTGGCTGCCGGAGATCGCCGCCCCGCTCGAACTGCCGCCGAAGCGCACCACCTGGTCCGACATCCGCTACCGGCAGCGGGACGGCATCGGCTTCCTGTCCTTCTCGTTCCCGGGCGGGGCGATGAGCACCAACCACTGCCGCAGGCTGCTCGCCGCCTACCGGTACGCGCTCACCCGCTCCACCTCGGTACTGGTGCTCGGCGGCGCCCGCGACTTCTTCTCCAACGGCATCCACCTGAACGTCATCGAGGCATCGAGCGACCCGGCGGGCGAGTCCTGGTCCAACCTCGTCGCCATGAACGACCTGGTCGAGGCCGTGCTGCGCACCACCGACCGGCTGGTGGTGGCGGCGCTCGGCGGCAACGCGGCGGCCGGCGGTGTCATGCTGGCCCTGGCCGCCGACGAGGTCTGGTGCCGCACGGGCGGCGTCCTCAACCCGCACTACCGGAACATGGGCCTGTACGGATCGGAGTTCTGGACGTACTCGCTGCCGCGCCGGGTGGGAGCCGAGACGGCCGAGCGGCTGACGAGCGAGGCGCTGCCGGTGAGCGCCGCGACGGCCGAGCGGATCGGACTGGTGGATCGTCTGGTGCCGGTCCCTCCCCAGGAGTTCACCACGGAGGTCGAGCGCCTGGCCGCCGAGGTGGCCGGCGACCCGGATCTCGCCCGCCGGATCACCGCCAAGGCCACGGCACGGCACGCGGACGAACTCCAGCGTCCGCTCGCCGAATACCGGCGGAGCGAACTCGCCCGCATGCGCGCCATCTTCTTCGATCCCGAGGCCCCGTACCACGAGCTGCGGTCCGCCTTCGTCCGCAAGAACCCGACCGGCTCCGCCCGGCCGACGGCCCCCGCAGGCGCGGTATGAGGCCGCGGCTGCTCGTGGCGGGCGTGGGCAACATCTTCCTCGCGGACGACGCCTTCGGCCCCGAGGTGATCCGCGCCCTGGACCGGCGTCCGCTGCCGCCCGAGGTGCGGGTACAGGACTTCGGCATCCGCGGCCTGGACCTCGCGTACGCACTGCTCGACGGCTACGACACGGCCGTCCTGGTCGACGCGGCCGTACGAGGGCACGAGCCGGGCACCCTGTCGCTGATCGAGCCGGACCTGCCCGGCAGCACCACGGCCGGCGCCCCGCCCGAGGCGCACGGCATGGACCCGGCGAAGGTCCTCGCCCTGGCCGCCCACCTGGGTGACGAGCCGCTCCCGCGCGTCCTCGTCCTGGCCTGCGAGCCGGAACTGCGCGCACCCGCCGACGAGGACATCGCCCCGGGGATCAGTGCGACGGTACGCGAAGCGGTCGGGCGGGCCGTCGCGGCCCTGCACGCCATGGTTCCGGTGCTGCTGGCCGACCCGGCGGCCACGCCTCCGTTGAGCCGCCCGGACGAATCCCCCGCCCTGTCCCCGCCGGGCTGCCGGGCACCGTGAGGGACGGCGCCGAGGATCGGTGACGGACCGATTTCCCCACCGACCGCGAGGAGCGGCGCCCATGTGCGATTCCGTGGACGAGGTCACCCAGGCCGTCCTGGCGAAGAACGACGGTCTGGCCGCGGGCCTGCGCGACGAACTGGCCCGCCGCGGAGTGAGCGTGGTCAATCTGCTGTCCAGCCCGGGCAGCGGCAAGACGGAACTGCTCGGGCGGGTGCTCGCCCGGGCGGTGGAACGTGGCCTTCCGGTGGCCGCGCTCACCGCCGACCTGGCGACCGAGAACGACGCCGACCGGCTGGCCCGTTCGGGAGCCCCGGTGAAGCAGCTGCTGACGGACGGGCTGTGCCATCTGGAGGCGCGGCAGCTGCGCGGCCATGTGGAGAGCTGGCTGCCCGAGGACACCTCGCTGCTGTTCGTGGAGAACGTCGGCAACCTGGTCTGTCCGGCCTCCTACGACCTGGGCGAGAGTCTGCGGATCGTGCTCATGGCGGTGACGGAGGGCGAGGACAAGCCGCTGAAGTACCCGACGGCCTTCGGGTCCGCCCATCTGGTGGTGCTGACCAAGACCGACCTGGCCGAACCCGCCGGGTTCGACGAGACCGCCTTCGACACCCATGTCCAGCGGGTCAACCCCGGGGTGGAGGTGCTGCGGTCCTGCGCCCGCACCGGCGCCGGCGTCGACGCCCTTCTGGAGCGGGTGCTCGCCGCACGGGACGGGGCCCCGGTGCACCGGCCTCCGCTCGCGCCCCGCCCGCACACCCACACCCCTGAGGGCGCCGAAGCCGGCCTCGTCTCGTGACAGCGCCCGTCACACAGGCGGTGCGCCGCCGCGTCACCGTGCGCGGCACCGTGCAGGGCGTGGGGTTCCGGCCCTTCGTTCACCGCCTGGCCACCGACCTCTCGCTCGCCGGGTTCGTGAGCAACACGGCGAACGGGGTCCTCATCGAGGTGGAGGGCCCGCCGGACCGTGTCGCCGGCTTCTGCGACCGGCTGGCGACCGAGCCTCCGCCACTGGCCGCCGTCAGCGGTGTCGGGTTCGAGGACCTGCCCGTCACCGGCGCCGAGGACACCTTCGCCATCCGTGCCACCGACCACTCCCCCGGCCGCACCCATCTCCCGCCCGACACGGCGACCTGCGCCGACTGCCTGCGGGAACTGGCCGATCCGGCCGACCGCCGGCACCGGCACCCGTTCGTCACCTGCACCCACTGCGGGCCCCGCTTCACCATCGCCACGGGCATGCCGTACGACCGGGCGGTCACCACCATGACCGGCTTCCCGATGTGCGCGGACTGCGCCCGGGAGTACGGCGATCCCCTCGACCGGCGCTTCCACGCCCAGCCCGTGGCCTGCCCCGGCTGCGGTCCCCGGCTGCGCCTGGTGCCCGCGCCCGGCAGCGAGGTCCGCCCGGCGCGGGACGCCGACGCCCTGGCGGCGGCACGGGCGCTGCTGGCCGCCGGGCGGATCGTCGCCGTCAAGGGCCTCGGCGGCTATCACCTGGCGTGCGACGCGACCGACGCACGGGCCGTCGAGACGCTGCGCAGCCGCAAGGCACGTGGCGGCAAGCCGTTCGCGGTGATGTGCGCGGACCTGGACACCGTACGGCGGATCGCCGTGCTCTCCGCGCCCGAACTGGCCGCCCTCGCCGGTCCCAGGCGCCCCATCGTCCTGCTGCGCCGGCGCGCGGAGCGGTCGGGCCTCGCCTCCGGCGTCTGCCCCGGCAGCCCCCACCTGGGCGTCATGCTGCCCTACACGCCCGTGCACACCCTGCTGTTCGGCCTGCCCGACGATCAGCCGGGGCCGCGCGTGCTGGTCATGACGAGCGGCAACCGCTCGGGAGAACCGATCGTCACGGACGACGACGAGGCACTGACCCGGCTCGCCGGCCTGGCCGACGCCTGGCTCGCCCACGACCGGCCCATCGCCTCGCCTTGTGACGACTCCCTGCTGCGAGTGCGCCCCGACGGCACCGAGCAGGTGCTGCGCCGCTCCCGGGGGTACGTGCCCCGCCCGCTGCGGCTGCCGGTACCGGTGCGGCCCGCGCTCGCCGTGGGCGGCGATCTGAAGAACGCCCTGTGCCTGGGCGAGGGCGACCACGCCTGGTTCGGCCCGCACATCGGGGACATGGGCGATCTGACCACCCTGGAGGCGGCCCGGCGGGCCGAGGCGCACATGCGGTGCCTGACCGGCGTCGCCCCCGAGCTCGTGGCCGCCGACCGGCATCCGGGATACCACTCCGCGCGGTGGGCTCGCCGGCGCGCCCACCGGCTCGCGCCCGTCTTCGTCCAGCACCATCACGCGCACATCGCCTCCGCGATGGCCGAGCACGGTCTCGACGGCACCGCGCCCGTGATCGGCGTCGCCTTCGACGGCACCGGCTACGGCGACGACGGCACCGTCTGGGGCGGCGAGATCCTGCTCGCCGGCTACAGCGGCTTCCGGCGCTACGCCCACCTGTCCCCCGCCCCGCTGCCCGGCGGCGACGCGGGCGTGGCCAACCCGTGCCGCCTGGCGCTGGCCCGGCTGTGGGCGGCGGGCCTGCCGTGGGACGCGGCCCTGCCCTGCGTCAAGGCCTGCGCAGCCGATGAACTGACCGTGCTGCAGCGGCAGTTGGAGCGTGGCCTGGCCTGTGCGGCGACCTCCAGCATGGGCCGGCTCTTCGACGCCGTGTCGTCGCTCGTCGGCGTGTGCCATCGCGCGGGCTACGAGGCCCAGGCCGCCCTGGAACTGGAAGCGGCGGCCGCTTCGGCCTGGGACGCCGACACCTCGGCGTACGCCTTCGGCGGCGATCTCGACCCGGCGCCCGTGCTCAGCGCCCTGGTCGCCGATCTGCGGCGCGGCACCCCGGCCCCCGTGCTCGCCGCCCGCTTCCACCGCGCGGTGGCACGGGCCGTCGCGGAGATCTGCCGGCGTGCGCGCCGGGACACCGGCCTGGCCACCGTCGCCCTCAGCGGCGGGGTCTTCGCCAACGCGCTGCTGGAGGAGGAGTGCGCGCGACTGTTGACCGGCGACGGATTCGCGGTGCTCCGCCACGGCGAAGTCCCCCCGAACGACGGCGGATTGGCCCTCGGCCAGCTGGTGGTCGCGGCGCACCTACGACAGGAGGAGTGACCCATGTGTTTGGCAGTGCCCGGCAAGGTCGTGGCCATCGACGACAGCGCGGATCCGCTCACCGGGCTGATCGACTTCGGCGGAGTGCAGAAACAGGCGTGCCTGGAGTACGTGCCCGAGGTGCGGGTGGGCGAGTACGTCATCGTGCACGTCGGCTTCGCGCTCCAGCGTCTGGACGAGGAGTCGGCCCTGGCCTCGCTCAAGCTGTTCGAGGAACTGGGGCTGCTGGAGGAAGAGTTCGGCGACGCCTGGGAGCAGGCGGCGAAGGAGGCGGGAACGGCGTGAAGTACATCGACGAGTTCAACGACCCGGAGCTGGCCCGGCGGCTGCTGGACGAGATCCGGGCCACCGCGACCCGGCCGTGGGCCCTGATGGAGGTGTGCGGCGGGCAGACACACTCGATCATCCGGCACGGCATCGACCAACTGCTGCCCGAACAGGTCGAGTTGATCCACGGCCCCGGCTGCCCCGTCTGCGTCACGCCGCTGGAGGTCATCGACAAGGCGCTGGAGATCGCCGCGCGGCCCGGGGTGATCTTCTGTTCCTTCGGCGACATGCTCCGGGTGCCGGGCACCGGCCGCGACCTGTTCCGGGTCAAGGGCGAGGGCGGCGACGTCCGCGTGGTCTACTCGCCACTCGACGCCCTGGAGCTGGCCCGCCGCCACCCCGACCGGGAGGTGGTGTTCTTCGCGATCGGCTTCGAGACCACGGCCCCGGCCAACGCGATGGCCGTGCACCAGGCGCGCAGGCTGGGTCTGAGCAACTTCAGCCTGCTGGTGTCGCATGTCCGGGTGCCCCCGGCCGTCGAGGCGATCATGACGGCTCCGGCCTGCCGGGTGCAGGGCTTCCTGGCCGCCGGGCACGTGTGCAGCGTGATGGGCACGGCGGAGTACCCGGAGCTGGCCGAGCGGTTCGGTGTGCCGATGGTGGTGACCGGGTTCGAGCCGCTGGACATCCTGGAGGGCATCCGCCGGGCGGTCCGCCAGCTGGAGCGCGGTGAGCACCGGGTGGAGAACGCGTATCCGCGTGCCGTGCGCGAGGAGGGCAATCCGGCTGCCGTGCGCATGATCGAGGAGGTGTTCGAGGTCACCGACCGGTCCTGGCGCGGTATCGGCCCGATCCCGGCCAGTGGCTGGCGGCTGCGCGACGCCTTCCGCGCGTACGACGCCGAGCACCGCTTCGACGTCACGGGGATCCGTACCGAGGAACCCGCGGAGTGCCGCAGCGGTGAGGTCCTCCAGGGGCTGATCAAGCCGACCGAGTGCGCCGCGTTCGGCACCACCTGCACCCCGCGCACCCCGCTCGGCGCCACCATGGTCTCCAGCGAGGGTGCCTGCGCGGCCTACTACCTGTACCGCCGGATGAGCGCCCCGACGCCGCAGGCCGGCCGGGCCACGCACGAAGGGGTGGCTCCCGTTGCCTGAGCAACTCGCCGAGGTCGTCGACCCGGCCAACTGGACCTGCCCCGCCCCGCTGCGCGACCAGGGTGTCGTGGTGATGGGCCACGGCGGCGGCGGAGCCCTCTCGGCGGAGCTGATGGAGCAGGTCTTCACGCCCGCCTACGGCAACGCCACCCTCGCCGGTCTCGCCGACTCCGCCGTCCTCGAACTGGGCGGCACGCGGCTGGCCTTCTCCACCGACTCCTACGTCGTCCGGCCGCTGTTCTTCCCCGGCGGCAGCCTGGGCGACCTCGCGGTCAACGGCACGGTCAACGACCTGGCGATGAGCGGGGCGCGGCCCGCGTATCTCTCCGCCGCGTTCGTGCTCGAGGAAGGCGTCGAGCTGACCGTCGTGGAGCGGATCGCCCGCGCGATGGGTGCGGCGGCCGGGACCGCCGGGGTCACCATCGCCACGGGCGACACCAAGGTGGTGGAGTCCGGGCACGGCGACGGCGTGTACGTCACCACCGCCGGTGTCGGTCTCGTCCCGGACGGGGTGGACATCCGGCCCCAGCGTGCGCGGCCCGGCGACGCCGTGATCGTCAGCGGGCCGATCGGCCTGCACGGGGTGGCGATCATGAGCGTACGGGAGGGGCTGGAGTTCGGGGTGGAGATCGCCAGCGACACCGCGCCGCTGGCGGATCTGGTGGCGGCGATGCTGGCCGTCACCTCCGACATCCACGTGCTGCGCGACCCCACCCGGGGCGGCCTGGCGGCGTCTCTCAACGAGATCGCCCGTGCCTCGGGGACCGGGGTCCGGCTTCAGGAGCGCGCCATTCCGGTGCCGGACGCGGTGGCGAACGCATGCGGGTTCCTGGGGCTCGATCCCCTCTACGTCGCGAACGAGGGCAGGCTGGTCGCCTTCGTCCCGCCGGCGGAGGCGGAGCAGGTGCTCGCCGCGATGCGTGCCCACCCGCAGGGCGCCGGGGCCACGCTGATCGGCGAGTGCGTGGCCGACCACCCCGGGATGGTGGTGGTCGCCACCGGCCTGGGCGGGACCCGGGTGGTGGATCTGCCGCTCGGGGAGCAGTTGCCGCGTATCTGCTGACCGGGCATGCGAGTGGGCCCCGCCGACGTGTCGGCGGGGCCCACTCGCGCTATGCCGAGGCCGGTGACGGCTCGATGCCCGTGATCCGCAGCTCGCGGCCGCTGCGCAGGTCGTTGGAGGGCTGGTCGCAGCGAGGGCACCAGAAGAACGGGGGCATGCCCACCGGGAACTCCTCGGCGCACGGACCGCACCAGGCCAGCGCGGGGACCTGCTCGACCACGAGCCGTGCCCCGGCGAGGGCGGTGCCGTCGCGGGCCACCTCGAAGGCGAAGTCCAGGGCGTCGGGGACGACGCCCGCCAGCTCGCCGACCCGGACGGTCACCGCCGAGACGGCGTCCGTCCCGTCCGCCCGGGCCAGCTCGTCGGCCCGCTCGATGATCGCGGTCGCGATCGACAGTTCGTGCACGGCCGGATCACGGATACCGGTTGCCCGCGCGGAAACCGCCGGCCATCCGCCAGATCCGCGCTTCCCGCCTCAGGCTGGGCCACTCCCAGCACAGCAGGGCCAGGGCCACGCCGCCCACCAGGACGGCCTCGGCCTTCAGCACCCGCTGTCCGCTCATCCCGCCTCGTCTGCGCGCGACGGGTCTGCGTACTCGTTTGTTCTTCATTGCGACGACTCCCTGCTCTTTCTCAGCCCGGCGAGATGTTCGGCATGGTCTCCGCGAGGGCGTCATGCCGCTTCCAGTGGATCCCCGTGGAGCGCCGCGCGTCGGCGGTGCCGTCCTCGTGGTGCCCCTTCTGCTCCGCGTACCGTCCCCTGTTGCCCTGGTGCATGCCGGCGACGTGCCCGGGGGTGTCGGGCTTCGCCTGGGGCCGGCCCACTCTGATGCTGCCCATGGGGTGCTCTCCTTCCTCGCCTCCGACCTGCGGAGTGCGTGCTCATGGCCGCTCGGTGAGGTCCTCGAAGAACTGCTCGACGGCCGGCCAGACCCGGCCGCCGCCGGACAGGCCGCGCCACTCCCGGCGTACGACGGCGACCATCCGGTAGCAGTCGTCGACCGGCACGATCCAGTGATGGTCGAGGCCGTGGACGGTGTTCACGAGCAGCGCCTCCACGTCGGGTTCCACGGTGGCGAGCTGCGGACACGTCCCGGCCAGTTCCTGCCAGGCCGTCGCTTCCACCTCCCACCGCATGGCCCCCGCCGGGCTCGGGCCCTCCGCCGTGACCGTGCCGTCCGCCCGGGGCACGAAGAAGACCAGGCCGACGGGTACGCCCAGCACCGCCGTGTCGACGTGAGGCAGCCGGACCCGGCGCCGGGGCACGAGCCGGTAGTGCCCGTCGCCCGCCCCGGCGCCGGCGAACAGCACCGAGCAGGGGCGGCAGACGCAGCGCACCTCGTCCTGCCCGGTGTCGTAGAGGTGGGGGTGTTCGTCGGCGACCGGCGCGGCACACAGGTCGCACCTCTCCGTCTCGGCCGCCGCCGTGCGGTCGGCCGAGGAGCGGATGAGGCGGGCCAGGGCTCCGTCCGTGGTCACCGTGCGCCCCGGTGGGTCAGCGTGGTCAGCGGTACGAAGGCGGGTGCCGGCGTGCTCGGCAGTGGTTCCACCGCCGTCAGCTCGGGAGCCACGGCGAGCACCGCCTCACGGACGGCGTCGGTGACCTCGGAACCTCCACCGCCGCACCCGGATCCGCAGCCGCCACCCGATTTCAGGCGCACCTGGGCCACCTGACCCTCCACACCGGCCCACTCCACATCACCGCCGCGTTCCTGTACGGCGGGCCGCAGTCGCTCGACCGCGCGGGCCGCCCGGCGCTCGGCCGGCTCGGGGTGGATGTCGTGCAGGACCAGGAGGTGGCCCAGCAACTCGTCGTCGGCCAGGCGCTCGGCCAGCTGCCCGTCCGCCTGGTCCAGGACGCGGGCC
>NZ_MUKA01000720.1 GCF_002150735.1 Streptomyces africanus
CGAGGACGGGACGGTTCACTGCACGTTTGAGGTGGTGCGGGGGTCCGGGAGCGGGGAGCTGGCCGGACTGCGGGGGACGGGCGGTTTCGCCGCGCGCCAGGGGGAGGCGACGGTGGCGTACCGCTTCGAGTACGAGCTGGAGTGAGCCCGGACGGGACGGAACTTCGTGGCTCGGGGTAACGGGCTCTGTGTACAGTGGTGCCGCCCTCGCGTACGGCGTTGTAGTGCGCGGTGCCTCCTTAGCTCAGATGGCCAGAGCAACGCACTTGTAATGCGTAGGTCGTCGGTTCGAATCCGACAGGGGGCTCCGGTGGAAGCCCGGGTCAGATCGTCTCTGGCCCGGGCTTTTTTCTGTTCTGGACGTCGCTGAGGGCGTCCGTGCTGTCCACCCACTGGTCGATCGCGCCGGTGTCGAGCAGGGAGCGGAGGGCGGGGTCCGTGATGCGGGTGCGGAGTGCTGCCGTGAAGCGTTCCGCGTGGAGGACCTGGAACGGGCGGCTGTGGTACGGGCGGGTGGTGGGGTCGACGGGGGCCGTGAGCGCGAGGTCATTGTGGTGGGTGGCGACGGTCTCGTAGGCGTGCTTGAGGTGGTGCTCGCGGGTGTGCCAGTCGGGTGCCGCCAGCGCCGCGGTCAGGGTGGGGGTGAGCGCCGTGCCCAGGGGGGTCGCGGTGAAGGCGGTGCCGAGCCACTTGCTGTAGGGCGGGTAGCGGCGGTCCATGAGGAGGCTCAGGCGCATCAGGTCGCGGATCAGACGGGCGGCCACGATCGCGGAGCCGAGTTCGTCGCCCACCTCGCCGCAGCGGCCTACGAAGGCCTCCTCCTGCGAGATGCGTTTCCACTGGCAGGCCAGGACGTACAGCCAGGTCTCGTGCGGGTACCAGCGCAGGGCGGTGCGGGCCGGGGCGAGGCGGTCGAGGCCGTCGTGGAAGACGGCGCCGGCGGTGACCTCGGCCAGGCGCTGGGTGGGCGTGGCCAGCCAGTCCGCCGTGGTGACGCCCTGGGCCGGGTCGAAGCCGAGCCGGTCCGTGAACCAGGTGGCGGGGTCCGTGATGTCGACGCGGTGGTGGACCGGGCCGTCGGTGCCGGTCATGACGCGGATGTCGGTGCCCGGGTCGTCGCCGGTGGGGGCGAAGTGGGTGGGGTGGCCGAGGAAGGTCTTCGGGAGGCGGTGGGAGAGGAGGGCGGTGAGGCGGGGGCCGTGGGTCTCGGCGTCCTCCGGGCGCAGGAAGAGCTCGAGGCGCGGGCCCCACTCGTGGTCGGCCGAGCGTGCGGTGTCGTGGCCGAGGACCTCGGAGCCGCTGCCGAGGCGGGCGGCGGAGTGGGGCAGGCC
>NZ_MUKA01000721.1:0-460 GCF_002150735.1 Streptomyces africanus
ACCGCACCCCGGCCCGCTGCCGCCCGGGCTCCCCGCCTGCCCAGCGGCTCCCCGAGCCCCGCAAGCTCACCATCGCGACGGGGACACTCGGCGCCGAGTACGTGGCACCCCTGCGAGTCGCCCTCGACAAGGGCGAGTTCGCCAAGGAGGGCCTCGACGTCACGCTGAAGGTGCTGCCGACGCCCGAGGCACTTCCGCTGCTGGCCAAGGGCGAGGTCGACGCGCTCTGGGCGGCCCCGGAGGCAGCCGTCATGAACGGCATCCGCGGGGGTTTCGCCATCCGCTGGGTCGCGGGGAACTTCTCGCCCGACCCGAAGTCCAAGAGCGGCCTGTGGGTCCGGCTGAAGGACGGCGAGACGGCGACCGCCGTCCGGATGGCCGACCGGAGGCTCGGCACGATGATCGGCAAGGGCTCCGTCATCGCCTACCCCATGGAACAGGCCCTGGAGCAGCACGGCGG
>NZ_MUKA01000721.1:529-853 GCF_002150735.1 Streptomyces africanus
AACGACGACGTGGACGCGGGGGTGGCACTGCTGCGGGCGTACATCCGCACGCTGAACACGCACTTCGTGGTTGATTACAAGAAGAACGAGACCTTCGTCACATACCTGGCGAAGCTTCTGAAGACGGACGAGACGATCCTGCGCTCGACACCGTCGCTCCGCATGGACTGGGAAATCCGATCCGGCACGACCGACCGCCTCCAGTCCGCCTACCGCGCCCAGGGTGTCACGGAAGGTGACCCGCTCCCCGAGTCGCGGACGGTCACCCGCTCCTTCTACGAGGAGGCGGTGGGCCACCCCGGGTAAACACACCGAGGGCCGGAA
>NZ_MUKA01000179.1 GCF_002150735.1 Streptomyces africanus
ACGGGGTGCTGCTGCGCCCACCCGTGCCGCCCTGGGGGTACCTCCCAGGCCCTTAAGGCACTGGGGGAGGCACGACTGCCCGCAGCGGCGGCCTGCGACAGCTCAGCCGAGACGCGCCCGCACCCCCCGACACGTCCCCGACCCACCCTCATCGAGAAGGCGCAGGCCTCGCGGACAACCCCCACTCGGCCCTCCCGACCGGCGGCATCCCCCCGGCGCTCGTAGGCTCGGGTCATGTCAGAGGTGTACGCGGCCCGCCGGACGCGTCTGAGGGAATACTGCAACGCGGGCGGCAGCGCGGCGGCGCTGGTCTCCCGCCCCGCCAATGTGCGCTATCTCGCGGGCGCGGCCCCGCACGGCGCCGTTCTCCTGCTGGGCAAGACCGAGGACCTCCTGGTGTGTGCCGGCCCGATGGCCGACCGCCCCACACAGGAGCGCCCCGACGAGGCCCTGCGCGTACAGACCCTGCCCGGTGCCGGCGGCGGCGACCCGGCCGTCGCGGCCGCCGGCCTGGCCGCGCGCCAGGGCGCCGACTCCCTCGCCGTGGAGGAGCACCACCTCACCGTGGCCCGGCACCGGGCCCTCGGCTCGGTCGCCCCCCGGCTGCGCCTGGCCAACCTCGGCGGTGCCGTCGAGCAGCTCAGGGTCGTCAAGGACGAGGAGGAGATCTCCTGCCTCCGCATCGGCGCAGAGATCGCCGACCAGGCCCTCGGCGAACTCCTGGAGTCCATCCTCGTCGGGCGGACGGAGCGCCATCTCGCCCTGGAGCTCGAAAGGCGCCTCGTGGATCACGGGGCCGACGGCCCGGCCTTCCCCACCTCCGTCGCCACGGGGCCGAACGCCGGACGTCCCGGGCACCGGCCCACCGACCGGCGCGTCGAGGAGGGCGACTTCCTCTCGGTCTGCCTGGGCGCGACCTACCGCGGCTACCGCTGCGAGATCGGCCGTACGTTCGTCATCGGCACCGCCCCCGCGGACTGGCAGGTCGAGCTGTACGACCTGGTCTTCGCGGCGCAGCGCGCGGGACGTGAGAGCCTGGTACCCGGCGCCGCCTGCCGGGACGTCGACCGTGCCGCCCGCCAGGTCGTGGACTCCGCGGGGTACACCGAGGGCCTCACGGCGCTCACCGGACACGGGGTCGGGCTCGAAATCGACGAGGACCCTCAATTGAGTCCTGCGGCCATGGGTAAACTGGACGCTTGCGTGCCGGTCACCGTCGAGCCTGGGGTCCACCTCCCGGGCCGGGGCGGTGTCCGGATCGATGACACGCTCGTCGTCCGCCCAGAGGCGGATGGCGGACCCGAGCTACTCACCATCACGACCAAGGAGCTGCTCGCCCTGTAGGCAGGTGCGTGCCCCGGGGTCGTACGTCAGTCCAGGAGATTCCGCAACCGTGGCTTCCACGAACGACCTCAAGAACGGCATGGTGCTCAAGCTCGAAGGCGGCCAGCTCTGGTCCGTCGTCGAGTTCCAGCACGTCAAGCCCGGCAAGGGCCCGGCCTTCGTGCGCACCAAGCTCAAGAACGTGCTCTCCGGCAAGGTCGTCGACAAGACCTTCAACGCCGGCGTCAAGGTCGAAACGGCCACCGTCGACAAGCGGGACATGCAGTTCTCCTACATGGACGGCGAGTACTTCGTCTTCATGGACATGGAGACCTACGACCAGCTCATGGTCGACCGCAAGGCCGTCGCCGACGCCGCCAACTTCCTCGTCGAGGGCTTCACGGCCACGGTCGCCCAGCACGAGGGCGAGGTGCTCTTCGTCGAGCTGCCGGCCGCCGTCGAGCTGACCGTCCAGGAGACCGAGCCGGGCGTCCAGGGCGACCGCTCCACCGGCGGCACCAAGCCCGCCACGCTGGAGACCGGCCACCAGATCCAGGTCCCGCTCTTCATCACCACCGGTGAGAAGATCAAGGTCGACACCCGCACCAGCGACTACCTCGGCCGGGTGAACAGCTAACCGTGGCTGCCCGCAACACGGCCCGCAAGCGCGCCTTCCAGATCCTCTTCGAGGGCGACCAGCGCGGCGCCGAGGTCCTCACGGTCCTCGCCGACTGGGTCCGGCTCTCCCGGACCGACACCCGGCAGCCGCCGGTGAGCGAGTACACGATGGAGCTGGTCGAGGGCTACGCGCAGCACGCGAAGCGCATCGACGAGCTCATCGCCCAGTACTCGGTCGGCTGGACGCTCGACCGGATGCCGGTCGTCGACCGCAACATTCTGCGGCTCGGCGCCTATGAGCTGATCTGGGTCGACGAGACCCCGGACGCCGTCGTCCTCGACGAGATGGTGCAGCTGGCGAAGGAGTTCTCCACGGACGAGTCGCCCTCGTTCGTGAACGGCCTGCTCGGACGGCTGAAGGAGCTCAAGCCCTCGCTCCGCCGCGACGAGGTCTGAGAGACAGACAGACAGAACGCCGGAGGGCCCGCAGCAGCGTGACTGCCGCGGGCCCTCCGGCGTTCCCCTGCCGTCGAGGGCTGCCAGGCCCTCACAACGGCGCCGGGGTGGCCGAAACCCATATGGTTTCGGCCACCCCGGCGGCACGTTTCTGCTGACCCCTCGGCTGCTGCGGGGAGCGGTCAGCCCTCCTCGTGGGCCGCCACGGCGCGGCGCGCGTCCGCGTCCAGTACACCCCAGCTGATCAGCTGCTCGGTGAGGACCGAGGGCGACTGGTCGTAGATGACGGCGAGTGTGCGCAGGTCGTCCTGGCGGATCGAGAGGACCTTGCCGTTGTAGTCACCGCGCTGCGACTGGATCGTGGCCGCGTAGCGCTGAAGAGGGCCCGCCTTCTCGGCCGGCACCGTGGCCAGGCGCTCCAGGTCCAGGACCAGCTTCGGCGGCGGCTCGGCGGCGCCGCCCGGGGTCGTGCCCGGGAGCAGCTCCTGCACCGGAACGCCGTAGAAGTCCGCCAGCTCGGCGAGGCGCTGCACGGTCACGGCACGGTCGCCGCGCTCGTACGAACCGACCACGACCGCCTTCCAGCGTCCCTGGGACTTCTCCTCGACACCGTGGAGGGAAAGGCCCTGCTGGGTGCGGATCGCCCGGAGCTTGGCCCCGAGCTGTTTGGCGTATTCGCTGGACATATAGCTCCCCGGCACTGTGTCGACGCGTCTGGCGTGGGTGCCAGGCCGCGCGGCTGGTAACTCACTGTGAGGTTACGCAGCGTTACTCTGCCGCGTCAAGCCGAATGGTCCGCACCGACGCTTCCGTGGTATCGGCACTCCGTTGGGCCGAGTGGGTGATCCGAGGGGGCCGTCCGGGCGACGGCGAGGGCCTGCTACCGTGGATGGCGCAATCCCGACGTCCTTTAAGGTCCGTCCCGTGAGGCGGAGAAGGAGGTCCGTTTCGTATGGACACGCACGACTCGCAGTCCGATGCCCGGCCCGTTCTCGAAGGGCCCGACATCGCGCGGGTACTGACCCGCATCGCCCACGAGATCGTCGAACGCGCCAAAGGCGCCGACGACGTGGTGCTCCTCGGCATTCCGACCCGGGGCGTCTTCCTCGCCCGGCGGATCGCCGACAAGCTCGAGCAGATCACCGAGCGCAAGGTTCCGTGCGGCTCGCTCGACATCACCATGTACCGCGACGACCTGCGCATGCACCCGCCGCGTGCGCTGGCCCGCACCGAGATCCCCGGTGACGGCATCGACGGCAGGCTGGTCGTCCTCGTCGACGACGTCCTCTTCTCCGGCCGCACCATCCGCGCCGCCCTCGACGCCATGAACGACATCGGGCGCCCGCGCGCGGTGCAGCTCGCCGTCCTCGTCGACCGCGGTCACCGCGAACTGCCCATCCGCGCCGACTACGTCGGCAAGAACCTCCCCACGTCGTTGCGGGAGACGGTCAAGGTCCAGCTCGCCGAGGAGGACGGTCGCGACACCGTGCTGCTCGGTGCCAAGCCGGCCGCCCAGTAGCGCTTCAGGCGTACGCCCCTGTCGTGCGCCGGCTCAGTGCGCGCCCTCGCGCGCCCGTCTGCCCCGATTCTCCCGTTTGAACTGCCTTACGGAGCCTGACAGATGCAGCGTCATCTCATCTCGGCCGCCGACCTCACCCGCGACGACGCCGTCCTGATCCTCGACACCGCCGAGGAGATGGCCCGGGTCGCCGACCGGCCGATCAAGAAGCTGCCGACCCTGCGCGGCCGCACGATCGTCAACCTCTTCTTCGAGGACTCCACCCGGACCCGGATCTCCTTCGAGGCCGCCGAGAAGCGCCTCTCCGCGGACGTCATCAACTTCTCCGCCAAGGGGTCGAGCGTCTCCAAGGGCGAGTCCCTGAAGGACACGGCCCAGACGCTGGAAGCCATGGGCGTCGACGCCGTCGTCATACGGCACGGCGCCTCGGGAGCCCCGTACCGGCTGGCGAACTCCGGCTGGATCGACGCGGTCGTCGTCAACGCCGGCGACGGCACCCATCAGCACCCCACCCAGGCCCTGCTGGACGCCTTCACCATGCGCCGCCGCCTGATCGGCCCGGACGCCGGGATCGGCCAGGACCTCGACGGCAAGCGCATCACGATCGTCGGTGACGTCCTGCACAGCAGGGTCGCCCGCTCCAACGTCGACCTGCTGCACACCCTCGGCGCCGAGGTCACCCTCGTCGCCCCGCCGACCCTGCTGCCGGTCGGCATCGAGACCTGGCCCTGCGAGGTGTCGTACGACCTCGACAGCACGCTGCCCAAGTCCGACGCGGTGATGATGCTGCGCGTGCAGCGAGAGCGCATGAACGCCGCCTTCTTCCCGACCGAGCGCGAGTACTCCCGCCGCTACGGCCTCGACGGCGACCGCATGGCGCGGATGCCCGAGCACGCCGTCGTGATGCACCCCGGCCCGATGGTCCGCGGCATGGAGATCACCGCCGAGGTCGCCGACTCCGACCGCTGCACCGTCGTCGAGCAGGTGGCGAACGGGGTGTCCATCCGGATGGCCGTTCTGTACCTGCTGCTCGGTGGCAACGAGCCCGCCGTCACCCACCCCCGTACCGAGGAGAAGTAAGACAGATGAGCAAGATCCTGATCCGTGGTGCGAAGGTGCTCGGCGGCGAGCCGCAGGATGTGCTGATCGACGGCGGGACCATCGCCGAGGTGGGCGCCGGTCTCAGCGCCGAGGGCGCCGAGGTCGTCGAGGCCGAGGGCAAGGTGCTGCTGCCGGGCCTGGTCGACCTGCACACGCATCTGCGCGAGCCGGGCCGTGAGGACTCCGAGACCGTCCTGACCGGTACGCGCGCCGCGGCCTCCGGCGGCTACACCACCGTGTTCGCCATGGCCAACACCTTCCCGGTCGCCGACACCGCCGGTGTCGTCGAGCAGGTCTGGCGGCTCGGCAAGGAGCACGGCTACTGCGACGTCCAGCCCATCGGTGCCGTCACCGTCGGACTGGAGGGCCGCAAGCTCGCCGAGCTGGGCGCCATGTACGAGTCGGCCGCCGGGGTCACCGTCTTCTCCGACGACGGCAAGTGCGTCCACGACGCAGTGATCATGCGGCGGGCCCTGGAGTACGTGAAGGCCTTCGGCGGTGTCGTCGCGCAGCACGCGCAGGAGCCGCGGCTGACCGAGGGCGCCGAGATGAACGAGGGCGTGGTCTCCGCCGAGCTGGGGCTCGGCGGCTGGCCCGCGGTGGCCGAAGAATCGATCATCGCCCGGGATGTCCTGCTCGCCGAGCACGTCGGCTCCCGCGTCCACATCTGCCACCTGTCGACCGCCGGGTCCGTCGAGATCGTCCGCTGGGCCAAGTCCCGCGGCATCGCCGTCACCGCCGAGGTCACCCCGCACCACCTGCTCCTCACCGACGAGCTGGTCCGCACGTACAACCCCGTCTACAAGGTCAACCCGCCGCTGCGCACCGAGCGCGACGTGATGGCCCTGCGCGAGGCGCTCGCAGACGGCACGATCGACATCGTCGCCACCGACCACGCCCCGCATCCGCACGAGGACAAGGACTGCGAGTGGGCCGCGGCCGCCATGGGCATGGTCGGCCTGGAGACCGCGTTGTCAGTGGTGCAGGAGACCATGGTCGACACGGGTCTGCTGGACTGGGCCGGCGTCGCCGACCGGATGTCCGTCAAGCCCGCGCAGATCGGACAGGCCACGGGCCACGGCCGTCCCGTCTCGGCAGGTGAGCCCGCCAACCTCACCCTGGTCGACACGGCATACCGTGGGCTCGTGGAACCCGCGGGCTTCGCCTCGCGCAGCCGCAACACCCCCTACGAGGGGCGTGAGCTGCCGGGCCGTGTGACGCACACGTGGCTGCGGGGCAAGGCCACGCTCGTCGACGGGAAGCTCACGTGACACCTGTACTGCTGCTGGCCGCCGAGAAGGAATCGGCGCAAGTGACCGAGTGGGCCGCCCGCATCGGCTGGGTCGTCGGCCTCGCCCTGTTCGTCGCGCTCGTCTACTGGCTGATGCGCGAGGGCTGGAAGTGGCGCGGCACCCTCCAGGGCGACCTGCCCGAGTTGCCCGTCACCCCGGACGAGACGGGCCCCGAGCGCCTGACGATGAGCGGCCGCTACCACGGCTCCACCACGGCCGGGCAGTGGCTCGACCGCATCGTCGCGCACGGCCTGGGCACCCGCAGCCGCGCCGAGCTGACGCTGACGGACGCCGGACTGGACGTCGTACGCCCCGGGGCGAGCGACTTCTTCGTCCCGGCCGCACAGCTGCGCGAGGCCCGGCTCGACAAGGGCATCGCCGGCAAGGTGCTCACCGAGGGCGGCCTGCTCGTCGTCACCTGGGAGCACGGCGACCGGCTGATCGACTCCGGCTTCCGCTCCGACCACGCGGCCGAGCACAACGAGTGGGTCGACACCATCAACTCCATGATCGAAACGAACAGCAGGGAAGGCGCCGAACGATGACCACCTCCACCAGGGGAGCCGCCAAAACTCCCGCCGTACTCGTCCTGGAGGACGGCCGGGTCTTCCGCGGCCGTGCCTACGGGGCCGTGGGGGAGACCTTCGGCGAAGCGGTGTTCTCCACCGGCATGACCGGCTACCAGGAGACCCTCACCGACCCCTCGTACCACCGCCAGGTCGTGGTGATGACCGCCCCGCACGTCGGCAACACCGGCGTCAACGACGAGGACCCCGAGTCCAAGCGCATCTGGGTCTCCGGGTACGTCGTGCGCGACCCCGCGCGCGTGCCGTCCAACTGGCGCTCGCGGCGCTCGCTGGACGAGGAGCTGGCGGCGCAGGGCGTCGTCGGCATCTCCGGCATCGACACCCGCGCCCTCACGCGCCACCTGCGCGAGCGCGGCGCCATGCGTGTCGGCATCTTCAGCGGCGACGCGGTCAAGGACGACAGCGCACTCCTCGCGCGCGTGCAGGAAGCCCCGCAGATGAAGGGCGCGAACCTCTCCGCCGAGGTCGCCACCACCGAGCCGTACGTCGTCCCGGCGATCGGCGAGAAGAAGTTCACCGTCGCCGCCGTCGACCTCGGCATCAAGGGCATGACCCCGCACCGCATGGCCGAGCGCGGCATCGAGGTGCACGTGCTCCCGGCGACCGCGACCGTCGAGGACGTCTACGCGGTGAACCCGGACGGCGTGTTCTTCTCCAACGGCCCCGGCGACCCCGCCACCGCCGACCACCCCGTCTCCGTGATGCAGGGCGTCCTGGAGCGCGGCACGCCGCTGTTCGGCATCTGCTTCGGCAACCAGATCCTGGGCCGCGCGCTCGGCTTCGGCACCTACAAGCTGAAGTACGGCCACCGCGGCATCAACCAGCCCGTGCAGGACCGCACGACCGGCAAGGTCGAGGTCACCGCGCACAACCACGGCTTCGCCGTCGACGCCCCGCTCGAGAAGGTCTCCGAGACCCCGTTCGGCCGCGCCGAGGTGTCCCACGTCTGCCTGAACGACAACGTGGTGGAAGGGCTCCAGCTCCTCGACCGCCCCGCCTTCAGTGTCCAGTACCACCCCGAAGCGGCAGCCGGCCCGCACGACGCCGCCTACCTGTTCGACCGCTTCGTTTCCCTGATGGAGGGCCAGCGTGCCTAAGCGCACCGATATCCAGTCCGTCCTGGTCATCGGCTCCGGCCCGATCGTCATCGGCCAGGCCGCCGAGTTCGACTACTCCGGCACCCAGGCGTGCCGCGTCCTGAAGGCCGAGGGCCTGCGGGTCGTCCTGGTGAACTCCAACCCTGCGACGATCATGACCGACCCGGAGATCGCCGACGCCACCTACGTCGAGCCCATCACCCCCGAGTTCGTCGAGAAGATCATCGCCAAGGAGCGCCCGGACGCGCTGCTGCCCACCCTGGGCGGCCAGACGGCCCTCAACACCGCGATCTCGCTGCACGAGTCGGGGACGCTCGACAAGTACGGCGTCGAGCTGATCGGCGCCAACGTCGAGGCGATCCACAAGGGCGAGGACCGCGACCAGTTCAAGGAGGTCGTGGAGGAGGTCCGCAAGAAGATCGGCCACGGCGAGTCCGCCCGGTCCTACATCTGCCACTCCATGGACGACGTCCTCAGGGGCGTCGAGGAGCTCGGCGGCTACCCGGTCGTCGTCCGTCCGTCCTTCACCATGGGCGGCGCCGGTTCCGGCTTCGCCCACGACGAGGAGGAACTGCGCCGCATCGCCGGCCAGGGCCTCACGCTCTCCCCGACCACCGAGGTGCTCCTGGAGGAGTCCATCCTCGGCTGGAAGGAGTACGAGCTGGAGCTGATGCGCGACAAGCACGACAACGTCGTGGTCGTCTGCTCCATCGAGAACTTCGACCCCATGGGCGTGCACACCGGCGACTCCATCACCGTCGCCCCGGCGATGACGCTCACCGACCGCGAGTACCAGACGCTCCGCGACATCGGCATCGCCGTGATCCGCGAGGTCGGCGTCGACACCGGCGGCTGCAACATCCAGTTCGCCGTGAACCCCGAGGACGGCCGGGTCATCGTCATCGAGATGAACCCGCGCGTGTCGCGCTCCTCGGCGCTCGCCTCCAAGGCCACCGGCTTCCCGATCGCCAAGATCGCCGCCAAGCTCGCCGTCGGCTACACGCTGGACGAGATCCCGAACGACATCACGCAGGAGACCCCGGCCTCCTTCGAGCCGACGCTCGACTACGTGGTCGTGAAGGCCCCGCGCTTCGCCTTCGAGAAGTTCCCGAGCGCGGACTCCACCCTCACCACCACCATGAAGTCGGTCGGCGAGGCCATGGCCATCGGCCGCAACTTCACCGAGGCCTTCCAGAAGGCCCTGCGCTCGCTGGAGAAGAAGGGCAGCCAGTTCACCTTCGTCGGCGACCCCGGCGACAAGGACGAGCTGCTCCGTGAGGCGGTCCGCCCCACCGACGGCCGGATCAACGCGGTCATGCAGGCCATCCGCGCGGGCGCCACGCCCGAGGAGGTCTTCGAGTACACGAAGATCGACCCCTGGTTCGTCGATCAGCTCTTCCTGATCAAGGAGATCGCGGACGAGCTGGCCGAGGCGCCCGAGCTCACGCCCGGCCTGCTCGCCGAGGCCAAGCGGCACGGCTTCTCCGACACGCAGATCGGCGAGATCCGCGGCCTGCGCGAGGACGTCGTCCGCGAGGTCCGGCACGCGCTCGGCGTCCGCCCGGTCTACAAGACGGTCGACACCTGCGCCGCCGAGTTCGCCGCCAAGACGCCGTACTTCTACTCCTCCTACGACGAGGAGACCGAGGTCGCGCCCCGCGAGAAGCCGGCCGTCATCATCCTGGGCTCCGGCCCGAACCGCATCGGCCAGGGCATCGAGTTCGACTACTCCTGCGTCCACGCCTCCTTCGCGCTGAGCGACGCGGGCTACGAGACGGTGATGGTCAACTGCAACCCCGAGACCGTCTCCACGGACTACGACACCTCCGACCGCCTGTACTTCGAGCCGCTGACGCTCGAGGACGTGCTGGAGATCGTCCACGCCGAGCAGCAGGCCGGCCCGGTCGCGGGCGTCGTCGTCCAGCTCGGCGGCCAGACCCCGCTGGGCCTGTCGCAGGCGCTGAAGGACAACGGAGTGCCGATCGTCGGCACCTCCCCGGAGGCCATCCACGCCGCCGAGGACCGAGGCGCCTTCGGCCGGGTCCTGAAGGAGGCCGGCCTCCCGGCCCCCAAGCACGGCACGGCCACCACCTTCGCCGAGGCCAAGGCCATCGCCGACGAGATCGGCTACCCGGTCCTGGTGCGTCCCTCGTACGTCCTCGGCGGGCGCGGCATGGAGATCGTCTACGACGAGACCCGCCTGGAGGCGTACATCGCCGAGTCGACGGAGATCAGCCCGTCCCGTCCGGTCCTGGTCGACCGGTTCCTGGACGACGCGATCGAGATCGACGTCGACGCGCTCTACGACGGTCAGGAGCTGTACCTCGGCGGCGTCATGGAGCACATCGAGGAGGCCGGCATCCACTCCGGCGACTCGGCGTGCGCCCTGCCCCCGATCACGCTCGGCGGCTTCGACATCAAGCGCCTGCGCGCCTCCACGGAGGGCATCGCCAAGGGCGTCGGGGTGCGCGGCCTGATCAACATCCAGTTCGCGCTGGCGGGCGACATCCTCTACGTCCTGGAGGCCAATCCGCGCGCCTCGCGCACCGTCCCCTTCACCTCGAAGGCGACCGCGGTGCCGCTGGCGAAGGCCGCCGCCCGGATCTCCCTGGGCGCGACCATCGCCGAACTGCGCGCCGAGGGCCTGCTCCCGGCCACCGGCGACGGCGGCGAGCTGCCCTTCGACGCGCCGATCTCCGTCAAGGAGGCCGTCATGCCGTGGTCGCGCTTCCGCGACATCCACGGCCGCGGCGTCGACACGGTCCTCGGCCCGGAGATGCGCTCCACCGGCGAGGTCATGGGCATCGACTCCGTCTTCGGCACGGCGTACGCCAAGTCGCAGGCGGGCGCCTACGGCCCGCTGCCCACCAAGGGCCGGGCGTTCATCTCGGTCGCCAACCGCGACAAGCGCTCGATGATCTTCCCGGCGCGGGAGCTGGTCGCGCACGGCTTCGAGCTGCTCGCCACCTCCGGCACGGCCGAGGTCCTCAAGCGCAACGGCATCAACGCCACCATCGTGCGCAAGCAGTCCGAGGGCACCGGCCCGAACGGCGAGAAGACCATCGTCCAGCTCATCCACGACGGCGAGGTCGACCTCATCGTCAACACCCCGTACGGCACCGGTGGCCGCCTCGACGGCTACGACATCCGCACGGCGGCCGTGGCACGCTCCGTGCCCTGCCTGACGACGGTCCAGGCGCTCGCGGCGGCGGTCCAGGGCATCGACGCCCTCAACCGCGGCGACGTGGGCGTCCGATCGCTCCAGGAACACGCGGAACACCTGACCGCGGCCCGCGACTAGCAGCCCCGAGGGGGACACCGGAAACGGTGTCCCCCTCTTCGTGAGGACGCCATGTCTTCGTGAGGACACCATGTACAAGATCTTCTTCAGTCTGCTCTTCAAGCGGATGGACCCGGAGCAGGCCCACCACCTGGCCTTCCGCTGGATCCGCCTGGCCGCCCGCGTGCCCGTGCTGCGCACCTTCCTCGCCGCGGCCCTCGCGCCCCGCCACAAGGAACTGCGCACGGAGGCGTTCGGGCTGCGCATGCACGGCCCCTTCGGGCTCGCCGCGGGCTTCGACAAGAACGCCGTCGGCATCGACGGCATGGCCATGCTCGGCTTCGACCACGTCGAGATCGGCACGGTCACCGGCGAGCCGCAGCCCGGCAACCCCAAGCAGCGGCTGTTCCGCCTGGTCAAGGACCGGGCGCTGATCAACCGCATGGGCTTCAACAACGACGGATCGCTCCGCGTCGCCGCCCGCCTGGCCTCCCGGACGCCCGTCTTCAAAACCGTCGTCGGCGTCAACATCGGCAAGACCAAGGTCGTACCCGAGGAGGAGGCCGCCGCGGACTACGTGAAGTCCGCTGAGCGGCTCGCGCCCTACGCCGACTACCTCGTGGTCAACGTCTCCTCCCCGAACACGCCGGGTCTGCGCAACCTCCAGGCCACCCAGGCGCTGCGTCCCCTGCTGAGCGCCGTCCGCGAGGCCGCGGACCGCACGGTGGCCGCGCGACGCGTCCCGCTCCTGGTCAAGATCGCACCGGACCTCGCCGACGAGGACATCGACGCCGTCGCCGACCTCGCCGTGGAACTCGGCCTGGACGGGATCATCGCCACGAACACCACCATCGCGCGCGAGGGACTCGGGCTGGTGTCCGGCCCCGCCCTGGTCAAGGAGACCGGCGGCCTGTCCGGGGCGCCCCTGAAAGAACGCTCCCTGGAGGTCCTGCGCCGCCTCTACGCGCGCGTGGGCGACCGCATCACCCTGGTGGGCGTCGGGGGCGTCGAGAACGCCGAGGACGCCTGGCAGCGCATCCTGGCCGGTGCCACGCTGGTCCAGGGCTACAGCGGCTTCATCTACGAGGGGCCCTTCTACGCCCGCACCATCCACAAGGGACTCGCCGCGCGCCTGCGCACCAGCCCGTACGCCACGCTCGCCGACGCGGTGGGCGCCGACGTGAGGAAGACGGCATGAGTGGTCTCGAACCCTTCGGCGCCCGGCTGCGCCGCGCCATGGACGAGCGCGGCCCGCTCTGCGTCGGCATCGACCCGCACGCCTCCCTGCTCGCCGAGTGGGGCCTCAACGACGACGTGACGGGCCTGGAGCGGTTCAGCCGCACGGTCGTCGAGGCGGTGGCCGACCGGGTCGCCGTGCTCAAGCCGCAGAGCGCGTTCTTCGAGCGGTTCGGCTCGCGCGGCGTCGCCGTCCTGGAGACGTCGGTCGCCGAGGCGCGGGCGGCGGGTGCGCTCGTCGTGATGGACGCCAAGCGCGGCGACATCGGCTCGACCATGGCCGCGTACGCCGAGTCCTTCCTGCACAAGGACGCCCCGCTGTTCTCCGACGCGCTGACCGTCTCGCCCTACCTGGGCTACGGCTCGCTCAGCCCGGCCGTCGCGCTGGCCCGGGAGAGCGGGGCCGGGCTGTTCGTGCTGGCGCTGACCTCCAACCCGGAGGGCGGCGAGGTCCAGCACGCCGTGCGCTCCGACGGCCGCAGCGTCGGAGCGACCATGCTCGCGCACCTGGCCGCCGAGAACGCGGGGGAGGAGCCCCTGGGGTCCTTCGGCGCGGTCGTCGGCGCGACCCTCGGCGATCTGTCGGCGTACGACCTGGACATCAACGGCCCGCTCCTCGCGCCCGGCATCGGTGCCCAGGGGGCGACGCCGGCCGATCTTCCCCGGGTCTTCGGGGCGGCGGCGCGCAATGTCGTGCCCAACGTCAGCCGGGGAGTGCTACGCCACGGTCCCGACGCGGTCGCGTTGCGTGACGCCGCGGAACGCTTCGCGGAGGAGATCCGGGACGCCGTGACCTCCTCCTGACCTCCTGCCGGCCTCTTCCGGAGTCCTCCGATGAGTGGTCCGGGGTGCGCTTGAGCCTGAATACATCCTCAAATCCGGGGCAGTATGTCCTAAATGTCCGTTCAGATGAAGGCTGACCAGGACTTTTCCGCTGTTCTCGCTGACTCTGGCGGACTTGCCCGCTAGTCTCCGACGAGAGTGAACGGGCAAGCGTGTTGCTCGTGGCTCCCCAGGTGTGGGGCGACTAGGTTCCTCACCGGTCCGTATCCGACAGTTCGACATCCGAGGTGACGTAGGCGTGGCTCTTCCGCCCCTTACCCCTGAACAGCGCGCAGCCGCGCTCGAAAAGGCCGCCGCGGCTCGCCGGGAGCGGGCCGAGGTCAAGAATCGACTCAAGCACTCCGGCGCCTCTCTTCACGAGGTCATCAAGCAGGGCCAGGAGAACGACGTCATCGGCAAGATGAAGGTCTCCGCCCTCCTCGAGTCCCTGCCGGGCGTGGGCAAGGTCCGCGCCAAGCAGATCATGGAGCGACTCGGTATCTCCGAGAGCCGCCGCGTGCGGGGTCTCGGTTCCAACCAGATCGCCTCCCTTGAGCGTGAGTTCGGCAGCACCGGCTCCTGAACCGGGAACTGAAGGGGGAGTGAGTCCCGGGCACTCCGGGTTTGCTGGATAATCGCTGCATGGCTGCAACACCCCGGGGGACCACCCCCGTGCCCCCGGACGTACGTCCGCGGCTGACCGTGCTCTCCGGCCCCTCCGGGGTCGGCAAGAGCACGGTCGTCGCCCATATGCGCAAGGAACATCCCGAGGTCTGGCTCTCGGTGTCGGCGACGACCCGCAAGCCCCGCCCCGGCGAGAAGCATGGAGTCCACTACTTCTTCGTCACCGACGACGAGATGGACAAGCTGATCGCCAACGGCGAACTGCTGGAGTGGGCCGAGTTCGCGGGCAACCGCTACGGCACGCCGCGTGCGGCCGTGCAGGAGCGCCTGGAGAAGGGCGAGCCCGTACTCCTCGAGATCGACCTCCAGGGCGCCCGGCTGGTCCGGGAGTCGATGCCCGAGGCCCAGCTGGTGTTCCTGGCTCCCCCCTCCTGGGAGGAGCTCGTGCGCAGACTCACCGGGCGGGGCACCGAACCGCCCGAGGTCATCGAGCGCCGGCTCGATGCGGCGAAGATCGAACTGGCCGCCGAGCCCGAGTTCGACACGACCCTGGTCAACACCTCCGTCGAGGACGTGGCTCGCGAGCTGCTAGCCTTGATGGACGTGGTGTGACCATCGTTGATCGTTCCAGGGTCTCGCTGATCATCCCGACAGAATCTTTCCCATCCATCGGAAGGTAGAGCGTGTCCTCTTCCATCTCCGCGCCCGAGGGCATCATCAACCCGCCGATCGACGAGCTCCTCGAGGCCACCGACTCGAAGTACAGCCTCGTGATCTACGCGGCCAAGCGGGCCCGCCAGATCAACGCGTACTACTCGCAGCTCGGCGAGGGTCTCCTCGAGTACGTCGGTCCTCTCGTCGACACCCACGTCCACGAGAAGCCGCTCTCGATCGCCCTTCGCGAGATCAACGCGGGGCTGCTGACGTCCGAGGCCGTCGAGGGCCCGGCGCAGTAAGTACTATTTGCAGCTTGACGCTGACTTTTCCACAGGCCCGGCAGGCCGACTGCCGGGCCTGTGGTGTGTCATGGAGTCGTACGGTAGGCCGGTTGCCGAGGTCCGGGGAGAGACGTGGACAAGCCGAAGGTCGTTCTGGGGGTCAGTGGCGGCATCGCCGCGTACAAGGCCTGTGAGCTGCTGCGGCGGCTGACGGAGTCGGGCCATGACGTGCGCGTCGTCCCCACCGCCTCCGCGCTGCACTTCGTCGGCGCCGCCACCTGGTCCGCGCTCTCCGGAAATCCGGTCTCCACCGAGGTGTGGGACGAGGTGCACGAGGTCCCGCACGTCCGCATCGGACAGCACGCCGACCTGGTCGTCGTCGCCCCCGCCACCGCCGACATGCTCGCCAAGGCGGCCCACGGCCTCGCCGACGACCTCCTCACCAACACCCTGCTCACCGCCCGCTGCCCGGTCGTCTTCGCCCCCGCCATGCACACGGAGATGTGGGAGCACCCGGCCACCCAGGAGAACGTGGCGACGCTGCGCCGCCGCGGCGCCCGCGTCATCGAACCGGCCGTGGGCCGCCTCACCGGCGTCGACACCGGCAAGGGCCGGCTGCCCGACCCCGGCGAGATCTTCGAGATATGCCGCCGGGTGCTGGCCCGGGGCGGGACCGAGCCCGACCTGAAGGGCCGGCATGTCGTGGTCAGCGCCGGCGGCACCCGCGAGCCCCTGGACCCCGTCCGGTTCCTCGGCAACCGCTCCTCCGGCAAGCAGGGCTACGCCCTCGCCCGCACCGCGGCGGCCCGCGGCGCCCGCGTCACGCTGATCGCGGCCAACAGCGCCCTGCCCGACCCGGCCGGCGTGGACGTCGTGCCTGTGGGCACCGCCGTGCAGCTGCGCGAGGCGGTGCTGCGGGCCTCCGCCGACGCCGACGCGGTGGTCATGGCGGCGGCGGTGGCGGACTTCCGCCCGGCGGTGTACGCGGCCGGGAAGATCAAGAAGAAGGACGGCCAGGAGCCGGAGCCGATCACCCTGGTGCGGAATCCGGACATCCTCGCGGAGATCTCCACCGAGCGCGCCCGCCCCGGGCAGGTGATCGTCGGCTTCGCGGCGGAGACCGACGACGTGCTCGCCAATGGCCGCGCGAAACTGAAGCGCAAGGGCTGCGATCTGCTGGTGGTGAACGAGGTCGGCGAGAGCAGAACCTTCGGTTCTGAGGAGAACGAGGCCGTTGTGCTCGGCACCGACGGCAGTGAGACCGCGGTGCCGCACGGCCCCAAGGAAGCCCTGGCCGAGACCGTGTGGGACCTGGTGGTCGAGCGCCTCCGCTGATGTTTCAGTCGCCCTGCGACACGGTGAAACCCGGCCGATCGGGGCGTGGCGCCTCTGGCCAACGCAGCTCGGCATTGGGCAGAATGCCCGTGCCGCAGGTCACAGCACTTCCGAGTGGCGAGACAGGGGGGCCGTGGCCGAAGCGTGACCGATAAACTGTTCCACGGACGGCGCCGGGTGCAGCCCCCGCCGTCCGCCAATGATCAGCCAGCAGCCGCTGCAACCCCAGGGAGCGTTGTGTCCCGTCGTCTGTTCACCTCGGAGTCCGTGACCGAGGGTCACCCCGACAAGATCGCTGACCAGATCAGCGACACCATTCTCGACGCGCTGCTCCGCGAGGACCCGACCTCCCGGGTCGCCGTCGAGACCTTGATCACGACCGGCCTGGTGCACGTGGCCGGCGAGGTCACCACCAAGACGTACGCGGACATCGCGACGCTGGTCCGGAGCAAGATCCTCGAAATCGGCTACGACTCCTCGAAGAAGGGCTTCGACGGCGCCTCCTGCGGTGTCTCGGTGTCGATCGGCGCGCAGTCCCCGGACATCGCCCAGGGCGTGGACACGGCGTACGAGTCCCGTGTCGAGGGCGACGAGGACGAGCTCGACAAGCAGGGCGCGGGCGACCAGGGCCTGATGTTCGGCTACGCGACGGACGAGACGCCGACGCTGATGCCGCTGCCCATCTTCCTGGCCCACCGCCTGTCGAAGCGTCTGTCCGACGTGCGCAAGAACGGCACGATCCCCTACCTGCGCCCGGACGGCAAGACGCAGGTCACCATCGAGTACGACGGCGACAAGGCGGTCCGCCTGGACACCGTCGTGGTCTCCTCGCAGCACGCCTCCGACATCGACCTGGACTCGCTCCTGGCTCCGGACATCAAGGAGTTCGTCGTCGACCCGGAGCTCAAGGCGCTGCTCGACGAGGGCATCAAGATCGACACGGAGAACTACCGCCTCCTGGTCAACCCCACCGGCCGCTTCGAGATCGGCGGCCCGATGGGTGACGCCGGCCTGACCGGCCGCAAGATCATCATCGACACCTACGGCGGCATGGCCCGTCACGGCGGCGGTGCCTTCTCGGGCAAGGACCCGTCCAAGGTCGACCGCTCCGCGGCGTACGCGATGCGCTGGGTCGCCAAGAACGTGGTCGCCGCGGGTCTCGCCACCCGCTGCGAGGTCCAGGTGGCGTACGCCATCGGCAAGGCCGAGCCGGTCGGTCTGTTCGTCGAGACCTTCGGCACCGCCAAGGTCGACACGGAGAAGATCGAGAAGGCGATCGACGAGGTCTTCGACCTCCGCCCGGCCGCCATCATCCGCGACCTCGACCTGCTCCGCCCGATCTACTCCCAGACGGCGGCCTACGGCCACTTCGGCCGCGAGCTTCCCGAGTTCACCTGGGAGCGGACGGACCGCGTGGACGCGCTGCGCAAGGCCGTGGGTCTGTAGGTCCCCACAGGACGGCGGGGCCGCGGGCCCCCGACGCCGCCGCGGTACCTCGCGAGGCCCGGCACCCTTCGGGGCGCCGGGCCTCGTCGTGCGTCCGCTGTGCGGGCGGCGGGTACTCGGGGCCCGCCGGATGTCAGTGGCGTTTGGTAAGAATGCAAGCGTGAGCAGCGAGAACGAACAGGCGGGCGGCGGCGCGGAGGGTGCGCCGCCCGAGCAGCTCGCGCTCATCCGGGAGAGTGTGCGGGGGGCCAAGAAGCCCCGGGCCAAGCCGCGGACCTGGCGGGGGGCCGCGCTCGCCAAGGAGCTGCCCGTCGCGCGGGTGCTCGTCGACAAGGGCGTGCTCCATCTCGACCGGTACTTCGACTACGCCGTGCCCGAGGAACTGGACGAGCAGGCCCAGCCCGGCGTGCGGGTGCGGGTGCGGTTCGGAGCGGGGCGGCACCGGGTGCGGGACGGGCGGCGCGAGGGCGGCGGGCTGATCGACGGGTTCCTCGTCGAGCGGCTGCCCGAGTCCGACTACTCCGGGCCGCTGGCCGCCCTCGCCCAGGTCGTGTCGTCCGAGCGGGTGCTGAGCGAGGAACTGCTCGGGCTGGCCCGGGCGGTCGCCGACCGGTACGCGGGCAGCCTCGCCGACGTGCTGCAACTCGCGGTGCCGCCGCGCAACGCCCGGGCCGAGCAGCGCGCCTCGCCCGCACCGCTGCCGCCGCCCCCGGCGCCCGGGGCGGGCTCCTGGCAGCGGTACGAGCAGGGGGCGGCCTTCCTGGAGTCGCTGGCCTCGGGCGGTGCGCCACGGGCCGTGTGGAACGCACTGCCCGGTCCGGAGTGGAGCGAGGAGCTGGCCCGGGCCGTCGGGGCGGCGCTGGCCTCCGGCCGCGGGGCGCTCGTGGTCCTGCCCGACGGGCGGGCGGTCGCGCGGGTCGACGCCGCCCTGACCGCCCTGCTGGGGGAGGGGCGGCACGCGGTGCTCACCGCCGACGCGGGACCCGAGAAGCGGTACGCGCAGTGGCTCGCGGTCCGGCGGGGCTCCGTCCGGGCCGTGATCGGGACCCGGGCCGCGATGTTCGCACCGGTCCAGGACCTCGGGCTGGTCGCCATCTGGGACGACGGAGACGACAGCCACAGCGAGCAGCACGCCCCTCAGCCCCACGCACGGGAGGTGCTGCTGCTGCGGGCCGCCCAGGACAAGTGCGGCTTCCTGCTGGGCAGCTGGGGCTGCACGGTGGAGGCCGCGCAGCTCGTCGAGAGCGGATGGGCGCGCCCGCTGGTCGCCGGGCGTGACCAGGTGCGCGCCACCGCCCCGCTCGTCCGCACCGTCGGGGACGGGGACCTCGCACGGGACGAGGCCGCCCGGGCCGCCCGGCTGCCGACCCTCGCCTGGCAGGTGGTCAGGGAGGGTCTGCGGCACGGCCCGGTGCTGGTGCAGGTGCCCCGGCGGGGATACGTGCCGCGCATGGCGTGCGCCAACTGCCGGGCGCCCGCGCGGTGCCGGCACTGCTCCGGGCCGCTGGAGACGCGGGACGGCGGCGCGTTGTGCTGCGGGTGGTGCGGCCGTGAGGAGAGCGGCTGGCACTGCCCGGAGTGCGGCGCCTTCCGGCTGCGCGCGTCGGTGGTGGGCGCCCGGCGGACCGCCGAGGAACTCGGACGGGCCTTCCCCGCGGTGCCGGTGCGGACCTCGGGTCGTGAACACGTGCTCGACACGGTGCCGGCGGCACCCGCGCTGGTGGTGAGTACGCCGGGAGCCGAGCCCGTCGCCGAGGGCGGGTATGCGGCGGCGCTGCTGCTGGACGGGTGGGCGATGCTCGGGCGGCCCGATCTACGGGCCGGGGAGGACGCGCTGCGGCGGTGGATCGCGGCCGGGGCGCTCGTCCGGCCGCAGCCGGCCGGCGGCACGGTGGTGGTCGTGGCCGAGCCGACGCTGCGGCCCGTCCAGGCGCTCGTACGGTGGGACCCCGTCGGTCACGCGCTACGGGAACTCGCCGAGCGGGCCGAGCTGGGGTTTCCGCCGGTGTCGCGGATGGCGGCCGTGTCGGGACCGGCGGAGGCGGTGGCCGAGTTTCTCCGTGCGGCCGAACTGCCGCCGGAGGCCGAGGTGCTGGGGCCGGTGCCGTTGCCCGTCCCCGCGGCGGGGCGACCGCGGCGGGCGGGGGCGCCGCCGCCC
>NZ_MUKA01000180.1 GCF_002150735.1 Streptomyces africanus
CCCACCCGTGCCGCCCCAGCGGCACGACTGCCCGCAGACGGTGGCGGCTAGCCTTCCAGCTGGCGGCGGCGTTGCTCGCGGAGGCGTTGTTTCTCCGCACGGGTCAGCTTTCGCTGGACTCCGACGCCGCCCCAGAAAGCGAAGCCGGTGATGACGACGCGGGGTGCGCCGGGGGCGCGGGGGACGCCCTCCTCCCGGTGGTCGAAGCCGCCCATGATGCCGATGCCGCGGACGACGACCTCGACGCCGGGCGGGACGATGACGTCCACCCCGCCCATGATCGCGATCGCGTTGATCTCGACCTCGCGGTCCGCGAAGTTCGCCTCGCGCAGGTCGATCTCCCCGCCGCCGCACAGGGCGAGGCAGGTGAACCGCCGGGGCATCGTCCAGCGCCCCTTGCGCTGGAAGCCGGACATCACGGCCACGGCCCACGACGAGGAACCCTCCCCGCCGACGACCCGCCCGGGCCAGTGCGAGCCGTCCGGGCCTGCGGCGGGCTCCTTGGACAGGGACACGGAGGGCGCCGTGACGCCCGCGGCCGGCAGGTCCCGGGTGATCGGCGCCAGTTCGCCGTACGTCCGCGCCTGATACGTCGCGTCCAGCCGCTCCTCGAACTCCGCCATGTCGAGACGGCCCTCCGCGAGGGCGTCCCGCAGGATCTCGGCGACCCGTTCACGGTCGGCGTCGGAGGCGCGGAGGTCCGGGACTGAGTCGTCGGTCATACACAGCAGATTACGAGTTCACCACGCCGGGGGCTACGAGATCGCCCGCTCGGCCTGCTCGGCGTACATCTTCGCGATCACCGCCTCGATGTCCGGCTCCCGCACCGACAGGTCCACCAGCGGG
This sequence comes from Streptomyces africanus, assembly GCF_002150735.1. Classification (GTDB taxonomy): domain Bacteria; phylum Actinomycetota; class Actinomycetes; order Streptomycetales; family Streptomycetaceae; genus Streptomyces; species Streptomyces africanus. The sequence goes on from NZ_MUKA01000180.1 coordinate 847, forward strand.
TACTCCGCCGCGATCCGCGCGACGAGCGGTGCCGCGGACTGAGCCGCCGGGAACGCCAGCCACTGCCGCGGACCGTCCACCCGGACGACCCGGGCGGGCGCCGGGGCGTCGATCGGCGGCAGTTCCCGCTCCAGGTCCACCACCAGCGTCCGCTCGCTCTCCCCCGCCTCGTGCAGCCCGGCGAGCGGGCCGTCGTACATCAGGCTCCCGTGGTCGATGACCATCACCCGCTTGCACAACTGCTCGATGTCCTGCAGGTCGTGCGTGGTCAGCAGCACCGTCGTGCCGCGCTCGGTGTTCAACTCCCGCAGGAACTCCCGCACCTTGGACTTGGAGACGACGTCGAGGCCGATGGTCGGCTCGTCGAGGTACAGCACCTCCGGGTCGTGCAGCAGTGCCGCCGCGATGTCGCCGCGCATCCGCTGCCCGAGCGAGAGCTGCCGTACCGGCACGTCCAGCAGGTCGCCCAGGTCGAGGAGTTCGACCAGACGGCCGAGGTTCTCGCGGTAACGGGCGTCCGGGATCCGGTACATGCGGTGCATCAGCCGGTAGGAGTCGACCAGCGGCAGGTCCCACCACAGCGTCGTACGCTGCCCGAACACCACGCCGATGCGGTGCGCGAGCCGGGTGCGTTCGCGGGAGGGGTCGATGCCGGCGACCCGGAGCCGGCCGGCGCTCGGGGTGAGGATGCCGGTCAGCATCTTGATCGTGGTCGACTTGCCGGCGCCGTTGGGGCCGATGTAGCCGACCATCTCGCCGCGTCCCACCCGGAAGGAGATCGAGTCGACGGCCCGGACCTGCCGCCGTTCCCGCTTCATGAAGCCGGTCTTCTTGCGCACGTCGAAGACCTTCTCGACGCCGTCGAGTTCGATGAACCCGCCGTCCGCACCGTCCACGCCGTCCAACGCCGTCAACTCCCTGTACTCCGGTAGGAACGAAGCCCCACCCGCCACGCCATCCCCGCCAGCACACAGCAGGCCACCGCCACCAGCGGCGACGCGAAGACCGCCCACCGGGGCAGCTCGATCGGGTACGGCCGGCCCAGCACATAGGCGGCGGGGACCCAGTTGACGAAGGCGAGCGGCAGCATGAAGGTCACGCCGCGCACCAGGTCCTTCCCGAACACGCTCGGCGGATACTGCAGCAGCGTGGTCCCGCCGTACGTGAACGCGTTCTGCACCTCGGCGGCGTCCTGGGCGAAGATCTGGAAGGCCGCGCCCGCCACGAACACCGCCGAGAAGATCGCCGCGCCGCTGACCACCATCACCGGCACCAGCAGCGCCTTGGGCGCGCTCCAGTCGACGTCGACCGAGACCAGGGCCCAGCCCAGGACCACCGCGCCCTGCGTGATCCGGCCCAGGCGGCGCAGCGCGAAGCGGTCGGCGCCGACCTGGGCGAGCACCGGCGCGGGACGCACGAGCAGGATGTCGAACGACCCGTCGCGCATCCGGGCGCCCAGGACGTCCATCGAGCCGAGCACCAGGTCGGCGATCCCGAACGCCGTCACCGACAGCCCGTACAGGAAGGCGATCTCGGGCAGCGACCAGCCGCCCAGCGAGTCGACCTGCGAGAACATCAGCAGGATCCCCACGAAGTCCAGGCCGGTCACCAGCAGGTTGCCGACCACCGTGACGACGAAGGAGGTGCGGTAGGTCATGCTGGAGCGCATCCACATCCCGGCGATCAGCCGGTAGGCCCGCAGCCCCTCCAGCAGGGCACTGCGCTCACCCACCCTGCACCACCACCCGCCGCGTCGCAGCTGACTGCAGCAGCCGCCCCGCCGCGAGCAGTGCCACCGCCCACGCCGCCTGGAAGGCGAACGCCCCGAGCGGGTCGGTCTCCCCCATCAGCACGTCCGCCGGCATCTGGATCTGCGCCGCCCACGGCAGCACCCGCACGATGTCGCCGAGCAGGCCCGGGAAGGCGTTCAGCGGCAGCACCATGCCGGAGAAGAAGATCCCCGTGATCATCAGCACCTGGTTGACGCCCATGCCGTCCATGAGCCAGAACACGCTCAGGGCCACCAGGTAGCGGAGCGCGAAGCTGACCACCGCCGCCAGCAGGAGCGTGACCACGAAGGCCGCCCAGGGCGTGACCGACGTCGGCAGCGCCATGGGGAAGAAGACCGCGCCGAACGTGAAGGGGACGACGCCCCGCCCCAGCATCTGGAACAGCGCCCGCCCCACGTCGCCCGCCAGCCACCACAGCTGCAGATCGGCCGGCCGGTACAGGTCGACGGCGATCTCGCCGGTGCGGATGCGCTCCATCAGGTCCTTCTCGGCGCCGCCGCCCTGGATGGCGAGGGTCGCGTAGAGGCACTGCCCCAGCCACACATAGGTCACGGCCTGCGCCTGGTCGTACCCTCCCAGATGCGGCTTCTCGTCCCACAGCGCCAGGTACGTGTAGACGAGGATGACGCCGAAGGCCGTGTTGGTGAACACCCCGGCCACCGTGGCCGCCCGGTACGTCGCGTACCGCCTGAAACCCCCGGCGGCGACGGCCAGGTACAACCGTCCCGAGCCCACATCCACAGCCCTCCTCGCCGCCGGGCACCGAAGCGCAGGAGCCTAGTGGACCGGCGATCACGCGTGCCACGCATTTTCGAGGACCGGATCGGGCGCCGCGGGGCGAGTGCGCACCGGCCCAGACGGTACGATCCGTTGCGTCCGCGTGGGCCGAGGCGCCCGTGGCCAGGGCGAGCAGTCGCATCGTCGCCGTGTCCCCTTCAGGCGAAACTCGCGCACGCAAGATCGCGCTCCGAACAGGCGCGCAGGACGGCTCACTTCACCCTGCGTTCGGCTGGGCGTCCGCCCGCGCGCCGCCCGGCTTTCGACACGGCCCTCGGTCAGGGAACTGATCGCCGGATGGGACAGTCTTCATCACAGGGGCGCAAGAGCGAGCAGAGACGTACGGGAACGACGTACGACGCGAAACAGGAGTCCGAGCACGACATGAGTGACGAGCCGCAGCCGCAGCAGCCGACACCGGGCTGGGCACCGAGAGAGCCGCAGGCGGACGGCGACCCGGCCACGCCGCAGGCCACGCCTGCCGGGAAACCCAAGCGCACCGGCTGGCGCCGGATCATCCCGACCTGGCGCATGACGCTCGGCGCGTTCATCATCGGCGCCCTGCTGCTGGTCGGCGGCTTCTTCCTCGGCTACTCACTGGTGCAGATCCCGCCGGCCAACGCGCTCGCCACCAAGCAGGCCAACGTCTACCTGTACGCGGACGGCTCGGTGATCGCCCGCGACGGCGAGATCAACCGGGAGAACGTCACCCTCCCGCGGATCTCCAAGGACGCCCAGCACGCGATCCTGGCCGCCGAGGACCGCGACTTCTACACCGAGTCCGCCGTCGACCCCAAGGCCATGCTCCGCGCGGCCTGGAACACCGCCCTCGGCAAGGGCAAGCAGTCCGGCTCCACGATCACGCAGCAGTACGTGAAAAACTACTACCTGCGCCAGGACCAGACCATCACGCGCAAGGCCAAGGAATTCTTCATCGCGATCAAGCTGGACCGCGAGGTCAGCAAGGACCACATCCTCGAGGGCTACCTCAACACCAGCTACTTCGGCCGCAACGCCTACGGCATCCAGGCCGCCGCCCAGGCCTACTACGGCACGGACGCCACGGACCTCGACCCGGCCCGCTCCGCCTACCTCGCCGCGCTCGTCAACGCGCCCAGCCAGTACGACGTCGTCGCCCACCCCGAGAACCGCAAGGCCGCCGAAGCCCGCTGGAACTACGTCCTGGACGGCATGGTCAAGAAGGGCTGGCTCAGCGAGTCGAAGCGCGCCGGCATGAAGTTCCCGGTGCCGAAGGAGTCCACCCTGTCCACCGGCATGTCGGGACAGCGCGGCTACATCGTGCGGACCGTCAAGGACTACCTCACCCAGAACAAGATCATCGACGAGGGGCAGCTCGACGCGGGCGGCTACCGCATCACCACGACGCTCCAGAAGCCCCGGCAGGACGCGTTCGTGAAGGCCGTCAACGACAAGCTGATCGACAAGCTCGACAAGAAGAACAACAAGGTCGACCGCTACGTCCGCGCGGGCGGCGCCTCCGTCGACCCCAAGACCGGCGAGGTCGTGGCGATGTACAACGGCATCGACTACGTCAAGCAGTACACCCCGAACGCCACCCGCAGGGACTTCCAGGTCGGCTCCACCTTCAAACCGTTCGTGTTCACCGCCGCCGTCGAGAACCACTCGGAGACCCAGGACGGCCGCATGATCACCCCGAACACGATCTACGACGGCACCAACAAGCGCCCCGTCCAGGGCTGGACCGGCGACCCCTACGCCCCCGAGAACGAGGACCAGCACTCCTACGGCGACATCACCGTCACCGAGGCCACCGACAGCTCCGTCAACTCGGTGTACGCACAGATGGCGGCCGACGTCGGCCCCCCGGAGGTCAAGCAGACGGCGATCGACCTCGGCATCCCCGAGAACACCCCCGACCTCGCCGACGGCCCCGCCATCGCGCTCGGTACGGCCACCGCCAGCGTCCTCGACATGGCGGAGGCGTACGCCACGCTCGCCAATCACGGCCGGCACGGCACGTACACGATGGTCAAGAAGGTCACCAAGGAGGGCGCGCCGGTCGACCTGCCCGAGCGGCGCACCCGGCAGGCCGTGAGCCGCGAAGCCGCCGACACCACCACCTCGATGCTGCAGAGCGTCGTCCAGAACGGCACGGCCTCCGCCGCACAGGGCGCGGGCCGCCCCGTCGCCGGCAAGACCGGCACCGCCGAGGAGGACACGGCGGCCTGGTTCGCGGGCTACACCCCCGACCTGGCCACGGTCGTCTCCGTCATGGGCCAGGACCCGGTCACCGCCGCCCACAAATCGCTGTACGGAGTGATGGGCCTGGACCGCGTCAACGGCGGCGGGCCGCCCGCGGAGATCTGGACGCAGTTCACCCAGGACGCCCTCAAGGGCAAGCCCGTCAAGGACTTCGACCTCAGGCTCCAGCCCGGCGCCGACGTCTCCCAGGCCCCCGACACCGAGCCCCCGGCCGACCCGACCACGGGCACCACCGACGGCGGCAGCACATCCACCGGCGGCCAGGAGACCGGCACCCAGACGCCCGGCCAGTCCCCGAGCGCACCCGAGGGGCAGACCGAAGGCCAGACCGACGGCGGCACCACCGACGGCGGCACGGGCGGCGAGTCCCCGACCGGCGGCGGCACCGCGGACGGCGGGACCGGGGACGGCGGCACCGCCACCGACGGCGGCACGACCGACGGCGGCACGACGGAAGGCGGCGGCGACGCGTCCGACGGCGGCGCGACGGGCGGCCCGACGGGCCCCGGCTGGGGCGTGGTCCCGCAGGGCGCCCGCCGCGAATAGATCAGTGACCGCTGGTCGCCTTCAGCCCCACGACGGCGACCAGCAGCAGGCACACGAAGAAGATCCGGGCGGCGGTGGCCGGCTCCCCCAGCACGGCCATGCCGAACACCGCCGCACCGGCCGCCCCGATGCCCACCCACACGCCGTAGGCGGTACCGATGGGCAGGGTCCTGGCGGCCCGGGACAGCAACAGCATGCTGGCGACGATGCCGGCGCCGGTGAGAACGCTGGGCAGCGGGCGCGTGAACCCGTCGGTGTACTTCATACCGACGGACCAGCCGACTTCGAGCAGACCGGCGACGACGAGCAGAACCCAGGCCATGACGGGCACCTCCGGGAAACGGGCTGACGGTGTGGTGCGTCGTCTTTGCCTTCGTCCCGGTACGGCGCGTCTCGTCGGGGGTTCCTCCAACGTAACAAAGCAGCGCGGAAGGGGCCGGTGACTCTCGTCACCGGCCCCTTCGGGTGCTGCTGCCGGATCTACAGATACAGGCCCGTCGAGTCCTCCGAGCCCTCGAACCGGTCCGCGGCCACGGCGTGCAGATCACGCTCGCGCATGAGCACGTACGCGATACCGCGCACCTCGACCTCGGCGCGGTCCTCCGGATCGAACAGAACCCGGTCGCCCGGCTCCACGGTCCGTACGTTCTGCCCCACCGCGACGACCTCGGCCCAGGCCAGCCGCCGGCCGACCGCCGCCGTGGCGGGGATCAGGATGCCGCCGCCGGAACGCCGCTCGCCCTCGCTGGTGTCCTGCCGCACGAGTACGCGGTCGTGCAGCATCCGGATGGGCAGCTTGTCGGGATGGGTGCTGTGCTCGTTTCTCTTGGCGCTCACGCCTTGAAACCTACCTGTCTTCCCCGTGGACGTACGCGGTCGGGTCAGCCCTTGCGCCGCCGCGTGCTGACGGCCAGCAGCCCGACCACGCCGACGACGACGAGCGCGAGGGGCACGACCCGCTCCAGCCGCGGCGCCCCGTCCTCGTCCACGAACCGGGCGCGCACGTCCGTGACGGCCCGGTTGACCTCCACGTACGCCCGCCCGAGGGTGTGATCGATGTTGGACGCGACCTTGGCCTTGGCGTCCCCGACGATGGTCTTCGGGTGCACCCGCACCCCGATCTCGTCGAGGGTCTCGGCCAGGGTCGCGCGGCGGCGCCTGATGTCCGCCTCGATCTGCGCCGGGGTCCTGGTGTCCGCCGTGTCCGCCACCGTGTCGCCTCCGAAGTCGGTATGAAGCCTGTGCCGGACAGTCTGTCAGCTCCACGGCTCATAGCACTGTCCCGACCCCCGGTTAGGCTGGTCCGATGAGCGAGCGACTCCAGCCGGGGGACGTGGCCCCCGCCTTCACCCTGCCCGACGCCGACGGCACCGAGGTGTCCCTGTCGGACCACAAGGGCCGCAAGGTCATCGTGTACTTCTACCCGGCCGCCCTCACCCCCGGCTGCACCAAGCAGGCCTGCGACTTCACGGACAACCTGGAGCTGCTGACGGGCGCGGGCTACGACGTCATCGGCATCTCCCCCGACAAGCCCGAGAAGCTGGCCAAGTTCCGCGACAAGGAGTCCCTGAAGGTCACGCTGCTGGCCGACCCGGACAAGCGGGTCCTGGACGCCTACGGCGCCTTCGGCGAGAAGAAGAACTACGGCAAGACCTACATGGGCGTCATCCGCTCCACGATCGTCGTGGACGAGGAGGGCAAGGTCGAGCGCGCGCTGTACAACGTCCGGGCGACGGGTCACGTAGCGAAGATCATCAAGGATCTGGGGATCTGAGGTCCCCTGCCCGATTTCTGGAACGGCTCGTACCGGAGTGGTCCGGTACGAGCCGTTCCGCATTTCGGGCGTGACTGTCCGATAAACGGTTCGTTACTCCGTGCGAGATCACGAATGGGTGGTCGAGGGTGGAGTGACGGAGGGGCGCGATGGGGGCGAGTGCGTACACCAGGGAGCGGCTGGAGGAGGCGGCTCGGGGGGCGCGGACGTTGTCTGAGGCGTTGGTGCGGCTGGGGGTGGATCCGAAGAGTTCTACGCGGCGGTATGTGCACGGGCGGATGAAGAAGCTGGGGGTGGACGTGTCGCACTTCGAGCGGGAGGGGGTGAAGTGGACGAGGGATGTCCTTGAGCGGGCGGTGGCGGCGTCGACGAACATGGTCGAGGTCCTGCGGCACCTCGGGCTGGAGGTGGTCGGGGGGCATCACACGCACATCAGCCGCAAAATCAAGGCGTACGGGATCGACACGTCGCACTTCCAGGTGACGGGGCGCGGTAAGCCTCGACGGAGGCCAGGAAGTCTGCTCGTCAAGCAACCGTCCGACAGCGCCCGGCGCATTGCGAGTAATCGACTCAAGCGGGCAATGCTCGGGCAGGGAGTGGAAGAACGCTGCTCCCTTTGCGGGGTCGAGGCGGTGTGGCGCGGCGAACCACTGCCGCTCGAGGTCGATCACATCGACAGCGACTGGCGCAACAACCGCATCGACAACCTGCGCTTGCTCTGCCCCAACTGCCATTCCACAGCGGACAGTTACAGAGGACGGGGCAAGGGACGCGCGAAGGAACGTGCCTCATGAGCAGGCGGCGAGCCCGGCCCACTCCCGAGGAACTGCGCATCGCCGTCGCCCAGTCCGTCTCCCTCGCAGAGGTGCTGCGGCACCTTGGACGGCCGGACAACGGCGGGCAGCGAGCGATGGTGCGCCAGTGGATCAGCCAGCAGCACATCGACACGGCGCATTTTCTGGGACAGGCACACAACCGGGGCAAACCGGGAACCATCCCGGCCAAGCGCCCCGAGGAGATTTTGGTCCGGCACGACGGCGAGCGCAGGACCAGCACCTCGCTGTTGCGCCGCGCGCTCGCAGCCGTTGGCGTGCCTGAGCGGTGCGCACGGTGTGGCATCGGCCCCGAGTGGCTCGGCAAGTCCATGACGCTGGAGGTCGATCACATCAACGGGTACTGGAGCGACGACCGGCGCGAAAACCTGCGGCTGCTGTGCTCGAATTGCCACGCGATCACCAGGACGTGGTGCCGAGGAGGCCGCCGAGCGGTCCGCCAGGCCAAGTAGAGTAGGCAGCGCTGTGGGCCCGTACCCCAGCAGGCAAGAGGGCGCCGGTTTAGGTCCGGTGTGTCGTGGGTTCGAGTCCCACCGGGCTCATCCACGAAGGGCGCACCACTCAGTGGGGCGCCCTTCTCCATGCCGTCAGCCGAGCAGCTCCCGCACCACCGGCACCAACGCCCGGAACGCCTCCCCCCGATGGCTGATCGCGTTCTTCTCCTGCGGAGTCAGTTCCGCGCAGGTCCGGGTCTCGCCCTCCGGCTGGAGGATCGGGTCGTAGCCGAAGCCGTGCGTGCCGGTCGGCTCGTGGCGGAGGACTCCGCGCAGTTGGCCTTCCACCACCCGCTCCGTGCCGTCCGGCAGGGCCAGTGCCGCCGCGCAGGCGAAGTGGGCGCCACGGTGTTCCTCGGCGATGTCGGAGAGCTGGGCGAGGAGGAGATCCAGGTTGGCCTTGTCGTCGCCGTGGCGGCCGGACCAGCGGGCGGAGAAGATGCCGGGGGCGCCGTTGAGGACGTCGACGCAGAGGCCCGAGTCGTCGGCGACGGCCGGGAGGCCCGTCGCCCGGGCCAGGGCGTGGGCCTTCAGCAGCGCGTTCTCCGCGAAGGTGACGCCGGTTTCCTTGACGTCGGGGATGTCCGGGTAGGCGTCGGCGCCGACGAGTTCGTGCGGCAGCCCGGCTTCGGCGAGGATCGCCCGGAGCTCGGTGATCTTTCCGGCGTTACGAGTGGCGAGGATCAGACGACTCATGGCCCCCAGTATTGCCGGGCCCAGGACGCGCCCCGTCAGGGGCGCGGGGCTGTGACATATGCGGCTCCGCCGCGTGGGCGCGATCAACCACGACGGACCCGCATCTGGCCCCGACCGAAACCCGGCAGACGAGAAGCCCGGCCCAGCCAGCGCAGCGCTACGGCGTGCAGACCTTGGTCAGTTCGCCCGCCGCGTCCGTGACCGGGCTGATGTCGGGTGTCTCGTCGCCGTTCTTGACCGCCGTACGGACGTTGCCGACGGCCTTGTTGAGGTCGTCGACGGCCTTGTTGACGTCCGCGTTGTCGGTCTTGTCGCCGATCTTGGTGAGGTTCTTGTCGATGGAGTCGAGGGACTCGTCGAGCTGCGTCGGGTCGTTCGCGGCGTTGTCGACGGCCTGCTGGAGTTCCGTGACGCTGTCGGCGATGGCGTCGGCGGTCTGGACGCAGTCCAGCGCCTTGTCGACGGCGGCGCAGCCGGTGGTGAGTCCGGCGGTCAGCGCGACGGCCGCCAGGGTGGCGGCGACGGCTGCGGTGCGGCGTCGGCGGCTCGCGGCCATGGAGCGGTCCCTCTCGTCGGTCGGGCCGGGCGGCCCGTGTGGCTGGCCGGACGCACAGGGATGAGCCGTGCGCCCGTACTCCTTCAGACGCGAGTGTGCTCGGCGCGGTTGCCCGTGCCGAGCACCCGTCTTGGTGCGTCCTTTACTTTTCGAGGACGGTATCAAGCGCGGTGCGCTGGTGGGCGGCGAGTTCTGTGCAGCCGGCGACGGCGAGGTCGAGGAGGGCGTTCAGTTCGTCGCGGGCGAAGGGTTCGGCCTCGGCGGTGCCCTGGACCTCGACGAAGCGGCCGTCGCCGGTGCAGACGACGTTCATGTCGGTGTCGGCCTTGACGTCTTCCTCGTAGCGGAGGTCGAGGAGGGGGACGCCGGCGACGATGCCCACGGAGACGGCGCTGACGGTGCCGGTGAGGGGCTGGCGGCCGGTTTTGATCAGCTTCTTGCGCTGGGCCCAGGCGACGGCGTCGGCCAGGGCGACGTAGGCGCCCGTGATGGCTGCCGTGCGGGTGCCGCCGTCGGCCTGGAGAACGTCGCAGTCGAGGACGATGGTGTTCTCGCCGAGTGCCTTGTAGTCGATGACGGCGCGGAGCGAGCGGCCGATGAGGCGGCTGATCTCGTGGGTGCGGCCGCCGATGCGGCCCTTGACGGACTCGCGGTCGCCGCGGGTGTTGGTGGCGCGCGGCAGCATGGAGTACTCGGCGGTGACCCAGCCTTCACCGCTGCCCTTGCGCCAGCGCGGGACGCCTTCGGTGACGGAGGCGGTGCAGAGGACCTTGGTGTCGCCGAAGGAGACGAGGACGGAGCCTTCGGCGTGCTTGCTCCAGCCGCGTTCGATGGTGATCGGGCGGAGTTGCTGGGGGGTGCGGCCGTCGATTCGAGACATGCCGCTGAGCCTATCCGTACCTGCGGAAGGGGCCCCTCCCGCGGTGGGGAGGGGCCCGTACGGTCGGCCTCGGGGGTCTGTCAGGGGTTGAAGCCCGGGACGATCCCCGCGCTTCACATCAGGTCTTCGATCTCCGCGGCGATGGGGTCGGCGTCGGTGCCGATGACGACCTGGATGGCGGTGCCCATCTTGACGACGCCGTGGGCGCCGGCGGCCTTCAGGGCGGTCTCGTCGACCTTGGAGGGGTCCACGACCTCGGTCCGCAGGCGGGTGATGCAGCCTTCGACCTCTTCGATGTTGTCGATGCCGCCGAGCCCGGCAACGATCTTCTCAGCCTTTGTGGCCATGTTCGTTCTCCCTGATCGAACCGCTTTGTCGCAGTAACCCACAGTGGGCGCAACAGGTCTACACCACGAGCCCGCCTCTTCACAAAGGGGCCGGGGGCCGTGGCCTCCGGTTCGTCGCAGGCGGGCGGAATTCGTGGGTTCCACTCGTTCGGCCTACCGTGCTACAACTGGTCTACACCACTCACTGGTGGAGGTCGCGCGGTGGAGACCGCGTTCCCCTTTTGAGACGCCGCCGTCCCCCGTCGAACTCTTCCTGGGCGGCGCCGTGCCCCATGGAGGAAGTTCATGTCCACAGCCACAGCCGCGCCCGCGAGCCCGAGGAAGGGGTCTGCGGTGATGGCGGTCCTGCAGCGTATCGGCCGCAGCCTCATGCTGCCCGTCGCCGTGCTGCCGGCCGCCGCGCTCCTGGTCCGCCTCGGCAACACCGACATGCTGGGGCGGGAGTCGTTCCCGGAGTTCATCACCAAGATCGCGGGCTTCATGACCGCGGGCGGCAACGCGATCCTCGACAACATGCCGCTGCTGTTCGCCGTGGGCATCGCGATCGGCTTCGCGAAGAAGTCGGACGGCTCGACCGCTCTCGCCGCCGTCGTCGGCTACCTGGTCTTCAAGAACGTGCTGGCCACGTTCACCGACCCGAACCTGCCCAAGGTGGCGACGGCGGTCGACGGCAAGGTCGTCATGACGGACGCGCCGGTGGACGCCAAGGTGCTCGGCGGTGTGGTGATGGGCCTCGTCGTCGCCCTGCTCTACCAGCGCTTCTACCGCACCAAGCTGCCCGACTGGGCGGGCTTCTTCGGCGGCCGCCGCCTGGTGCCGATCCTGTCGGCCTTCGCGGGCCTGGTCATCGGCATCGTCTTCGGCTACATATGGCCGGTCCTCGGCACGGCCCTGCACAACCTCGGCGAGTGGCTGGTGGGCTCCGGGGCCGTCGGCGCGGGCATCTTCGGTGTCGCCAACCGCGCGCTGATCCCGATCGGCATGCACCACCTGCTGAACTCCTTCCCCTGGTTCCAGGCCGGCACCTACGAGGGCAAGAGCGGCGACATCGCGCGGTTCCTGGCGGGCGACCCGAGCGCCGGACAGTTCATGACCGGCTTCTTCCCGATCATGATGTTCGCCCTGCCGGCCGCCTGCCTGGCGATCGTGCACTGCGCCCGGCCCGAGCGCCGCAAGGTCGTCGGCGGCATGATGATCTCCCTCGCGCTGACCTCGTTCGTCACGGGCGTCACCGAGCCGATCGAGTTCACCTTCATGTTCATCGCCCCGGTGCTGTACGCGATCCACGCCGTGCTCACCGGTGTCTCGATGGCGCTGACCTGGGCCCTGGGGATGAAGGACGGCTTCGGCTTCTCGGCCGGTGCGGTGGACTTCTTCCTGAACCTGGGCATCGCGACCAACCCGTGGGGCCTGGCCCTGGTGGGCCTGTGCTTCGCGGCGGTCTACTACGTGGTCTTCCGCTTCGCGATCACCAGGTTCAACCTGCCGACGCCGGGCCGCGAGTCCGACGAGGAACTCGCCGAGCTGCAGAAGGCGGAGGCGAAGTAGCCCGCACACGCCGCACACGCTGAAGGCCCCGGAACCGCTTCGGTTCCGGGGCCTCGTCGTGCTCGGGTGCTCAGAGTTCGTACGTCTGCCGGGGCGCCGCGAGGGCCACCGGACCGTCGTACACCGCGCGGGCGTCGTCCAGGTTGGCCTGCGGGTCCGTCCACGGCGGGATGTGGGTGAGGACGAGGCGCCGGGCCCCTGCCCGGGCCGCCGTCTCGCCCGCCTCGCGACCGTTGAGGTGCAGGTCGGGGATGTTCTCCTTGCCGTGCGTGAACGCCGCCTCGCACAGGAACAGGTCGGCGTCCCGGGCGAGTTCGTCCAGCGCGGGGCTCACGCCGGTGTCGCCGGAGTACGTCAGGGTCCTGCCGTCGTGTTCGACGCGGATGCCGTACGCCTCCACGGGGTGGGCCACCCGCTCGGTGTGCACCGTGAAGGGACCGATCTCGAAGGTGGACGGCTTGACCGTGTGGAAGTCGAAGACCTCGCTCATGGAGGAGGCGGAGGGGGTGTCCGCGTAGGCGGTGGTCAGCCGGTGTTCCGTGCCTTCCGGTCCGTAGACGGGGAGCGGGTCGCAGCGGCCGCCGTCGTGGCGGTAGTAGCGCGCGACGAAGTACGCGCACATGTCGATGCAGTGGTCGGCGTGCAGATGGCTGAGGAAGATCGCGTCGAGGTCGTAGAGACCGCAGTGGCGCTGCAACTCGCCCAGGGCACCGTTGCCCATGTCGAGGAGCAGCCGGAAGCCGTCGGCCTCGACGAGGTAGCTCGAGCAGGCCGATTCCGCGGACGGGAACGACCCCGAGCAGCCGACGACGGTGAGCTTCATGTAGCAGAAACCTCCGCTGGCGGGAAATGTCTGAGAGGGGCGTCGGGGGTCGTGCGGTGCGTCGAGCGTAAGGCGCAAAACCTCCGGTAGCTCCTCCGCCAAGGGCTGTTGTGGGCGAACTCACCTGTGCTGTCACCGGTTCGGCTGGCAGCGCCGGGGGGTGATCCTCGGGAGAGGGGCGCGGGGGAGGGATGGCGCCGGTAACGTCTCAGTATGGACACGTCCTGGTGGCTGGCGCTCGCCGCGGTGGTACTGCTCGCGCTCGTCGCCACGCTCGTCGACGGCTGGGGGCGGCGGTCGTCGGCGCGGCGGGGCCGGACGGCGGCCGCGGCCGCGGCGGTGGCGGGGTTGCCGCAGCCGGCGGAGATCTGGTGGGCGGACGTCCCCTACGAGGACGAGGCGCGCACGAAGGACCGGCCGTGCCTGGTGCTGGCGGTGCGCGGGGAGCGGGCGACGGTCGCGAAGATCACCACCCGGTTCCGGCACGAGCGCACCGGCGTGATCCCCCTGCCTCCGGGCTCGGTCGGCGACTCCCAGGGCCGGGCGAGCTTCCTGGAGACGGATGAGCTGCGGGAGGTCCCGGTGTGGGGCTTCAGGCGGCGGATCGGGGTGGTGGACCCGGCGTTGTGGGACCAGGTCCGGTATCTGGCCGGGTGACACGCACAAGGGCCGGAGTTCTCACTCCGGCCCTTCCTTGGGTGGTCTGCCGTCGGGTTACGCCCAGAGCTGGCCCTGGAGCGTTTCGATGGCCTCTTCCGTCGTGGTCGCCGTGTAGACGCCGGTCGACAGGTACTTCCAGCCGCCGTCGGCGACGACGAAGACGATGTCGGCCTGTTCGCCGGCCTTGACGGCCTTCTTGCCGACGCCGATCGCCGCGTGCAGCGCGGCGCCCGTGGAGACGCCGGCGAAGATGCCCTCCTGCTGGAGCAGTTCGCGGGTGCGGGTGACCGCGTCGGCCGAGCCGACCGAGAAGCGGCTGGTGAGGACCGAGGCGTCGTACAGCTCGGGGACGAAGCCCTCGTCGAGGTTGCGCAGGCCGTAGACCAGGTCGTCGTAGCGCGGTTCGGCGGCGACGATCTGGACGTCCGGCTTGTGTTCGCGCAGGTAGCGGCCCACTCCCATGAGTGTGCCGGTGGTGCCGAGGCCCGCCACGAAGTGGGTGACGGAGGGCAGGTCCGCGAGGATCTCGGGGCCCGTCGTCGCATAGTGGGCGCCCGCGTTGTCCGGGTTGCCGTACTGGTAGAGCATCACCCAGTCCGGGTGCTCGGCCGAGAGCTCCTTGGCGACGCGCACGGCGGTGTTGGAGCCGCCCGCGGCCGGGGAGGAGATGATCTCGGCGCCCCACATGGCCAGCAGGTCGCGCCGTTCCTGCGAGGTGTTCTCCGGCATCACGCACACGATGCGGTAGCCCTTTAGCTTCGCCGCCATGGCCAGGGAGATGCCGGTGTTGCCGGACGTCGGCTCCAGGATGGTGCAACCCGGGGTCAGGCGGCCGTCCTTCTCCGCCTGCTCGATCATGTACAGGGCGGGGCGGTCCTTGACCGATCCGGTCGGGTTGCGGTCCTCCAGCTTCGCCCAGATGCGGACGTCGGCGGACGGCGACAGCCGCGGCAGGCGCACCAGGGGGGTGTTGCCGACCGCGGCCAGGGGTGAGTCGTATCGCATCGGTGATCAGACCATGCCGCCGGCGACGGCCGGCAGGATCGTGATGTTGTCGCCGTCCGTCAGCTTGGTGTTGATGCCGTCGAGGAAGCGCACGTCCTCGTCGTTCAGGTAGACGTTGACGAAGCGGCGCAGCTGGTCGCCTTCGACGATGCGGGCCTGGATGCCGGCGTGCCGCGTCTCGAGGTCGGCGAACAGCTCGGCGAGGGTGTCACCGCTGCCCTCCACCGCCTTCTGACCGTCGGTGTACTGGCGGAGGATGGTCGGGATGCGGACCTCGATGGCCATGGCTCAGGGCTCCTGTCGGGAGTAGTCAGTCGGGCGCGCGGCAGCGCAGGAACAGCGGGGTGGTGCGTGTGTGCAGCGCCGCGGCTCACGGCCGTACGGCGGCAGGGGTCGGCGTCAACAGATGGCGCTGGCGAGCCTGCACAGGTCGACGTGCAGCCGCGCAACGAGCAGCGTGCCCGGCGTCTTGTCGCTCACGTCGTGGAAAACCATGGGCTCATCGTATCGATTCCCGGTCCGGGTTCTGGAATGTGATCCCACATCGCGGACGATTTCGGGCCGGAGAGTGAGACCGGCCTGTTCAGCCCCGTCCATATCCGCTCAGTACGCCTCGACGATCTCGACCTCCTCCTCCGTGACCTCGCCCTCGACGATCCGGAAGGAGCGGAACTGGAACTCTCCGGCCCCGTCGGTGTCGGCCGTGGAGACGAGGACGTAGTGCGCGCCGGGCTCGTTGGCGTAGGAGATGTCGGTGCGGGAGGGGTAGGCCTCGGTCGCCGTGTGGGAGTGGTAGATCACCACCGGCTCCTCGTCACGGTCGTCCATCTCGCGGTAGAGCTTGAGCAGGTCGCCGGAGTCGAACTCGTAGAACGTGGGGGACATGGCCGCGTTGAGCATGGGGATGAAGCGCTCGGGGCGGTCCGAGCCCGCGGGGCCCGCGATCACGCCGCACGCCTCGTCGGGGTGGTCCTTGCGCGCGTGGGCGACGATCTGGTCGACGAGGGCCTGGGTGATGGTCAGCATGTTCGTCAGGATAAGCAGAAGGGCCGTTCCGTACCGATGGATGGTACGGAACGGCCCATATGCCGGACATCCTGAGCGGCAGCCGCCGGGGGTGCCACGAGTACTCCCGGCGGCTGGACGTCCTGGCGGGGTGGTCAGCCGACCTTCTCGAACTCCGGGTCGCGGCGCTCGGCGATCTGCGGGTTGCGGCTCTTGAGGACCGCCCAGCCGATGGCCAGGGCGACGGCCCAGCCGGCCGCGACGTACAGGCAGACCCGCGCGTCCTTGTCGTACGCGATCATGCAGGTCACGCCGACGAGGAAGAGGAGCGCGACCCAGCTGAAGAGCGCCCCGCCGGGGGCGGGGAAGGCCGAGGCGCGCAGCCGGCCCGCGTCGACGGCGGCGCGGTAGCGGATGTGGCTGACCAGGATCATCATCCAGGTCCAGATGCCGGCCGCGGTGGCGACGGAGGTGACGTAGAGGAACGCCTTCTCCGGGACGACGTAGTTCAGGACGACGCCGATGCCCATGAGCGCCACGGAGACCGTGATGCCGACGGCGGGCGTCTTGCGGGCGTTGAGCTTGCCGAACGCCTGCGGCGCCTCGCTGTTGGCGGCCAGGTCGCGCAGCATCCGGCCGGTCGAGTACATGCCCGAGTTACAGGACGACAGGGCCGCGGTGAGCACCACGAAGTTGACGATGCCCGCGGCGAGCGGGATGCCGATCTCGCCGAAGGCGTGGACGAACGGGCTCTCGCCGGCGGAGAACTCGGTCCACTTGACGACGGAGAGGATCACCAGCAGCGCGCCGACGTAGAAGACGATGATGCGCCAGGGCAGGGTGTTGATGGCCTTGGGCAGGGTCTTCTCGGGGTTCTCGGACTCGCCCGCGGTGACGCCGACGAGCTCGACGGCGAGGTAGGCGAACATGACGCCCTGGAGCGTCATCAGGCTGGAGCCGATGCCGTTCGGGAAGAAGCCGTCGTGCGACCAGAGGTTGGAGACGGTGGCGGTGTCACCGGCGTCGGAGAAGCCGAGGGTGAGCACGCCGAGACCGATGACGATCATGCCGATGATGGCCGTGACCTTGATCATCGAGAACCAGAACTCGACCTCGCCGAAGATCTTGACGGAGATCAGGTTGACGCCGAAGAGCACCACGAGGAACACCAGGGCGCTGACCCACTGCGGGATCTCCGGGAACCAGAAGTTGATGTAGATCGCGGCGGCCGTCAGTTCGGCCATGCCGGTGACCACCCACATCAGCCAGTACGTCCAGCCCGTGACGAACCCGAAGAAGGGGCCGAGGAACTCGCGTGCGTACTCGGCGAAGGAGCCGGAGACGGGCCGGTAGAGGAGCAGTTCGCCCAGCGCCCGCATGATGAAGAAGATGACTACGCCCGCGAGGGCGTACATGAGGATGATGCTGGGGCCGGCCTTGGCGATGTTCGCTCCGGCACCCATGAAGAGGCCGACGCCGATGGCGCCGCCGATCGCGATCATCTGGACCTGGCGACTGCCGAGTCCGCGCTCGTACCCCTCTTCGGGGACGTTTTCCGTGTCGACCTGCGCAGAGGTCATGTGTGGTGCGCCTTTCTCCATGCCGACCCGGACCTTCGTCGGCCTCGGATCGGGTCTCGATCCCCCCGGATGAATGGAGCGGTGCCTGGCCGACGGTCGTCGGCTCGGTGGCGCACCCGGCCGGACATTCGGGTGGTGTCGGCCGGGCGGTCGTGAAGATTTATCACGGCCGCACCACTGATCACCCGGGGGGATTGTGACGCACTACACAGGGAAACCGGACAAAACGCAGCCCACCGCGGCATAGAAGGCGAGCACGGTGACGCGATCGTTATCCGGATTTGAGCGTCCTCTGAGCGAACACCGAGCGGTCACCCGGCGGTCACAGAACCTGCACGGATCAGGGCATAAGGGTTCCGACCAGCGTCTCCTGGAGTCCGCCCAGCCACAGGTAGGCCATCACCATCGGCTTGCGCGGGTCCTCGTCCGGGAGGCGGTAGAGGAGGTCGGTGTCCTCCTCGTCGGTGATCTCCAGCCGCGAGCCGATCGCGAGCCGCAGGTCGTTCAGGGCCGACAGCCACTGCTGGGACTCCTCCACCGACAGCTTCAGCACCGCGCCGCCCTCGCCGGCCGAGGCCGAGGAGAGCGCGTCCAGGGAGCGGATCACCGCGAGGGCGTTGTCCCGCTTGCCGGCCCGCAGGTCGTTCTCCGTGTAGCGGCGGAACTCGGCGGAGTACGCCCGCTGCTCCTCGGCGTCCCGGGGCGAGGCGGGCTGCTCGGGGTCGCTGTAGGCGTCCGGGAACAGGCGCCTGAGCACCGGGTCGGCGGGCGGCTCGCTCGGGCCTTCCGCGAACAGCTCGGCGAGCGGGTCGTCGGGGGCGTCCTCGGCCGGGCCGGGGCCGATGAGCTCCAGGAGCTGGACGGCCAGCGACCGGATGATGGAGATCTCGACGTCGTCGAGGGCGACGGCAGCGCCGCCGCCGGGAAGCGGTTCGAAGGTTCCGGGCATGAACGCCTTTTCGCTGCTGGGCGGGGAGCTGGCCTACTTGCGGTCCTGCTGGAGGGTGGCCCACAGGCCGTAGCCGTGCATGGCCTGCACGTCGCGTTCCATCTCCTCGCGGCTGCCGCTGGAGACGACCGCCCGGCCCTTGTGGTGGACGTCGAGCATGAGCTTGGTGGCCTTGTCCTTGGAGTAGCCGAAGTACGTCTGGAAGACGTACGTCACATAGCTCATGAGGTTGACCGGGTCGTTGTGGACGATGGTGACCCAGGGGAGGTCCGGCTCCGGTACGGCGAATACCTCCTCCGCCGACTCGGTCCGTTCGATCTCCAGGGGCGCGGGTGACGTCACACTGCCCATGCTGCCACCCGAGGGGGGTAGTCGCACAAATGGGCCTGGAAACCGGGGGCCTTGCCGCAAATCGTCAAACTGACGAAATGGGGGTACGATCTCACGTCATGAACACAGCGGACCTTGGGCTGCCGGTGGATGTTCCCTCGACGGCGCTCTTCACGGACCAGTACGAGCTGACGATGCTGCGGGCCGCCCTGGAGGCGGGCACGGCCGACCGGCGGAGCGTGTTCGAGGTCTTCACCCGGCGCCTGCCCAACGGGCGCCGCTACGGCGTCGTGGCGGGCACCGGGCGGGTGCTGGACGCGGTGGAGAACTTCCGCTTCGACGCGGGCGTCCTCGACTTCCTGCGCGAGCGCGAGATCGTCGGCGGTCAGACCCTCGAATGGCTCGCCGGCTACCGCTTCAGCGGGGACATCTGGGGCTACCCCGAGGGCGAGGTGTACTTCCCGGGCTCGCCGATCATGCGGGTCGAGGGCTCCTTCGCCGAGTGCGTGCTGCTGGAGACCGTGATCCTGTCGATCCTCAACCACGACTCGGCGATCGCCGCGGCGGCCTCGCGCATGTCGTCGGCCGCCGGGGGCCGGCCGCTGATCGAGATGGGCGCCCGGCGCACGCACGAGCTGGCGGCGGTGGCGGCGTCCCGGGCCGCGTACGTGGGCGGTTTCGCGACCACCTCGGACCTGGCCGCCGGGTTCCGCTACGGCATCCCCACCGTCGGCACCTCCGCCCACGCCTTCACCCTGCTGCACGACAGCGAGCGGGACGCCTTCCAGGCCCAGGTGAACACACTCGGGCGGGGCACGACGCTGCTGGTGGACACGTACGACGTCGCCGAGGCGGTCCGCACGGCCGTGGAGGTCGCCGGACCCGGGCTCGGGGCCGTGCGGATCGACTCCGGCGATCTGCTGCTGGTGGCCCACCGGGTGCGGCAGCAGCTGGACGAGCTGGGCGCGACCGACACGAAGATCGTCGTGACCTCGGACCTGGACGAGTACGCGATCGCCTCGCTGGCGGCGGCGCCCGTGGACGCGTACGGCGTCGGCACCCAGCTGGTGACCGGGTCCGGGCACCCGACGTCCTCGATGGTCTACAAGCTGGTCGCCCGGGCCGAGTCCGCGGAGCCGAACGCGCCGCTGGTGCCGGTGGCGAAGAAGTCCACCGGGGGCAAGACGTCCGTCGGCGGACGCAAGTGGGCCGCGCGGCGGCTGGACTCCTACGGGGTCGCCGAGGCCGAGGTGATCGGCACCGGGCCGGTGCCGGCGGAGCTCGCGGACCGGCAGCTGCTCGTGGAACTGGTCAAGGGCGGCGAGGTCGTCGCCCGGGAGCCGCTGGACGCGGCGCGGGACCGGCACACGGCGGCGCGCGCGGGGCTCCCGATGTCGGCGACGCAGCTCTCGCGCGGGGAGCCCGTCATTCCGACGGAGTACGCGCACGGCGCCTCGGGTAGCTAGGTCCTGTCGTCACATTCCCGTCGTCCGCCCGGAGGGCGGGTCCCGCGGCGTCAGGTGCGTGCTCTGGGGGTCCCCCCGGCCGAAGGCTGGGGGAGTGCCGGGCGCAGGCCCTCGTGCTGGTTGTACGTGGGTCTGTGCCCGGTGCGGCGAGAGGGCGTGCATGGCGTCGCGGGGGAGGCGGGAAGGTGACGACAGAGGGCGTGCCGGACGCCGCAGGGCAGGCGGGACTTTGCGGACACCCCCTAGGGGGGTGTGCGGCGATGCGCCGACCCGTGCCCCTCCCGTCTCCTGCCCCATGTCAATAGGCTCGGAAGTTCACCGGCCGGGCTTGCCGACCTCATAGCCGAAGGACACCGACCATGCGCCGCGCCTTGATCGTCGTAGACGTGCAGAACGACTTCTGCGAGGGGGGCAGCCTCGCGGTGGCCGGCGGTGCCGATGTGGCTGCCGCCGTCACCGAGCTGATCGGCCAGGCGGCCGGCTCCGGCTACCAGCACGTCGTGGCCACCCGCGACCACCACATCGCCCCCGGCGGCCACTTCTCCGCCAACCCCGACTTCGTCCGCTCCTGGCCCGCGCACTGCGTGGCCGGCACGGAGGGCGTCGGCTTCCACCCGAACTTCGCCCCCGCCGTCGCGTCCGGCTCCGTCGACGCCGTCTTCGACAAGGGGGCGTACGCGGCGGCGTACAGCGGCTTCGAGGGCGCGGACGAGAACGGCACGCCCCTGGCCGACTGGCTCCGCTCCCGCGAGGTCACCGAGGTCGACGTGGTCGGCATCGCCACGGACCACTGCGTGCGCGCCACGGCCCTGGACGCCGCGAAGGAGGGCTTCCGCACCCACGTCCTGCTCGACCTCACGGCGGGCGTGGCCCGGGAGACCACCGAGCGGGCCCTGGAGGAGCTGCGGGAAGCGGGCGTGGAGCTTTCCGGCAAGCCGGTCGTCCAGTGACCCGGTAGCCCGGCAGTCCGGTAGCGCCCGAGGGTCAGGTCCGGGCCGTCGGACGGCGCAGCAGGGCTCTGATCGGGCGCCACAGTTCGAAGGCGAGGTCCGGGCTCGCCACGACACCGTTGTCAGGGGCCGTGCGCCATATCAGGCCGTCGGGGTGGTGCAGGACGGCCGTGATCTCGTCGGGGGACGGCGGGGCGGCGTTGCCGCGCAGGTAGACCGCGCGCAGGCCCAGGTTGCGGAGCCTGGTGAGGGCTCGGGAGCGGTTCGCCGCGTGGACGAGTACGCGGACGGAGCCGGGGCCGTCGGCGGCGGGGCTGGGCAGGTTCAGCGCCACCACCACGGTGCCGTTCGGCAACTTGCAGAAACCTCCTGCGGCCATGTGGTCATACCCCCGTGTCGGTCGGTGTCAATAAGAGAGCCACAGGACGCACCTAAACACGGATCGGCGGCGACCCGCCAGGGGGTCACCGCCGATCATGCTTTGACCTGCGAAAACGCGGTTTACTTCACTGCGGGGCCGACCTCGAGCTCGATCGTCGAGCCGTCCTTGGCCTCCTTGACGATCTTGATCTTGGTGTTGGTGTCAGTGACCTTGACGCCACCGGTCTTGTTCGACGGGTCGTAGTAGGTGCTGGTGCGGTCGTTGAAGACCGAGACGCCCTTCGACGACTTGATCTTGGTCGCGACGTCCGCGTTGTGCAGCGTCATGCCGTCGGTGCGGTACAGGCTGAACGGCGAGTCGTAGGCCTGGATGCGGTTGCGCATCAGGGTGCCGTCGGACCACTTCAGCGCCTTCGGGTGCGAGTCGATCGGCAGGACCAGACCGGTGCCCGGGTGGACGCTGGTGTTGTTGTCCGCCTGGGAGGTGTCCCACTTCCAGATCAACAGGCCGTTCTGGTACGCGTAGTGCTCCACCCAGTCCGGACGGGTCTTGGTGAAGCCGAAGTTGTACGGGCCGACCTTCAGGGTCTTGTCGTACGACACGTACTGGCGGTTCTCCGCGATGTAGTACTGCGCGTAGTCCTTGGTGAAGGACTTGCCCATGCGGGAGAAGCCGCCCGCCTTCCAGGCCGGGTCCGCGGTCTCGGCGTCGTCGGAGAAGACGGGGGCACCGTCGGCGGTCACGGCGATCCGGTCGGCCGCGAAGCCCTTCATCGCGAGGCCGCCGTCGGTCTGGTAGCGGAAGCGCAGGTCGATCTTCCGGCCCGCGTAGGCGTCCAGCGGGAACGCCAGCTTCTTGTACGCGTCGACCGTGCCGGTCAGGGCCGGCTTGTCGCTGCCGTCACGCGGAATCGGCCGGCCGTCCACCGTGCCGTCCAGAGCGGTCCAGTTGGCACCGCCGTCGGTCGAGACCTCGGCGTAGAGGTAGTCGTAGTTGGCCTCGATCTCGTACCAGCCGTCGAGGGTCAGCGACGCCGACTTCTTGCCGGTCAGGTCGACGGAGCGGGTCAGCGTGTTCTTGAGGTCGTTGCCGCTTCCGCTCCACCACTGGGTGGCGCCCTGGGCGGGGGTGACGAGTTCGGTGGTGACCGCCCTCTTCGGCAGGTCGACCACGAGCGCCTGCTTGTGCTTGGTGTTGTACTCGGCGAGACCCAGCTTGTGCCAGGAGTTCGTCGCGGCCTTCGCCGTGTCGTACTTGAGCCAGCCCAGCTGGAGCTTGTCCCAGGCGGTCATGTCGCCCGGCAGGTCACCGATTTCGTTCTTGCCGGTGCCCAGCCAGGAGCCGGAGGACATCAGGGTCCAGAAGCCGGTGGAGTTGTCGCCGCCGCCGCTGGTGTCGTAGTGGTCCGGCAGGCCGAGGTCGTGGCCGTACTCGTGGGCGTAGACGCCGAGTCCGCCGTTCTCCGGCTGGACGGTGTAGTCGCCGACCCAGATGCCGGTGTCGCCGATCTTCGCGCCGCCGAGCTTGTTGTCCGCGGGGCCGGTGGCGCCGGCGTCGGTGCCGAAGGCGTACCAGCGGTGGGCCCAGATCGCGTCCTCGCCCTGCGCGCCGCCGCCCGCGGACTCGTCCTCACCGGCGTGCACGACCTGGAAGTGGTCGATGTAGCCGTCGGACTCGTTGAAGTCGCCGTCGCCGTCGAAGTCGTAGCGGTCCCACTGGTCGTACTGCTTGACGTCCGCCTTGATCTCGGCGTCGGTCTTCCCAGCCGCCTTCTGCTGGGAGACCCACGCGTTCAGACCGTCGCTGACGACGTTCCACACGCTCGGGCAGTTGGTGTCACCGCACGCGTTGTTGCCGTAACGGGCCTCGTTGTAGGGGACCTTGACCCAGTCGGAGACCTCGCCCTCGACCGAGTAGCGGCCGGAGGACTGCTTCTCGTAGTACTTCTTCACCGACTCGGTGTTCTTGCCGGTGCCGAAGTAGAGGTTCTCGAAGTACTTCTGGTCGTAGTCCGCCCGCCAGGCCGTGGAGTTGTCCTTCTTGCGGTCCGGCTCGGCTATCTGGTTGTGCAGCGGGCCGGGCGTGCCGCCGAACTCGCTGGTCTTGTCGCCGAACTCGACCAGGATGGTGAAGATCTTGTCGGTCTTCTCGCGGCCGAGCTCGACGTACTTGCTGTCGCCCTTCTTGCTCTTGAGCTGGACGACCTTCGACCCGTCACGGTTCTTCACCGTGGACTTGCCGGATATGACCTGCTTCAGGGCCTCCTGCCGCTGGGCCTCCTGGGTCTTGCTCAGCGGGCCTTCGAGGTCGTGCTCGCCTTGGTGGCGGTCCGCCGGGTCGTGCCGGTCCACGGTGGTGGACCGGGGAGCGGAGGTGTCGTCGGCCTGGGCCACGGCGTATGCGGGGCCGGTGGCTGCGGCCGCCGCGAGCGCCACGCCTATGGCGGCGGCTCTGAACGTCCAGGGTCTACTGGTCACTTGAGATCCTCCCCCGCGTTCGAGCGCGCGGAAGGAAGGGGTCCTGGTCGTGGAAGGTCCGCGCGCGCGTGATCAACGCGTGTAGTCAAGTGACGACATTTGACTAGAGGTTTAGAAGAAAAGACAGACCTTGACTTGGTCAGGTCAAGTGCACTATGCGGAGTCGACGTTCGTTTTACGGACAACCGATCCGGTGCCCGGCGGGCATCTTCCGACGTCGGGCAGGCACGTGCCACCGTCCGGTGGGCGCGCGCATATGTCCACTACCTGGACGCCATGACTCCGTGCGCCCCCTGTGCTCCGGCCCTGTTGATTAGGTCACGCTTACCGCTCGTTCCAGTCGGGCACCCTGCCGGTGAGAATGTCACTTGGCAGAACGCCCGGAAACCGGCGGAATGCCAGGCCGACACCCCCGTGGACCCCCACTTTCGAGGACATGATGGCCATGCCCCGTCCGACTGCCGCACAGCTCGCCTACGGTTCCTGCACCGTCATCCTCTCGACCCTCGCCATGCTGCTGCTGTCCCAGACGAGTTCGGGCGTGGGGATCGCGATCATCGCCGTCGCGGCGCTCGCCCTGGGGCTGCTGGTCGCCATGACGGTGCCGCTGCCCGGGAAGCGCCCGGCCGCGGTGGAACAGCCGGCGCCCGAGGAACCCGTACGGGCCTCGGTCGCCGCGCCGGCCCCGGAGCCGGTGCGGGAGCGGGCGGTCTCCTGACCGCCACTGATCCTTCCTTTTGCTTACCTCCGGTTGATGGGTCCGTGCCTCAATTGGTGCTGACCACGACCGTTTTGGCCGCCTTGTCGTGCAGGCCCTGCTTGTAGGGCCGGTCGAAGAAGCTCCAGCCGCCCGAGATCACGAGCCAGACGCAGAAGCAGCAGAAGAAGCACGGGATCCACAGCACCGCCGCGCGCATCAACGCGTTCTGCACGGAGGGCGTGGCGCCGTTGTCGAGGTTGGCCACGCGCATGTGCAGCAGTTTCTTGCCGAGGGTCTGGCCGGTCCGCGCGGTCAGGAAGGTGTCGTAGGCGATGTAGAGGACGGCGGCGACCCCCGACTGCCAGAAGGACTTGCCGACCTCGATGCGGTCGCTGTCCACGTCGTACTCGTTGACGCCGAAACCCCAGGTGAGCAGCCCGACGACGATACCCACCAGGATGATGTCGATGATGCGGGCGAGCGTGCGCCTGCCGCTGTCGGCGAGCGGGGGCATGCCGGCGAGGGGGTCGGTGGGGTAGGAGCCGCCGCCGTAGGGGTCACCGCCCTGGCCGCCGCCGGGGCCGCCGCCCGGGTATCTCGGGTCGTAGGGCGAGCCCGCGTCCTCGCCGGGCTGCTCGCCCGGGGGCCGCTTCCTGAACGGATCGTCTTCCGGGGGCTGCTGCCCGGAGCCGGGGGGCGGTTCACTGCTCATGGCCCGAGTCGACCGCGAACCCCCCGGCTCCGCATCCGGCAGACGGCCGTCCGAGCTACGGATTCACCTGGTGCGCAGCGGTACGCCGCCGTCCCGTGCCGGAGGCGGGTGTGCCGCTCAGCCGGCCACGAACGTGTGCGCGGCCTTGTCGTGCCAGCACTGGCGCCACGGCTTGTCGAACAGGCACCAGGCGATGCCGACGATCCCGACGACGAGGAGTCCGGGCACGCTGTAGACCAGCCAGCGGCGCAGGGCCGCGCCGAACTCCGGGGTGTCGTGGCCCTCGATGTCCCGCACGTCGAGACCCATGAGCTTCTTGCCGAGAGTGCGGCCCCACTTGGCGGTGGGCAGGACCTCGGAGACGACGCCGACGAGCAGCAGGACGGCCAGGACGATGCCGAGGTACACCGACGTGGTGCCGTCGAGCAGCCAGACCGTGACGGTCTCGCCGGAGAGCTTGGCCGCGTCGATCTTCTCGTTGACGTGGTCCGCCGCCTTGATGCCGAGCGGTACGGCGGCCCCGGCGGTGACACCGGCGAGGACGAGGGTGTCCAGCAGCCGGGCGACCAGCCGCTTGCCGAGCCCCGCGGGGCGGGCCGAGGCCTGGCGTCGCGCGGCCGCCTGGAAGATGTCCTCGGTCGGCGGCTTCCAGGGCGCGACGGGCTGCTCGTCGCCGCCCTCTCCGGCGAGCCGGTGCACCTGCTGCGCCCAGGAGGACTGACCGCCGCCGGGGCCCGCGCTGAGGGGCGTGGCGGAGGCGGCGGGGCCGGGCTGGGGCCCGCCGGAC
>NZ_MUKA01000181.1:0-317 GCF_002150735.1 Streptomyces africanus
CAGCGCGTCGGCCCTGCGGAAGCCGCCGCGGGGGCTCGGCGGGCATGTGGTGCTGCTCGGGCTCGGCAAGATCGGCACGCGGGTGCTGACGCGGCTGCGGGAACTGCACATTCCCGTGGTGTGCGTCGAGTCCGACCCGGAGGCCCGGGGGATGGCCACGGCGCGGCGGCTGCGGGTGCCGGTGGTGCTCGGGGATGTCACGCAGGAGGGGGTGCTGGAGGCCGCGAAGATCCATCGGGCGCATGCGCTGCTGGCGTTGACCAGTGCGGACACGACGAACCTCGAGGCCGCGCTGTACGCACGGTCCGTGCGGCCCG
>NZ_MUKA01000181.1:350-537 GCF_002150735.1 Streptomyces africanus
GCGCCCGCGTTCGCCGGGGCGATGATGGGGCGGCAGATTCTGGGGGCGATTCCGGTCGAGCGGCGGGTGCTGCTGTTCGCGGAGGTGGAGGTGGCCGGGCATCCGCAGCTGGAGGGGCGGACGGTCGGGCAGGCGTTCCGGGCCGGGGCGTGGCGCGTGCTGGCGCTCAACACGGCACCTCCTGGGG
>NZ_MUKA01000182.1 GCF_002150735.1 Streptomyces africanus
GCCGCGGGCGGCCAGGTGCGGGTGGTGCGGGGCCTCGCGCAGCGACAGCACAGGCGCCACGCACGCGTCGGTGCCGTCGAAGACGGCCGTCCACTCGTCCCTGGTCCGGGTCTTGAAACGGGCGGCGACCTGTTCGCGCAGTTCACTCCACCGGGTGACGTCCTTGCGGGCGGCGGCCTGGTCCTCGATGCCGAGGAGGGCGAGGAACTCCGCGTAGAACCGCGGCTCCAGGGCGCCGACGGCCATGTACCGGCCGTCGGCCGTCTCGTACGTCCCGTAGTACGGGCAGCCGCCGTCCAGGAGGTTGGCGCCGCGGCGGTCCTGCCAGCCGCCGGCGGCGAGCATGCCGTGGATCATCGTGGCGAGGTGGGAGACGCCGTCGACGATGGCGGCGTCGACGACCTGGCCGGTGCCGGTCGCCCGTGCGTGGTGCAGGGCGGCGAGGACGCCCACGACGAGGTAGAGGGAGCCGCCCGCGTAGTCGCCGAGCAGGTTGGCCGGGACCGGCGGCGGCTCGTCCGGGCGGCCGACCATGCCGAGCGTGCCGGTGGGGGCGAGGTACGCGATGTCGTGCCCGGCGCGGTCGGCGAGCGGGCCGTCCTGGCCCCAGCCGGTCATCCGGCCGTAGACGAGGGCCGGGTTGCGGGCGTGGCAGGGCTCGGGGCCGACGCCGAGGCGCTCGGCGACACCGGGGCGGTAGCCCTCGACCAGGACGTCGGCGCGGGCGGCCAGGTCGAGCACCTGGTCCGGCCCGCCCGGGGCCTTCAGGTCCACGACCACCGAGCGCTTGTTGCGGTTGGTGACGTCGTAGGCCGGGTCGATCGCGAGGCCGGGGCCGCCGGGGCGGTCCACGCGCACGACGTCGGCGCCGAGGTCGGCCAGGAGCATGGCGGCGAACGGGCCGGGCCCGATGCCGGCCAGCTCGACGACGCGCACGCCGGTGAGCGGGCCCTGTCCTGGCGTCCTTGCCGTGGCCATCCAGCCCCCAGTGCTGTGACACAACCGATGTAACACCAGCGATGCTAAGAACACGTTCCACTCTTCACAAGAGCTGAACGAGCAAGCGCTTAGCAATCTGCCCGACGGGTCGGCTCCCGTCCAGTTCGGCCGTCAGCCGGGCCCGTCGTCGCGCTCCGCACTCCTCACGCTAGCCTCGGCCACCGACAGCGGCACGGGCTGCACGACCGAGGGGTGTCATGAGCAGGCTGAAAACGACGGACCGTCCGTACGACATCGTGCTCTTCGGAGCCACGAGTTTCGCCGGAGCGCTCACCGCGGAGTACCTCGCGGCCCACGCGCCCGAGGGGCTGCGGTGGGCGATCGCGGGCCGCAGCGCGGAGAAGCTGGAGCGGCTGCGGGAGCGGCTGCCCGGCGGCGCGGAGCCCGGGGTACTGCGGGCGGACGTATCCGACCCGGCGTCGGTGCGCGCCCTCGCCGAGCAGGCGCGTGTGGTGGCCACGACGGTCGGCCCGTACGTGACGTACGGCGAGGAGCTCGTCGCCGCCTGCGCGGACACCGGGACCGACTACCTCGACCTCTGCGGCGAGCCCGAGTTCGTGGACCTGATGTACGTCAAGCACGACGCACGCGCGCGGGAGACCGGGGCACGGCTGGTGCACGCCGCCGGCTTCGACTCGATCCCGCACGACCTGGGCGTGTACTTCACCGTGCAGCAGCTCCCGCAGGACGTGCCGCTGACCGTGGAGGGCTTCGTGACCGCCGACGCGGCGTTCTCGGGCGGGACCTTCGCCTCCGCCCTCAACCAGTTCGCGCGGCAGCGGGAGATGGCGGCGGCCGCACGGGACCGGCGGCGGCACGAGCCGCGGCTGGTGGGCCGGCGGGCGTCGGCGCCGGCGGGTGCGCCGCGGTTCGCCAAGGAGGTGGGCGCGTGGGCGCTGCCGATGCCGACGATCGACCCGCAGATCGTACGGCGGTCGGCGTCGGCCCTAGACCGGTACGGACCCGACTTCCGCTACCGGCAGTACGCGGCCGTCCGGCGCCTGCCCGTCGCGGTGGGCGGGGTCGCGGCCGTCGGCGCACTGGTGGCGGCGGCCCAGGTACCGCCGGCGCGGCGCTGGTTGTCGGGCCGGCTCAGGCCCGGGGACGGTCCGAGCCCCGAGAAGCGGGCGAAGAGCTGGTTCTCCCTGCGCTTCGTGGGCGAGGGCGGCGGCCGGCGGGTGTTCACGGAGGTCTCGGGCGGCGATCCCGGGTACGACGAGACGGCGAAGATGCTCGCCGAGTCGGCGCTGTGCCTGGGCTTCGACGACCTTCCGAAGACCGCCGGGCAGGTCACCACGGCGGTGGCGATGGGCGACGCGCTGATCGGCCGGCTGCGCGCGGCGGGCATCCGCTTCCGCGTCGCGTCGGCCCGCTGAAGGGCCTGCTGAAGGTCCTACAGCGGCCACTCGGCGATGGTGTAGATCATCCCGGCGATCCAGCCGAGCCCCGCCAGCACGGCGAGGATCAGCCCTATGGTGACGGCCCGCTCGACGGTCTGGGTCGGGCCGGCAACAGGCTTGGGGGCGCGGTGCGTCGTCATGCGCCCCAGCCTGCCGACGGGGGTGGGTGCGGGGCATCCGTACAGGTACTCAGAGCCGGTACTCAGATCTGAGCCCCGCCCTGCACAGGCCCCTCCCCCCGGTTTGAGACTTTCCGCCTTCCGCTCCTGGCGACAGCTCGAAAAACTGCCAAGAAGGAGTTCAATGAAACCATTGAAGGCATGAAGTTCCTTCTCGAAGTCACCATGGACGACGCGGCGTTGGCCGAGGACCCGGCGGGCGAGCTGGGCCGGATCCTCAGGTACTGGGGCGGCAATCTGCGCCACTACGCGCTCAAGCCCGGTGACGGGTCGGTCATCTACGACTCGGAGTACCGCGAGGTGGGCCGCTGGAGCGTGGCCGATCAGGGGGAATAGGTTTCCCGCAGCGCCTTCCGGCAGAGCGCGTCCGCCCTGCGCGTGGTTTCCGGGAGGCGGTACTCGGGGGTCAGCGCGAGGGTGTGGGCGCAGGCGTTCGAAAGAGTCACCCGGTGGCCGACGGAGACGAAGACCGGCTTCACGCCGTGGCGCGTGCGCAGGGCGCGGCCGACCTCCTCGGCGCCGGCGAGCAGGGCCGACGTACTGCCGCGCCGGGCGTCCGGGTCGTCGTAGGTGAAGGTGAACGGGTTCTTGGCGACGCCGATCGTGGGCAGGCCGGTCAGGACGCCGAGGTGGCTGGCGAGGCCGAAGCGGCGGGGGTGGGCGAGGCCATAGCCGTCGCAGACGACCAGGCCGGGCGGGCACGACAGGGCGTCGAGGGCGGCGAGGACCGCGGGGATCTCGCGGAAGGCGAGCAGTCCGGGCACGTAGGGGAAGGAGACCGGGCCCACCGCCGTGGCCTCGGCGACGACGTCGAGGCTGGAGGCGTCCAGGACGACCGCGGCCGCCGCGACGACATCGCGCTCGTCGTCGTAGGCGACGTCGACCCCCGTCACACGGCCCGTTCCGGGCGGCGGCCCCGGTTCGTCGAGGATCACGCGCTCGCGCAGTCGGTCCTGGACGGCGCGGGCCTGTTCCTCGGTGGCGGGCCAGCCCTCGGGGGTGCGAACGGTCGTCGTCATGATGCCCCTGAGCCTAGGGGCTGCTGCTCCTCGGGGCTGCCGGGAACCCTGCGCTGCCGAGCCTCCGGGCAGCGCGAAGGCCGGCGGGACCCGGGAGTCCGCCGGCCTTCGGGGGCGTGCGGACTACTTGCCCAGCGCGCGCTGGAGCTGGCTCTTGTTCATGTTGGAACGGCCCTCGACGCCGCGGCGCTTGGCCTCCTGGTACAGCTGGTCGTAGGTGGGGCCCTGGGAGCCCTGGCCCGACCGCTGGCCCCCGCGCTTGCCGGACGACATGTCCTTCGTCGAGGTGCGGCTGGCCGTCTTCGACTCGCCGGAGCGGGCGCGTTCCTTGTTGACCGTCCGCGAGGCGATCTCCTTGGCGCGGCCGGTGCTCTCGCCCCGGTCCTGCGCGCTCTTCTTGATGTGCTCGTACTGGCGCTCCCGCTTGGAGCTCGAACCGCGTGGCATGACCGCTCACTTCCTTTCGCCTTCAGTGAACGAGTACCCACACTGCCAACAATCAGGGCATACCGCGCGCTCAATGCTCCAGGCGGGCAACCCGCCCCTTCTCGCCGGCGGCCCAGCACCCTTGGTCCGGGGTGCAGTCGACGGTGTCGTAGGAGCCGGTGTCGACCGTGCGCCAGGTGCGGCCGGAGTCCGTGGTGAGGTCGGTGCCGGTGGGGCCGACGGCGAGGGCGGCGGTGCGGCGGTGCGGGAGCCAGGCGGCGCCGGAGCGGTAGGCGGGCGGGGGCGTGCCGGCGGGGCGCCAGGTGCGGCCGCCGTCGCCGGTGTGCGCGGCGGCGTTCGGCGAGGGCCGGCCGGGGGTGAAGTCGCCGCCGACGGCGAGACCATGGGCGCGGTCGCGGAAGGCCAGCGCGAAGACACCGCGGGCCGGGTCGCCCGCCGGGAGGGGCGCGGCGGTGGCCGTCCAGGTGCGTCCCCGGTCGGCGGAGTGCAGCACGCGCGCCTGCGCGGCCCCGCCGGTGGCGAGCCAGACGTCCTTCGGGCCGGAGCTGACCAGACACTGGCCGCTCGCGGCGAATCCGGCCTCGCCCTCCTGCGCGGCCGGCATGCCCTCGCTCGGCAGCACCTTCCACGACCGGCCGCCGTCGCCGGTCGACAGGATGCGGAACTTCCCGTCCACCGGGTCGCTCATCGCGAGGCCGTGGCGGTGGTCGAAGAAGGTGAGGCAGTCGTAGAAGGCCTTCGGGTCGGTGTTGCGGAAGGACTCCGTCCAGGTGGCCCCGCCGTCGTCGGTGCGGTACACGCGGGACGCCTCGCCCTCGCCGATGGCCAGGACCACGGCCCGGCGCGCGTCGAACGCCTCGACGTCCCGGAACTGCAACTCCGCCGCGCCCGGCGGCGAGACGTCTCGCCAGGTGGTGCCGCCGTCGGTGGTGCGCAGGACCGTGCCGCCGGTCCCGGCGAGCCAGGCGGTGTTCCGGCTGACGGCGGCCAGGCCGCGGAACCGTACGTCCGGGGTGCCGGTGTCCTTGAGTTCCCAGTGCGGCACCCGGCGCTCCGGCTCGTGCGCCTGCGCCGGTACGGCGGTCAGGGCCGCGAGTGCGGCCAGTGCCGCCGCGCCCGTCGCCACTCCGGTCGCCCTGCTCCGTGTCCGTCCCGTCCGTCGCATGCTCCCCAAGCGCCTCATGGCCGGCGAAGCTAGCCCACCCCCGGGGCGCCGTCCAGATGGCCTCGCCCGTGCTCCCGGGTGCCCGGGTGGGTGCCACAAGTGCCCTGCGGGGCACAGGAGGAGAGTCACGTCACTCCCGTGCATGAACGCGGTGACAGAGGTCACTCGCTTCGTGTGCACGGATTGGCTGATTCCGTCGTCTCTTCCAGTGCCCGGCCTCATCCGCCCGGAAGTGTCCCGTCCAGCCGTCACAAGGGAGCAAGGCGTTGTCCATCGTCATCGAGCAGCCCGTGGAGGCCCGCCTCGTCGCCGCCGCGCCGCGTATGCCGAGCATTCCCGCGACGCTCCACTACGACCGACGTGATCCGTTCGCCGTCCGTATGACCT
Organism: Streptomyces africanus; assembly: GCF_002150735.1. GTDB lineage: Bacteria > Actinomycetota > Actinomycetes > Streptomycetales > Streptomycetaceae > Streptomyces > Streptomyces africanus. The sequence continues at coordinate 5,597 of NZ_MUKA01000182.1, forward strand.
TCCCGGCCCCGGCCACGCTGGAGGGCGTCGAGGTCTGCTGGACCTTCTCCCGCGAGCTGCTCGCCGCGGGCCTCAAGAACGCCGAGGGCCACGGCGACGTGCGGGTGCGGCCGTACGGGTACGACCGCACGGTGCTGGAGTTCCACGCCCCCGAGGGCACGGCCGTCGTGCACGTCCGTTCCGGTGAGGTGCGCCGGTTCCTGGAGGCCACGAGCGAACTGGTGCCGGTCGGTCTGGAACACCTCCAGCTGGATCTGGACCACGACCTGGCGGAGTTGATGCGGGACGCGTGCTGAGCTGACGCGCGCCGAGTGATCCCCCGGGTCGACGGCCCCGGGGCAGGGATCCGGCGCGGACGTGGGTCAGGGCAGAGCCGTCACCGTCGCGGCCAGGGCCGTGCGGATCTCGCCGACGATCTCCCCGAGCCCGGGCGCCGATGCCACGGCGCGCTCCGCCAGTTCCCGCACGCGCCGCTCGTGAGCTCCGGCGCCCTCTCCGGGGACCAGTTCCGCCGAGGCGGCCAGCGTCGCGACCGCCGCGTCCCGCTCGGAGACCTGGGCGACCGGCCGCGGCCCCCGGAGCGTCCGGCACGTCTCCTCCCGCAGCGCCTCCGCGGCGGCGACGCGCTCCAGCGCGTACTCCACGGACGGGAACACCCCGAGGACCCGCTTCCTCTCCGCCCGCAGATACCCCTGGGCCACCAGCTGCTCCCGCACCGCGTCGAGGGTCACCCGCGACCGCAGCGTCACCCAGGTCCGCCAGCGGTGCGGGCAGGACTCGCGGACGAGTTCCAGCAGCCCGTCGAGGACCGCGTCACCCGTGCGGGAGTCGAGGTCGACCGGCGTGGCGATGCCGTCCTCGTCGACGAGCAGGCCGTGCCGGACCAGCTCGGTGAGGGCACCGGCCCGTACCGGGCCCGACAACTGGGCGGTGCCGGTGCCCGGCGGCCGCGCGGGGGCCCAGGCCAGCAGGCAGAGCCGGGCCGGCAGCGAGAGCGGGCCGTCGGGCACGGGGGCCTCCTCGGGGCGGGAGATCGGGTCTCACGTTAATCCGTTGACAGGCCCGACACCCCCTCGTACGTTGTTCAGGTCCTGTTGCCGCCGATTGGAGAAGGACGTTGCTCGTCTGAGGTCCTGAGACACCGCGTCACCCACCTCTGGTGTGTGCGCTGCGTGCGACCTCGGCGTTCGAGCCGTCCTCCGGTGCAGGGCTTCATCTCTGTCCCTGGAGTCCTCCTCCCTGGTCGCAGGTGTCTCGATACGCGTTTGCCCCTGACCACATCAAGCAACCGCGAAAGAGGCCCGCATGCCTACTTCCATCACCGTCACCTCCCTCGCCTTCGCCTGGCCCGACGGCACCCCTGTCTTCGAGGGCCTCGACGTGGCCTTCGGTCCGGGCCGGACCGGCCTGGTCGGCGTCAACGGGTCCGGGAAGTCCACCCTGTTGAAGCTCATCGCCGGTGAACTCGCCCCCGCCGACGGCACCGTCCGCGTGGCCGGCGAGGTCGGGTACCTCCCGCAGAACGTCACGCTCGACACCACCCTGCGCGTCGACGAGGCGCTCGGCATCGCCGGCCGGCGGGCCGCCCTGCACGCCATCGAGGCGGGCGACGTCTCCGAGGCGCACTTCGAGACCGTCGGCGACGACTGGGACGTCGAGGAGCGCGCCCTGGCCACCCTCGGTGAACTCGGCCTCGGCCACGTCGAGTTGGACCGCACCATCGGCGAGGTGTCGGGCGGCGAATCGGTCCTGCTGCGGCTGGCGTCGCTGCTGCTGCGCCGGCCCGACGTGCTGCTGCTGGACGAGCCGACCAACAACCTCGACCTGTACGCCCGCAGGCGGCTGTACGCGGCCGTCGAGTCCTGGCCGGGCGTGATGGTCGTCGTCAGTCACGACCGGGAACTGCTGGACCTCGTCGACCAGATCGCGGACCTGCGCTCCGGGGAGATCAGCTGGTACGGCGGCAACTACTCCGACTACGAGGAGGCCCTCGCGATCGAACAGGACGCCGCCGAGCGCATGGTGCGCGTCGCCGAGGCGGACTTCCGCAAGCAGAAACGCGAACTGGCCGACGCCCAGATGAAACTGGCCCGCCGCAAGCGGTACGGGCAGAAGATGCAGGACCAGAAACGCGAGCCGAAGATCGTCATGGGGGCGCGCAAGCGCGCGGCGCAGGAGTCCGCGGGCAAGCACCGGATCATGCACGAGGAGAAGCTCGCCGAGGCCAGGGAGCGGCTGGACGAGGCGGTGGACGCCGTACGGGACGACGACGAGATCCGTGTCGACCTGCCGTACACGGCCGTGCCGCCGGGCCGTACCGTCCTGACCCTGCTGGATCTCCGGCTCCGGTACGGCGCCCGTGTGGACGGCGGTTTCGACCTGCGCGGACCCGAGCGGGTCGCGCTGATCGGGCGCAACGGCGCGGGCAAGACGACGCTGCTGCGCACCATCAGCGGGGAGCTCGCTCCGGAGTCGGGCGAGGTCACGGCGCACGTCCCACTGCGGTTCCTGCCGCAGCGGCTCGACGTCCTCGACGGGGAGCTGACCGTCGCCGAGAACGTGGCCCGGTTCGCGCCCGGCGCCACCAACAACCGGGTCCGGGCGCGGCTGGCCCGCTTCCTGTTCCGGGGTGCCCGGGCCGACCAGAAGGCGGCGACGCTGTCCGGCGGCGAGCGCTTCCGGGCGGCGCTGGCCGCGCTGATGCTGGCCGAGCCCGCGCCGCAGCTGCTCATGCTGGACGAGCCGACCAACAACCTCGACATGGCGAGCGTGCGGCAGCTGACCACGGCCCTGGAGTCGTACGAGGGGGCGCTGGTCGTGGCCAGTCACGACCTGCCGTTCCTGGAGTCGATCGGCATCACGCGCTGGCTGCTGCTGGAGGAGGGAGAACTGAAGGAAATCACGCCAGAGGCTGTCGGGTTTCCCGCCTAGCGTCGATGGCATGACCGACTTCACGCACGACGTCATCACCCTGACAGGAGCCCGCGAGAACAACCTCAAGGACGTCACCCTGCGCATCCCGAAAGGCCGGCTGACCGTGTTCACCGGCGTTTCGGGGTCGGGGAAGTCGTCCGTCGTCTTCGACACGATCGCGGTGGAGTCGCAGCGCCAGCTGAACGAGACGTACCCGTGGTTCGTCCGCAACCGGCTGCCCAAGTACGAGCGGCCGCACGCGGACGGCCTGGAGGACCTCTCCCCCGCGATCGTCGTCGACCAGCGGCCGGTCGGCGGCCACTCCCGGTCGACCGTCGGCACCATGACGGACATCTACTCGGTGATCCGGGTGCTGTTCTCCCGGCACGGCACCCCGAGCGCCGGGGGAGCGAACGCGTACTCGTTCAACGATCCGTCGGGCATGTGCCCGGAGTGCGACGGCCTCGGCCGGACGGTACGGCCCGACTGGGACCGCATCCTGGATCCGGACCGCTCCCTCGCGGACGGGGCGGTCCGCTTCCCGCCGTTCGCCGCGGGAACTTGGCAGGGCCAGGCGTACACGAACAGCACCGACCTGGACCCGGACAAACCGGTGGGGCGGTTCACCGCCGCCGAGCGCGCGTTCCTGATGCGCGGACGGCCCGGCAGCAAGGTCACCGTCAACGGCAGCGGCGGCACGTGGACCACCGACTACGAGGGGCTGGCCGACCGTTTCGAGCGGCTGTACCTGAAGCGGGACCTGTCGGCCATGAGCCAGAAGACCCGCGACCTGGTCCGGGAGTTCCTGGTGGAGGGCGCCTGCCCGGTCTGCCGGGGAGCCCGGCTCAACGCGGCGGCGCTCGCCACCCGGATCGGCGGCCGGACCATCGCCGACTGCGCACGGATGCAGATCACGGATCTGATCGCCGTACTGAAGGAGATCGACGACCCGGTGGCCGGGCCGATCGCGCGGGCGGCCGTGGCCGCGCTGGAGCGCGTCGAAGCGATCGGCCTCGGCTATCTCAGCCTCGACCGGGAGACATCGACCCTCAGCGGCGGGGAGGGACAGCGGCTGAAGACGGTACGGCACCTCGGCTCCAGCCTGACCGGGATGACCTACATCTTCGACGAGCCGAGTGTCGGGCTGCACCCGCGCGACGTGGGCCGCCTCGGCGAGCTGCTGCTGCGGCTGCGCGACAAGGGCAACACCGTGCTGGTCGTCGAGCACGACCCGGACGTCATCGCGCTGGCGGACCACGTCGTGGACATGGGGCCGGGCGCCGGCGCCGAGGGCGGCCGCGTGGTCTTCGAGGGCACACCGGCCTCACTGGCCGCCTCCGACACCCTCACCGGGCGCTGTCTGCGCCGCCGTACGGCGGTCAAGGAACAGGTCCGGCGGGCCGGCGGCGAGCTGTGGGTCAAGGGCGCCGGCCGGCACAACCTGCGCGACGTGACCGTGCGGTTCCCGGCCGATGTACTCACGGCCGTGACCGGGGTCGCGGGATCCGGGAAGAGCTCCCTGGCCGGGGAGTTCACCGCCGCGCACCCCGATGCCGTGGTCGTCGACCAGTCGTCGATCGGGATCTCGGGCCGGTCCACTCCGGCGACCTACCTGGGGATCATGGACACCGTACGGAAGATCTTCGCCCGCGAGACGGGGGCCGAGGCGGGCCTGTTCAGCTTCAACTCCGGCGGCGCCTGCGGCACCTGCGAGGGCCGCGGCATCATCTACACCGACCTCGCCTTCATGGACCCGGTGACGACGACCTGCCACGACTGCGAGGGGCGGCGCTTCAAGGAGGAGGTGCTGCGGCTGACCGTGCGGGGCAGCTCCATCGCCGACGTCCTGCAGATGACGGCCGAGCAGGCGCTCGCCTTCTTCGACGACACGGGCGTACGACGCCGGCTGCGCGCCCTGCGGGACGTCGGACTGACGTATCTGACGCTCGGCCAGCCCCTCTCCACGCTCTCCGGCGGCGAGCGGCAGCGCATCAAGCTGGCCACGCGGCTGCACCGGACGGGCGCGGTCTACGTGCTCGACGAACCGACGACCGGGCTGCACATGGCGGACGTGGAGGGACTCGTCGCCCTGCTGGACCGGCTGGTCGACACGGGCAACACGGTCGTCGTCGTGGAGCACAACCTGGACGTGGTCGCCCGGGCCGACTGGGTGATCGACCTCGGCCCGGACGGCGGCCGGGACGGCGGCGAGATCGTCTTCGAGGGGACGCCGCGACAGCTCCTGGAGGCGCGGGGATCGTTCACCGGGGAGCACCTGCGGCGGGCCGTCGCGGCATCGGCCGTCACCTCGCCGGTGTGAGCTCCCCGGTGAGCGGGACGCCGGGGAGCGCCGTGTTGCTGACGACCGCCAGGCGCGGGCCGTCCGGGCCGTGCTGCCACTGCCCGCCGACCAGCGGCAGCAGGGCGATGTCGGGGGTCGGTCCCGCGGTCAAGGCGAGGGCGGTCGATCAAGTACTCCGGCGGGAGGCCGGGCGCGGAGGGGCGTTGACGCGTCAAGGTGCGGTCCGCGGCGTGGACCGATGAGGTGGTTTGGCGCTCCGCCGGCCGATCCGGCGTGCGGGCCCGCGAAGACTGGGACGCGGGGGTGGCGCGGGGCCGCCCGGAGGGGGCGACATGACCGACAGCACGGTTCTGGTGGCGGTGGCGGAGCGTCCGGAGGACGGGGGCGCCGCCGCCGGGCAGCTGGCGAGGATCGCCGAGGGGATCCGGGGGCGCGGCTTACGGGTCCGGTGGGTGATGAGCGTCGCGGACGCCGAGGCGGTGCTCAGAACCGAGGCCTCTCTCGCCGCCGCCGTGGTCGCCTGGGATCTGCCGCCCGGGCCGGGGGCCGACGGTGTACCGGGCGGGGCGGCGGTGCTGCGCGGGATCGGGCGCCGCTTCCAGAACCTTCCGGTGTTCCTCGTCATGGCGGACGAGGGGCTGCGCGAACTGCCGTTGTGGGTGTCGCAGGCGGTGGTGGGGTACGTGTGGCCGCTGGAAGACACGCCGGCGTTCATCGCGGGGCGGATCACCACCGCCGCGCGCGGCTACCAGGACGCCCTGCTGCCGCCGTTCTTCAAGGCGCTGCGCCGCTTCGACGACGCGCACGAGTACTCGTGGCACACCCCCGCGCACTCCGGCGGCGTCGCCTTCCTGAAGTCGCCGGTGGGCCGGGCGTTCCACGACTACTTCGGGGAGCGGCTGCTGCGCAGCGACCTGTCGATCTCGGTCGAGGAACTCGGCTCGCTCTTCGAGCACACCGGGCCGATCGGGGAGTCCGAGCGCAACGCCGCGCGGGTCTTCGGCTCCGGCCACACCTACTTCGTGCTGCACGGCGACTCCACCTGCAACCGGGTGGTCGGCCACTTCAGCGTGACCCGCGACGAGATCGCCCTGGTCGACCGCAACTGCCACAAGTCGGTCCTGCACGGCCTGGTCGTCTCCGGCGCCCGGCCGGTGTACCTGGTCCCCACCCGCAACGGCTACGGCCTCGCGGGACCCCTGCCGCCGGCCGAGATCGCGGCGGACTCGGTGGCGGCGCGGATCGCCGCGAACCCGCTGACGAGCGACGCCGTGTCCTCGCGCGCGCAGTACGCGGTGTTCACCAACTCCACGTACGACGGGCTGTGTTACGACGCGGTCGCGGCGGCCCGGGCCTTGGCCGCCGGCACGCCCCGGGTGCACTTCGACGAGGCGTGGTTCGCCTACGCCCGCTTCCACCCGCTGTACACCGGGCGCTACGGCATGTCGGTGGACGAGCAGAGCTTCCCCGGACCCGACCGGCCGACGGTCTTCTCGACCCAGTCGACGCACAAGCTGCTGGCGGCGCTGTCGCAGAGCGCCATGGTGCACGTCCGGCCCGCGCCCCGGGCGCCGGTGGAGCACGAGCGGTTCAACGAGGCGCTGATGATGCACGGCACCACGTCGCCGCTGTATCCGATGATCGCCTCGCTGGACGTGGCCACGGCGATGATGGACGGTCCGCAGGGGCAGTGGCTGATCGACGAGGCGGTGACCGAGGCGGTGCGGTTCCGCCAGGAGATGGTGCGTATCGGCCGGCGGATCGAGGCCGCCGGAGACCGGCCGCCCTGGTTCTTCGGCGTGTGGCAGCCGGCCGAGGTGACCGACCCGGCCGGCGGGAAGCGTCTGCCCTTCGACGAGGCCCCGGCGGATCTGCTGCGGACGGAGCCCTCCTGCTGGCACCTCGAACCCGGAGCGGACTGGCACGGCTTCCCGGGGCTGACCGACGGTTACTGCATGCTCGACCCGATCAAGGTCACCCTGACCTGCCCGGGGATCGGCGCCACGGGTGAGGTGTCCGACTGGGGCATTCCCGCGCGGGTGCTCACCGCGTATCTGGGGACGCGGGGCATCGTCGTCGAGAAGACCGACAGCTACACCACGCTCGTGCTGTTCTCCATGGGCATCACCAAGGGCAAGTGGGGCACGCTGCTGGACGCCCTGATGGACTTCAAGGACCTCTACGACGGCGACGCGCCGCTCGACCGTGTCCTGCCGGCGCTGGTCACCGAGCACCCGCGGCGCTACTCCGGGCTCACTCTGCGCGCACTGTGCCAGGAGATGCACGACCAGCTGCGCGAACTGCGCCTGGTCGAGCTCCTCGACACCGCCTTCCGGGAGCTGCCCGAGCCGGTCGCCCCGCCCCAGCTGTGCTACCAGCGCCTGATCCGCGGCGGCACGGAGCGGATCCGCCTGGCCGACGCGCCCGGCCGGGTCGCCGCGGCCATGGTCACGGTGACGCCGCCCGGCATCCCCGTCCTCATGCCGGGCGAGAGCGTCGGCGCCGCGGACGGCCCTCTGCTGCGGTACCTGACCGCGCTGGAGTCCTTCGACCGCCGCTTCCCCGGCTTCGGCAGCGAGACCCACGGAGTGGTCCGCGACCCCGACACCGGCGACTACCGGATCGAATGCCTCCTCCCCGACACGCCCGAGCGTGCCGACACCCCGACGACACCAGCCCAGCGAACCGCCCCGGAGGGGGCCGAGCCGGTGGGGTGAGCCCGGGCAGCGACGGCTTGACGTTCTTACGCCCGGCCGGGGGCCGGGGCCCGGGACTGGTGCCTGCGGGAACTCCGACCGGACCGCCGACGGCACCGGGGCGGAGCGGCCGGGCGCGGACCCGGGTCGGGCACAGATCCGAGCCGGTGCAGGCCCGGGTCGGGCGCAGACCCGGTCGGGCACAGCCCGGGTCGGGCACAGGCCCGAGCCGAACCGGGCACAGGACCCAGCTGGGCGTGGAGCGGCCGGGCGCGGACCCGAGCTGCGTGCAGGACCCAGCCGGGCGCAGGCCCGAGCCGGGCACAGACACGGGCCGGGCACAGACACGGGCCGGGCACAGACCCGAGCCGAACCGGGCACAGGACCCAGCTGGGCGTGGAGCGGCCGGGCGCGGACCCGAGCTGCGTGCAGGACCCAGCCGGGCGCAGCCCCGAGCCGGACCGGGCACGGGACCCAGCCGGGCGTGGAGCGGCCGGGCGCGGACTCGAGCTGCGTGCAGGACCCAGCCCGGCACAGACACGGGCCGGGCACAGACACGGGCCGGGCACAGACCCGAGCCGGAAGCGGGCACAGGACCCAGCCGGGCGTGGAGCGGCCGGGCGCGGACCCGAGCTGCGTGCAGGACCCAGCCGGGCACAGACCCGAGCCGAACCGGGCACAGGACCCAGCCGGGCGTGGAGCAGCCGGGCGCGGACCCGAGCTGCGTGCAGGACCCAGCCGCGCACAAGCCCGAGCCGGGCACAGACCCGGATCGGGCACAGACCCGAGCCGGACCGGGCACGGGACCCAGCCGGGCGTGGAGCAGCCGAGCGCAGACCCGAGCTGCGTGCAGGACCCAGCCGGGGGCACGCCCGAGCCGGAAGCGGGCCGCCGATGGCGGCGGGAGCCGGGATCGGCCTCGCCCGGTTGCCTCGCTGAGGCCACGACCAGGGGCCGGCCCGATCCGGTGCCACCAGGGCCGACAGCGGACCGGCCTCGGGTCGACGCTCGGCCGGTGCCCGCCGGCCCGGTCCGCTGCCGCCCGGGCCGACAGCGGACCCGCCGGGGATAGGTGCTCGCCCGGCCCGGGTGGGACGGCAGACGCCGCTGACACCGGCCCAAGAACGGCCCACGCCAGGTCCCACCCGCGCCGACAGCAAATCGCCCGGGGCCGGAGGCGGGCACTCACCCCTGCTGCCTGTCAGGGTGCCGGGCCTCCCCCGGGGGTGTCCTCTTCCGGGATCGCCCTGCATGATGGTCGGCCGACGCCCGATGGGTTCCGGCCGGCCCCGGAGGCTTACGTCGGCGCCGTCCAGACACGTCCCATCCGATACGGAGTCACGCTCGTGCCCAGCAAGAAGGCCCTCGTCCGCCGCCCCAGCCCGCGTCTTGCCGAAGGGCTGGTGACACACATCGAGCGGGAGAGGGTCGACGCCGACCTCGCGGTCGAGCAGTGGGAGGCGTACGTGGCGGCCCTGCGCACGCACGGCTGGGAGACCATCGAGGTGGACCCGGCCGACGACTGCCCGGACTCGGTGTTCGTCGAGGACACGGTCGTGATGTACAAGAACGTGGCGCTGATCGCCCGCCCGGGCGCCGAGTCCCGGCGTGACGAGACCGCCGGGGTCGAGGAGGCCGTGGCCGGTCTGGGCTGCTCGGTGAACTGGATCTGGGAGCCGGGCACACTGGAGGGCGGTGACGTACTGAAGATCGGCGACACCGTGTACGTGGGCCGGGGCGGGCGCACCAACGCCGCCGGCGTCCAGCAGCTGCGGGCCGCGTTCGAACCGCTGGGCGCGCGGGTCGTCGCCGTACCGGTCACCAAGGTGCTGCACCTGAAGTCGGCGGTCACGGCGCTGCCGGACGGGACGGTCATCGGGCACATCCCGAAGATGGACGCGCCGTCGCTGTTCGCGCGCTTCCTGCCGGTGCCGGAGGAGGCCGGTTCGCACGTCGTGCTGCTCGGCGGTGACAAACTGCTGATGGCGGCCAGCGCGCCGAAGACGGCGGAGCTGTTCGCGGACCTGGGGTACGAACCGGTCGTCGTGGACATCAGCGAGTTCGAGAAGCTCGAGGGATGTGTGACGTGCCTCTCGGTGCGGCTGCGGGGGCTGTACGCCTGAGGAGGCCGTACGCCCTCGGTCCAGCCCCTCGACCTGTGGCTCCGGGGTCGGTGAGGGCGCGGACGAGCGACACAGCTGATCAGCGGCCTTTACAGCGCCCTTAACCTACGGCATCGTAACCTACGGGAACGTAGCCTACGATGCCGTAGGTTACCGCTCACCGCTCGTACGCATGTCCCCCTGGAGAGTCCATGACGATCACCACTCCCCACCTCGGCAGCCCCGCCGGCGCCTGGACCGACGCTCAGCTGCTGTACGCACTGGAGGAAGTGGTCGAGAAGGAACTCAACCGGCATCTTCAGGTCGCCAAGGACTGGATGCCGCACGAGTACGTGCCCTGGAGCGACGCGCGCAACTTCCCCGGTCTCTTCGAGGACGGCGAGGCCTGGGACAAGGAGCAGTCGAAGGTCACCGAGATCGGCCGCATCGCGCTCGTCGTGAACCTGCTGACCGAGGACAACCTGCCCAGCTACCACCACGAGATCGCCTCGCTCTTCGGCCGCGACGGCGCCTGGGGCACCTGGGTGCACCGCTGGACGGCCGAGGAGGGCCGGCACGGCATCGTGATGCGCGACTACCTGCTCGCCTCGCGCGCGGTGGACCCGGACAAGCTGGAGCAGTTCCGCATGTCCCACATGAGCGAGGGCTTCGAGTCGGACAACCGGCACTCGATGCTGCACTCGATCGCTTACGTCGCCTTCCAGGAGCTGGCCACCCGCATCTCGCACCGCAACACCGGCCACCAGTCCGGCGACCCGGTCTGCGACCGCATGCTGGCCCGCATCGCGACCGACGAGAACCTGCACATGGTCTTCTACCGCAACCTCCTGAAGTCGGCGTTCGAGCTCGCCCCCGACCTGACCATGCAGGCCGTGCGGGACGTGGTCGTGAACTTCCGGATGCCCGGCCACGGCATCCCCGGCTTCGAGCGCGCCGCCGCGCAGATGGCGATCGGCGAGGTCTACAACCTGCGCATCCACCACGACGACGTGCTCCAGCCCGTGCTGCGCTTCCTGAAGATCATGGAGATCGACGGCCTGGGCCCGGAGGGCCTCAAGGCGCAGGAGGAACTCGGCCTGTACCTGGGCGGCCTGGACAGCGAGGCGGCGAAGTTCGACGAGAAGCTGGCCGCGCGCAAGGCCCGTATGGCGGCCCGGGCGGGCGCCGCCGGCGCCTGACGGCCGCCCCGGCCCATCCGGCCCCATGACTGCGAGGCCCCGACCGCCACGAGCGGTCGGGGCCTCGGCGTTGCGCGCCCGCCCGGCCCCCACCCGGCGGGTACGCGCAACACGGCTACCGGGACGTACGCCGCAGTTCCAGCCGCTCCTTCTCCGACAGACCGCCCCAGACACCGAACCGTTCGTCGTTGTCCATCGCGTACTCGAGGCAGGCGTCACGGATCGGGCACAGGCCGCAGATCCGCTTCGCCTCCCGTACCGAACTGCCGGGCTCGGGGAAGAAGAAGTCCGCCCCGGTCTGCGCGCACAACGCTTCCTGCTGCCAGGCGAGTTCGGGCGAGATCATGGTGTCGATGTGCATGCCCAGAAGCGTTCCGGAGGGCGAAAAACGTTCGATCAACGCGGGATCAACACCGCATGGGCGGACCCGAGGCCACCTTGATGGACGCGCCTGCGGCCACCTTCATGGTCACCCGCCGGACCCGCCGGCGCACGGCGGCGCGCGGAAACCCGGCGTCACGCTCCGGCGGCGCTCCGGCGGCGCTTGTCAGTGGCCGGTGCGAGACTCGGCAGAGCAGACGACGGAACCTGTGCGAGGAGACCGACGATGCTCACCACCCGTTATGTGACCGGCGCTCCGAACTGGATCGATCTCGGCACCCCCGACATCGACGGCGCCGCCGCCTTCTACGGCGGCCTGTTCGGCTGGCGGTTCCAGCCGGGCGGGCCCGAGGTCGGCGGGTACGGCCTCTTCCAGCTCGACGGCAGGACCACGGCCGGTGGCATGCAGACCACCCCGGAGCAGGGCCCGCCCTCCTGGACGGTGTACTTCCAGGCCCCGGACGTGGACGCCACGGCTCGGGCGGCCGGCGAGGCGCACGGTTCGGTGCTCATGCAGCCCATGGACGTGCAGGACCTGGGCCGCATGGCGATCCTCGCCGACCAGGCCGGGGTGTCCTTCGGCCTGTGGCAGCCGGGCCGGAACAAGGGCCTGGACGTCGTCCGGGAGCCGGGCTCGCTGTGCTGGCTGGAGCTGTACACGGCGGACGTCCCGGCCGCCGCCGCCTTCTACCACTCCGTGCTCGGCCTGGAGACCGTCGGCGTCGACTTCTCCGGCGCCGCCTACACCACCCTCGTCCCGCCCGGAGAGAGCGAGGACGCCATGTTCGGCGGCCTCGTCCCCCTGGCCGACGCGGCCGAGGAGGAGGCCCACTGGCTGCCGTACTTCGAGGTCACCGACCCGGACGCCACCGTCGCCCGGGCCGGGGAACTGGGCGGCACGGTCCGGATGCCCGCCACGGACCTGCCGGACGTGGGCCGCCTCGCCAAGCTCACGGACCCGTACGGGGCGCGGTTCGCGGTGGTCCGCAGTGAACCGCAGCCGGGCTGAGGCACCTGAGCGGGACTACGCGGACGCCCGCCGCACCAGCGTCGTCGGGAGGACGACGCCGGCGGGCGTGTCGCCGACGCCCTCCTGAGGAGTGCCGCGGTCGAGCCCCCGCAGCAGCAGGCGGGCCATCAGGCGGCCCATCTCCTCGATGTCCTGACGGACCGTCGTCAGGGGCGGATCGGTCTGTTCCGCGACGGGCAGCATGTCGTCGAAGCCGATCACGGCGACGTCGTCGGGGACCCGCCGCCCGGCCTCGCGCAGGACACGCAGCGCCCCCGAGGCGGTGAGGTCGTTGGCGGCGAACACCGCGTCCAGGTCCGGGCAGCGGCCGAGGAGTTCGCGCATCGCCCGCTCGCCCCCGGCCGGGGTGAAGTCGGCCTCGGCGATCAGCCGCGGGTCGGCGTCCGCCATGACGTCCCGGTAGCCGTCGAGCCGGTCCACGGCGGACGTCTGGTCGAGGGCGCCGGTGATGTGCGCGATCCGGGTGCGGCCGAGGCCGGCCAGGTGGCGGACGGCGGCGCGGGCACCGCCGCGGTTGTCGCTGTCGACGTACACCACGCCGCGCCGGTCTCCGCTCCAGCCGGGCCGTCCGCCGAAGACGGTCGGGACGCCGGCCCGCTGGATCAGTTCCGGCAGCGGGTCGTCGAGGTGCAGGGAGAAGACGAGCGCCCCGTCGACATGCCCGCCGGCGAGGTACCGGCCGACCCGGGTGTGGTCGTCCCGGCCCTCCGTGAGCAGCAGCACGAGCTGGTTGTCGTGGGCGGTGAGTTCCTTGCTGATGCCGCGCAGCTGGAGCGCGAAGAACGGGTCGGCGAACACACGGGTCTCCGGTTCGGCGACGACGACCGCGATCGCGTCGTGCCGCCGGGTCACCAGGCTGCGGGCCGCCTGGTTGGGCACGTACCCGAGCTCCTCCACCGCCTTGCGGACCCGCTCGGCGAGGATGTCCCTGACCCCGTCCCCGCCGTTGACCACGCGCGAGACGGTGGCCCGCGAGACACCGGCCCGGGCGGCCACGGCCTCCAGCGTGGGACGCGGCGCTGTGTCGGTCACTTCGGGGCTCCTCACCTGGGGGTGCGGATCAGGATAGCCCCGGGCGCGCAGACGGTGAGAGCGCTCTCGCGCCCACGCGAGTGTCAGTGCGCGTGCTCTCCCTGCTGGTCCTGCCCGGAGTGATCACCTCCGTGCTCGTGCGGGTCGTAGCCGGGAATCGTGCCGTCCGGCTTCTTCACCAGGAACAGTCCCACCATCCCCATGTCGGAGTGGCTCTGGACATGGCAGTGGTACATCCAGGCGCCGGCGCCGACCCCCTCCCCCGCGATCACCTGGAAGCCGAACGAGTCGGCCGGGCCCGTGATCTTGTTGTCGATGACCTGGCTGGGATCGTCGGGGCCGGTCAGCATGCCGGTGCGGTTGTCCGCCCAGCGGTGACCGTGCATGTGGAACGTGTGGTAGAACTCGCCGTGCGTGATCACGATGAACTCGACGCGATCACCCACCGTGGCCTCGAAGTTCGGCCCGGAGTGCGGCGGCCTGTTGTTGATGAGCATGTCGTTGAAGACGACCGTGTGCGTCCGGTCCGGCAGGACGTCGCCCTTGCGGCGGACGATGACCGGGCCGAACAGGCCCTTCTGGAGCCCCTGCGTGCCGTGGTCGGTGCCGACGACGTGGTCGTGGTAGTGCCAGTAACCCGCGCTGCCCGCCCGCCAGGTGCCGTCCTTGCGGCGGCCGGGGGCGTGGGTGCGCCAGGTGTAGGTGCGGGTGCCGCCCGGCTCGACATGACTGCGGTTCAGCTTCGTGCCGTCGCTGGTGATCTCGTAGTCCAGGCCGTGGACGTGCAGGCTCACCGCCACGTCCATGGTGTTCTCGAACTCGATGTGCAGCGTGTCGCCCTCGTTGAGCTCGATGAGCGGGCCGGGGACGGTCGCCTTGCCCTTCTCCAGGCCGTAGCCCATCTGCCCGTCGGCGAGCTTCTCGGCGTAGAGCTTGATGCGCTTCACCTCGCCCCCGGCCGGTGCCGTCTTCGCCGGTCCGTCCGCGCTGACGGCCTCCGGCGCCACGGACAACGAGGTCGCGACGGCGGCGCTGCCCAGCAGGACCCGCCGGTTGAAGCTGCGTCTGTCCATGCGGAACTCCCCACCCTGGTAAGGCTTTTCCGGAGACGTACCTGTGATGAACCTGTGAGACGGTACCGGCCGCGCTCCCGTTTATCCACACTCAAGACAAAGTTGGGGCCATCCCGGTCATAGGTATTGGCGAGACAGGCAAAGGGGTTTAGCTTCCTTGGCGGTGTTGCTGTGACCGAGGAGGTGCCCATGCACTTACGAGGGTTGAGCAAGGGAAGACGTGTCTGGGCGGCCTCCATGGCCGCCGGAGTCGTGACCGCCGGCCTGCTGTCGGGGCCCGCCCACGCGGGCCCGTACCCGGAACCCCCGCTGACAACGATGTCGATCAAGTCGCCGCCGGGCGGCGCGAATGTACGGGTGCTGATCTTCCACGGTTCCGCGGCGGCTGGAGAGGAGTCCCCGGTCGTGAACGCCGGGATCGAGGCCATCGAGGACATCGGGCTGTCGGGACCGGCGAACCGCCGTTTCAAGGTCCAGGCCACCGACGACGCCTCGGTGTTCACCGACGAGACAAAACTCGGCCGCTTCAACGCGATCGTGTTCCTGACCGGCGGGGGCGACGTCCTCGACGCGGAGCAGGAGGCGGGCCTGGAGGCCTACATGGAGGCCGGCGGCGGCTTCGTCGGCATTCACGACGCGGCGCGCGCGGAGCCGTACTCGGACTGGTTCACCGGACTGGTGGGGGCCCGACCGGCCGCGTCGAGCCCGGCGGCCGTCCAGCGGGCGACCGTCGAGGTCGGCGACCGCCGGCATCCGGCCACCAAGGACCTGCCGGTGCAGTGGAAGCGCCCCGACACGTGGCTGAACTGGGTGAAGAACCCGTCGGGTGACGTCCACACGGTGGCGCGGGTCCGGGAGTCGACGTATCAGCCGGGGGCGGGCGCCAACGGCTGGGATCATCCCGTGAGTTGGTGCCGTGACTACGACGGCGGACGCTCCTTCTACACCGGCATGGGCGGCACGGTCTCGTCGTACGACGAGA
>NZ_MUKA01000722.1 GCF_002150735.1 Streptomyces africanus
CGTCGTGCGCGGCTCCAACCACGTCACCGTGTCCTGGAACTCCTTCAAGGACCACGACAAGACCATGCTGATCGGCAACAGCGACAGCGCCACCGCCGACGACTCGGGCAAACTGAAGGTCACGCTGCACCACAACCGCTTCGAGGGCATCGTCGAGCGGGCGCCGCGAGTGCGGTTCGGGCAGGTCGACTCGTACAACAACCACTTCGTGGTCACCAAGGGCCAGAAGTGGGGCTACGTCTACGGCATCGGCAAGGAGTCCCGGCTCGTCGCCGAGCACAACGCGGTCACGCTGGCGCAGGGCATCAGCCCGGCGAAGATCCTCAAGAAGTGGAACGAGGCGCCGGTCACGGCCAAGGACAACTACGTCAACGGCAAGGCCGTCGACCTGATCGCCGTGCACAACGCGGAGATCCCCGGGGAGACGCTCCAGTCCGGCGCCGGCTGGACGCCGACGCTGCGGGCCGGCGTCGACCCGGCGAAGGCGGTCCCGGGCATCGTCGACGCCCGCGCGGG
>NZ_MUKA01000183.1 GCF_002150735.1 Streptomyces africanus
GCGGGTTTGAGGACGATGGTGCAGCCGGCGGCGAGGGCGGGGCCGATCTTGCGGGTGCCCATGGCCAGGGGGAAGTTCCACGGGGTGATCAGCAGGCAGGGGCCGACGGGCTGGCGGGTGACCAGGAGGCGGTTCCTGCCGTCCGGCGCGGTCATCATGCCGCCGTCGATACGGACGGCTTCCTCGGAGAACCAGCGGAAGAACTCGGCGGCGTAGGCGACTTCGGCACGCGCCTCCGCCAGGGGCTTGCCCATCTCCAGCGTCATCAGCAACGCGAGGTCCTCGGTACGCGCGATGATGATGTCGTAGGCGCGGCGCAAGATCTCGCTGCGCACGCGGGGCGGGGTGGCGGCCCAGCCGGCCTGCGCGGCGACCGCCGCCTCGACGGCACGCCGGCCGTCCGCGGGGGAGGCATCGGCGACCCGGCACAGTTCTTCACCGGTGGCCGGGTTGTCGACCGACAGCGTCCGGCCGGACTCCGCGTCCTGCCAACCGCCGCCGATGAACAGCTGCTTGGGAACATCCTGGACGACAGTCATCGTGGGTCTCCTTGTATCGGTAGAGGCGCTGCCGACCGGTCAGCGGATGCGGTCCAGCGTCTTGTAGTAGGCGCCCGCGAAGGGCAGGAACCAGGCGGTGCCGTTGTAGAGGGGGATGCGGGGCGGGGCCAGGTCACGGACCGGGCTGACCTCGGGGTGGCCGTCCATCACGTCGGCCATGACCTGCCCCATGTGCGTGGCCATCTGCACGCCGTGGCCCGCGTAGCCCATGGAGTAGTACACGCCGTCGTCGGTCTGCCCGGCGTGCACGATGCGGTCCATCGCGAAGCCGACCGAGCCGCCCCACACGTACTCGATCTTCGTCCGCGAGAGTTGGGGGAAGACCTCGCACATCTCACGGAACAGGACGGCTCCGCTCTTCTTGTCCGAGGTGGGATCGGACGGTGCGAAGCGGGCACGGCCGCCGAACAGCAGCCGGTTGTCCGGGGTGAGCCGGAAGTAGTGGCAGAGGTTGTTGGAGTCGACGATGAGGCGGGCCTTCGGGATGATGTCCCGGGCGAGCGCCTCGCCGAGCGGCTCGGTCACGATGATGAAGCTGCCCAGGCAGACCTGCTGGCGGCGCAGCCACGGGAAGTTCTCGTCGGTGTAGGCGTCGGTGGCCATCATGACCTGCCCGGCACGGATCACACCGCGCTCGGTGCTGACCTCGAACCGGCCGGCGGCGGTACGCCGCACGCCGATGGCCGCGTTGCGCTCGTGGATCTCGACACCGGTGCGCTCGCAGGCCTCGGCCATGCCGCGCACGAAGCGGCCGACGTGCAGTGCGGCGCTGAACGGGTCGAGCAGGCCACCGTGGTAGGCGTCGGACCCGATCTCGGAACGCAGCTCGGACGTGCCGATCAGCGAGGTCTCGTGCCCGAAGTACCGGGCCAGGTCGCGCTGTTGGGCCTTCTTGCTCTCGAAGTGCGCGGGGCGGGACGCGACGCCCAGGCGTCCGACGCGACGGAACTGACAGTCGATGGACTCCTCGTTCACGAGCCGCTCGACGGTGTCCACGGCCTCGCCGTAGGAGTTGTAGATCTCGCGGGCCCGCTCCAGTCCGTACCGGCGGATCGCCTGGCGAACGCCGATGGTGAAGCCCAGGTTCGCCATGCCGCCGTTGCGGGCGGAGGCGCCGGAGCCGATCTGGCCCTTCTCGACGAGGGTGACACGGGCGCCCTTGCGGGCGCTGTGCAGTGCGGTGGACAGACCGGTCAGGCCGGCGCCGACGACCACCAGGTCGGTGTCCTCGGTGAGTGGCTTGCCGGAGCGGTCGGGGAACGCCCCGGCGGTATCGATCCAGAACGGGATCGTCTTCATCTCGGGTCTCCTGCGGGGAAGTTCTCGGTGGGGTTCAGGTGAGGGGTTCGACGGGGAGCACGCCCTGCTGCTGGTTGCGGTGGCCGCCGAGTTTGCGGACGAGGGCGACCAGGGCGAGGGCCAGGACGGCCAGGGCGATGAGGACCGCGCTGACGGCGGTGACGGTCGGGTCGACGTCGAACTGCAGGGCGTTGAAGACGAGCACCGGCAGGGTGCGGGTGTCGGGTGTCGACATGAACTGGGCGATGAAGAACTCGTCGAAACTGGTGATGAAGGAGAACACCGCTGCCGCGATCAGGCCCGGGGTGGCCAGGGGGAAGGTGATGCGCCGGGCGATGGTCATCCGGCCGGCGCCCATGCCGGCGGCGGCGTCTTCGAGCCGTTCGTCAATGCCCTTCAGGGTGGAGATCATGATGAGGACGGCGATGGGTGCGGCCAGCACGGTGTGGCCGAGGGCGATGGCCAGGGGGCTGCCGAGCATGCCGACGGGTTCGAAGAACAGGAACAGGCCGAGCGCGATGACCACTTGAGGGATGAGCAGCGGGGCCAGGACCAGGCCGTAGACGGCCGCGTGCAGGGGCAGCCGGCCGCGGGCCAGGGCGGTGGCGGCGGTCACGCCCAGGATGAGGGAGAACACCGTGGTGAGCGTGGCGACGAGGCTGGACAGGGCGATGGAGGTGGCCCAGTCGCTGCCGGGTGCGGCCATCTGCTCGTACCAGCGGGCGCTGTACTCCTTGGGCGGGAAGGTGCCGATGCCGTCGGCGCCGAAGGAGGTGACCAGGATGATGACGATGGGCATGGCCAGGAAGAGCAGGATGGCGGTGGCGGTGATGCCGCGGCCGATGTGTCCGGCTCGGGTGGCGGGCAGTTCCATCATGAGCCGCTCCTTCGTGTGTGTGCCTTGGTGCGGCGGAGCTTGGCCAGGCCGAGCACGCCCAGGCCGGCGAAGGTGAGCAGGAGCAGGATCACGCCGAAGGCGGCGGCGGAGTTCCACTGGTCCTGCTTCATCACCTGCTGGTCGATGAGGGCCGCGACGACGGTCTGCTTGTCTCCGCCCATCAGGGCGGGGGTGATGTAGTAGCCCAGGCACAGGATGAAGCTGAGCAGCCCCGCGGTGCCGATCCCCGGCGCCACCAGCGGCAGGTAGATACGGCGGAAGATCGTCGAACGGGAGGCGCCGAAACCTGCCGCCGCGGCCAGGAGCCGACCGTCGACCCCCCGCATCACGCCCTGCAACACGAGGACGGTGTAGGGCAGCATCACCGACGTGGTGCCGATGACGACACCCGTCTCGTTGTACAGCAGCGAGTACGGCGCGCCGGGGGCGTGGATGGACGTCAGCAGCGTGTTGATCAGGCCGTGTTCGCCGAGCATGATGATCCACCCGTAGGTGCGCACCAGGGCACTGATGAAGTGCGGTACGACCACGATCAGCATGGCCAGCGCGGCGAAGACGGGCCGCATCCGGGCGATGGCGTGCGCCAGGACGAAGCCCACCAGCAGGCTGAGCACCGCGGTCTCCGCGGAGATCCTGAGCGTGGAGATCAGCACGGAGAGGTTCGCGCCGCTGAGGGCGTCGGTGTACCAGTGCAGCGTGAAGCCGCCGCTGTCGCCCTTGAGGCTGAGGGAGAGGACGCCGACGATCGGATAGACGAACAGGACGAGGAGGAACAGCGTCACGGGGACGGCGTTGACCAGCGCGATACGGGAGCGGTGCCCGCGTTTCGCGGACGTTTTCACACGCACCTTGCCGGGTGCGAGAGCGGTGCCGGCCACGGCTCAGCCCCCGTCCATCTCGTCGAAGACACTGACGTCCTCACGGGCGGCGGTCACACAGACCCGCTCGCCGGGGCGCGGCGGAGTGTGGGCGGTCTCGATCCGCAGCGGGGGCGTACCGGGGGCCGCACCGTCCAGACGGACGGTGATCCGGGTCAGCGAACCCACGTACACCGCTGTTTCGACCGTGCCGGAACAGCAGCCCTCCTCGACACCGACCAGCCGCAGCTTGCCCGGCCGCACCGCGGCCCGCACCCGCTGCCCGGGAACGCACGAGTGGGCGCGGGCCGTGAGCACACCGCCGGTGTCGAGGCGCACGCGGGTGCAGCCGTCCGCGGTCGGCTCCTCGACCTTTCCGTTGAGGAAGTTGGCGGCGCCGAGGAAGTCGGCGACGAAGGGGGTGCGGGGGCGTTCGAAGAGGCCGCGGGGGGTGTCGAACTGCTCGATACGGCCGTCCCTCATGATGGCGATGCGGTCCGACAGAACCAGCGCCTCCTCCTGATCGTGCGTCACGTAGACGACGGTCAGGCCGAGTTCGCGCTGGATGGACTTGATCTCGGTCTGCATCTGGTCGCGCAGCTTCTTGTCCAGCGCGCCCAGCGGTTCGTCCATCAGCACGATCGGCGGACGGTAGACCAGCACCCGGCACAGCGCGACACGCTGCTGCTGACCGCCGGACAGCTCACGCGGCTTGCGGCCGGCGAACCTCGCCAGCCCGGCCGCCTCCAGCGTCTGACCCACCCGGCGGCGGATCTCCGCCTTCGGCACTCCCCGCAGTTGCAGGGGGAAGGCGACGTTCTCCGTCACGGTCATGTGCGGGAAGAGCAGGTACTGCTGGAAGACGAAACCGAAGTCGCGTTTGCCGGGGTTGAGTTTGGTGATGTCCCGGCCGTCGACGCTGACGGTGCCGGAGTCGGGCTCGGTGAACCCGGCCAGCATCATCAGCGTGGTGGTCTTGCCCGACCCCGACGAGCCGAGGAAGGTGACGAACTCACCCGCCGCGATCTCCATGTCCACGCCGTCGACCACGGTCGTCCCGCTGTAGGACTTCCGCAGCCCCGTCACCGACAGGGACTTGCCGGTCAGCGAGGTGGACTCCGGGGCCAGGGCCGCGGCGAGAAGCTTGGTGCGCTCAGGCATCGGCCCACTCCTGCCAGCGCTTGGTGACCGCCTCCAGGTTCTTGTCCCACCAGGCCACGTCGGTGTCGAACCCGGTCTTCAGGTTCTGGGGCGAGGTCGGCAGCGTGGCCAGGACATCGTCCGAGAGCAGCTTGGTGGCGGCAGGGACGACCGGGCCCTGCGGGAAGAGCTTGGCGAACGCGGCCTGCACCTCGGGACGCAGGGAGAAGTCGATCAGCTTGTAGGCCGCGTCCGTGTTGTCCGCGCCCTTCGGGATGCCCCAGCCGTTGCTGAGTCGCCGGGCGCCGTTCCACTGGTAGGCGACCGGCTGCCCCTGCTTGATGAGCTCGTCCGCGCGGCCGCTCCACAGGCTGGTCGCGACGACTTCCTTGCGGCCCAGCAGCACCGCCGGAAGGGCGCCGGTGTTCCAGAACTTCTTCACGTCTCCGCGGATCCGCGACATCGAGGCGAACGCCCGGTCCAGGTCGAGCGGGTACAGCTTGTCCAGCGGCACCCCGTCGGCCAGCAGCGCGAACTCCAGCTCCGGGTAGTCCGCGTCAGCGCTCTGCAACGAGCGCGGACCGGCGAAGGAGTGGGTGTTCCAGAAGTCGGCCCAGCTCTTCGGCGCGCGCTTCAGACTGTCCGTGCGGTAGGCCATCAGACTCGCCCAGACGTTCTTGCCGACCGCGTGTTCCGGCAGCTGGTTCTCCGCGATCCCGGCGCCCTTGACGTTCTTCAGCCGGTCGTGGTCCACCGGGTCCAGACAGTCCAGGCGGGCCATCTTCTGGAAGATCAGCAGGGTGTTGTCCATCAGGTCGACCTGCGGACGGCCCTGCTTGACCTGGGCGATGATCTGCGCGGACTGGTAGTTGACCGTGGTGACCGTGATGCCGGTCTCCTTGGCGAACGGCTCGTAGATCGCCTTGGTGAGAGCGTCGTTGTAGGCGCCACCACTGTTGCTGACGACGAGTCGCTTCTTGCCTCCGCCGCTGGACGAGCCACGGCTTTCGCCGGAGCCCATGAGAGTGCCGCATCCGGTCAGTGCCGAGGCAGCGGCCAGCGCGCCTGCGGTGCGGAGTACGGTTCTGCGTCCTATCCGGTTGCCTTCCATGGCAAAGCTCCTGGAGATCGCTGGGGGTACGGGGAATCCGTGATTGCGGGGACGTGCGAGTCCCGCACGGAGGGGTGGGGAGTTCAGATGCCGAGCAGCGTGTTGAGCTCGTCCAGGGACTTCACCGGCACGTAGTCGTAGCCGTGGGTCACGGGGTCGTAGCCGCGGTCCAGCAGGATGAGGTTGCGGAAGCCCATGTCGTGCATCGGCATCAGGTCGTAGCGGGTGTGGGAGGAGACGTGCACGAAGTCCTCGGGGGACGCGTCGAGCTGGTCGAGCATGTACTCGAACGCGGCGTAGCGGGGCTTGTAGTAGCCGGCCTGCTCCGCGGTGAAGACCGCGTGGAAGTCAGCGCCGAGCCGGGGCACGCTCTCCTCCAGGAAGGAGTCGTCGGCGTTGGACAGGATCACGAGCTTGTAGTTCTGGCCCATCTTCTTCAGGGGTTCCGGCACGTCGGCGTGCGGGCCCCAGCTGCGGACGCCGTCGGCGAACCGCTTGCCCGCGTCCGGGGCCGCCTTCAGGCCCCACTTGCGGCAGACCCGCTCGAAGGAGTCCTGCAGCACCTGCTCGTAGGCGTAGTACTCGCCGCGGACCTGGTCGTAGCGATAGCCGCGGAACTCCCGGACGAACTGGTCCCAGTGCTCGGCGGGGACCTGGTCGCCGACGAGCTCCCGCGTGATGGGCGTGATCGGGTAGTCGATCAACGTGCCGTAGCAGTCAAACGAGACGTACTTCGGCCGGAACGAGGGTTCGCTCATGGAAGTGCTCTCTCATGCTCGGGGAACTGAAGATGCTCCAGTCCTGGTTTTTCAGGTTTTTTCGGGCACGCCTGGGACAGGCTTGCCGGAGCTTGGGGGGGCCGGGGAGGTTGCCCGGCTTCAGGCGGCGCCGACTCCGGCAGGTGCGAGGAAGCCGATGGGGTGTTCAGTGCTGCCGTCGAGTGCCAGGTCGGCGGCGATCTCGCCCATGGCGGGCGAGAGCTTGAAGCCGCTGCCGGAGAAGCCGGCCATGACGACGATGTCGTCCTCGCCGGGGAGATGCCCGACGAGCGGGTTTCCGGACGCCGTGTAGCCCTCCATGTAGACCGACAGCCTGATGGGGTCGGGGTTCAGATCGGGCATCAGCTCGCCGATGAGCTCGTGGAAGGTGGCGAGTTCCTCCGGGCGGACCGTGCGGTCGAGTCGTTCGGGGTCGGGTACCGGCAGATAGCGGGCGAAGGAGAGACCGAGCTTGACGGAGATGCCGTCGGGTGACGGGAGTCCGTAGCAGTCGTGGGGGGTGCTGCGCACGAAGGCGGGGGCGCCGCCCGCGAACCAGTCGTGGCGTGTGGGCAGGTGCCAGGAGCTGATCAGCCGGCGGACGTCGACGCTGCGCGGCAGGTCCGGGAGCAGGGTGTTGATCCAGGGGCCCACGGTCACCACCGCGGTGTCGACGTGGTCCGTGCCGTGGTCGGTGACGATGTGCACGCCGCCGCCCGCCGCGGGGGCGATCTCCCGCACCGGGGTGTAGCGGTGCAGCCGGGCGCCCAGTTGTTCGGCGCGGGCGGCGGCGGCCTGGACCGATGCCTCGGGCCTGATGATGGCGCCCTCACGGTCGAGGACGGCGGTGTGCCCGTCCGGGAGGCGGTGCTGCGGGTAGCGGCGGGCGAGTTCCTCCCGGTCCAGTACCTCATGGTCCAGCTCGTGGGTGGTGCTGGCGGAGCGGAGGAGGCGCATGGGCGGCGAGTCGGTTTCGCCCATCACCAGGCATCCGCTGCGGCGGCGCAGCGAGAACCCGGTTTCGCGCTGGAGCCGGTCCCACATCCGGTCGGCGAGCCGCAGCAGCGGAATGTAGCCGGGTTCACCGAGGTGCACGGCGCGGAAGATACGGCTCTCGCCCCCGGCCGCACCGCGGTCGTGACCCGGCGCGTACCGGTCGTAGCCGATGACCTCGGCTCCGCGGGCGGCGAGGCGCCACATGGCCTGGCTGCCCATGGTGCCGGCACCGATCACGGCGACGCGCTTCGGGATGCGCATGAGGTCGCTCCTTTCGCCGAGGGCCTTGGGGGCAGTCGTGTCCCAGCGCGGTGCGAACACTGAGCGGCTGCTTCCGGTCCGTGCTCCGCTGGGGATGGCGTAACTTTCGACCCGGGCGAATGCCCAGGTCAACCCACACTGTGTTCCGCCTTGGGGCCTTCTCGAGACGGTCTGTCACGGCGACGGGCAAGCTTCGGAAAGTGCCCTCTCTCCTCTTGCCAGGGCGAGTGGCCGGTGCGAAGGTGACCCCCGATCCCCCGGACGAAAGCCCGCCTATGCCGCCCAGACGTCCCGCAACGGGGCACTTCCCGACCATCGCGGAGGTTCTGCGACTGCCCGTGCTGGCCGAAGGGATGCCCCGCGTCCTCGCCGGTGAGTCACAGCTGAACCGCGCGGTGCGCTGGGTGCATGTCACCGAGCTGCTCAACCCCGCCGACTTCCTCGAGGGCGGCGAGCTGGTGCTCACGACCGGCATGCCCTACCCCGAGGACGCCTCCGACCTGCGCGGATACGTCGACCAGCTCGCCGATGTCGGCGCGGCCGGCCTGATCGTGGAGCTCGGCTACCGGTACCGGAAGGTGCCCGACGAGCTGGTGGCGGCCTGCCGTGCCCGGGACGTGCCGCTGGTCGAGCTGGCCCGCGGCGTCCGGTTCATCGACGTCACGCAGACGGTGCACGCGCTCATCCTCGACGCCCAGGGGGCGCTGCTGCGCCGCGGGCGGGACGTCCAGGACATCTTCACCGCCCTGACGCTGCGGGGCGCGGATCCCGAGGAACTGGTGCACACCACCGCGGAGCTCACCGGGGCCTCCGTGGTGCTGGAGGACCTCACCCACCGGGTCCTGATGTGCGAACTGCTCGGCCGGCCGTACGAGCCGGTGGTGTCGGCCTGGTCCCGGCGCTCCCGGGCCGCCCCGACCCTGGAGAAGATCGCGCCGAGCGGTCCGGAGGGGTGGCTGATCGCGCCCGTGCAGGACCACCACGGGCTGTGGGGGCGGCTGGTCCTGCTGGAGGGCCGGCTGAACGCGGAGCCCGACCCGGAACACGTCCTGGTCCTGGAACGTGCGGCGGTCGCCCTGACCATGGCGCGCCTGGCCGGGCCGGCCTGGTGGGAGCGCCGGGCGCACCGCTCCGTGCTGCGTGACCTGTACGAACGCCGTTTCCGCTCCCCCGCGGACGCCCGCGCCCGCGCCGAGGCACTGGGGCTGCCGGCCTTCGGGCACCGCCTCTTCGCCGTGGTCGTCCGCCACGCGCACACCGGCCCCGACGAGCACCTCGACGAACGCATGGCGAAGGCGCTGGCGCAGACCGGTATCCGCGCCCTGGTCGGGGAGACGGCCCCGGGGCGGATCGGTGTGCTCCTC
The DNA here is from genome assembly GCF_002150735.1 of Streptomyces africanus. Classification (GTDB taxonomy): domain Bacteria; phylum Actinomycetota; class Actinomycetes; order Streptomycetales; family Streptomycetaceae; genus Streptomyces; species Streptomyces africanus. The sequence continues at coordinate 9,245 of NZ_MUKA01000183.1, forward strand.
GCGTTGGCGCAGGCCAGCGCCTGGCAGCCGGTCGCCGAGCGGATCGGCCGTCTCGCCCGCGAGGAACTCGGACCGGAGGCCGTGGTGGCCGTCGGCCCCGGCGTGACCGACCTCTCGGGGATCGCCCGGTCGTGGCAGGAGGCCGAGCAGACGGCCGAGGCGATCACGCCCGCCTCGGCCGACCGCTGGTTCTACGTCCCCGCCGACGTCGGACTCCCCGAACTCCTGGGCATCCTGCGCAAGGACACCCGCCTGCAGCGGTACGCGGAACGGCAGTTGACCCGTCTCATCGAGCACGACGACCGCAACGGCGGTGACCTGCTGCCCGCCCTGCGTGCGTATCTGACGGCAGCCGGGAACAAGTCGGTCGCGGCCAAGCAGGCCGGCATGTCCCGGCAGGCGTACTACCAGCGCCTCCACACCATCGAACGACTCCTCGGCTGCGATCTGGAGTCGGGCCTGGAGTGCACGTCCCTGCACGTCGCGGTGCTCGTGCTGGACGCCCAGGGCGCGGCCCCGCCCGGCGCCTGACGCGGCCAGGTGTCGCGCAGGGCCTGATCGACCTGACCGAGTGAGCTGATCAGACGCCCTTTAGCCGTCAGGGCCCAGCGGCGCGAGGGAACACCGTGCGACCGCGATCGGTGGACTCTTCCGGCTCCTGCCGCCCACGCCCGACGGTCTCGACCCCGTCCTCGGGGCCGGCCGTCGGGCCGTCCCGCGATGGTCCGAGCTGATCGACGCGTCGGACGCCCTCCGCCGTGCGCAGTCCGCCGTCGGGCCCTTTCTCGGATCGCCGGACATGACCACTTGCCATCGACCGAGGACACCCTTATGGTCGTACGAACGTAAGACATACGGTCGTAATTCAAATCAGGGAGCTCGTGATGGCGACAACTCAGCCGGTGGCGCTCGTGACAGGTGCCTCCTCGGGAATCGGCAAGGAAACGGCACGTGCCCTGGCCGCGGCGGGTTTCGAGGTGATCGGAACCGGCCGCAAGACCTCCGGGCTCACCCCGCCCGCCGGTGTGACGTACGTGGATCTCGACGTGGCCAGCGACGACTCGGCCACCGCCGCGGTCGAAGAGGTGATCGCCCGGTTCGGGCGCATCGACGTCCTGGTCAACAACGCAGGCATCGGCTCGGCGGGCGCCGTCGAGGAGAACTCCGTCACCCAGGCCCAGAAGATCCTGAACGTCAACGCCCTCGGCATCATCCGCATGACGAAGGCCGTCCTGCCGCACATGCGCGCCCAGGGCGGCGGGCGCGTCATCAACGTCTCGTCCGTTCTCGGCGTCGCTCCCCAGCCCTTCATGGCCCTCTACGTCGCGTCGAAGCACGCCGTCGAGGGCTACTCCGAGTCGCTGGACCACGAGGTCCGCGAGCACGGCGTCCGGGTCCTCCTCGTCCAGCCCGCCTACACCAAGACCAGCTTCGACACCAACGCCACGCAGCCCGACACCCCGCTGCCCCTCTACGCGGAGCGACGGCGCGTCTTCGACGAGGTGATGGCACAGGCGATGAAGGACGGCGACGACCCCGCCGTCGTCGCCAAGGTGATCGTCACCGCGGCCACCGACAAGAAGCCGAAGCTGCGCTACACCGCCGGCCCGCTGGCCTCACGTGTCACCACGGCGCGCCGCCTCGTCCCCGCCGGAACGTTCGACAAGCAGATCCGCAAGAACAACCGCATGCCCGTCTGACCGATGTCTCCGAAGGTCCATCGCTCCGTCACTCGTCGATCCACCGAGGAGAGTCATGCCGCAGCAACGTCAGCGAACGGCCCGGCACAGTGCATTCAGCGCGAGACGTCTCATGAGGAAGAACGCCGGAATCGCACTGGCGGTCACCGCGACGGCGGCCGTCCTGGGGGCGGCGCCGTCCGCGTCGGCACAGACGGGACAGTCGTACAGCAGATCCCTGGTCACCGACGTACGGACCGCGGCGACGTTCGACTACGCCGCCGGCGAGATCCCCGAGAACATCACCGTCAACCCCGACGGCTCGGTGACCCTGTCCCTGCTCGGCAGTTGCGCGGTGTGCCGGCGCACGCATGGGCCGCAGCTGATGCGCATAGACGCGTCCGGGCACCGCACCGTGTTCGTCACCGGGAAGGTGGGTGAGGCGATCAGCGGCAACACCCGTGGTGATGACGGCACCGTCTACTACAGCGTGTGGGCCCCGGGGAACGCGGACCGGAACGGCGTGTACGCGCTGGGTCCGGACGGTACACCTCAGCGCATCGCCGCTCTGCCCGCCGACTCGGGCCCCAATGGGCTGGCCATCGACTCGGCCGGACGCACCCTCTACATCGCGGACAGCCTGAAGGGCATCATCTGGTCCGTCCCGGTCTCGGGCGGATCGGCGACCCCGTGGCTGACCGACGCCGCTCTCGCGCCGGTACCGACCGAGGCCCTGCCGATCGGTGCCAACGGGCTCAGGTTCCACAACGGCGCTCTGTGGGTCAGCAACTTCAACAAGGGAACGCTGCTGCGGGTACCGGTCACCGGCACCGGCGCGGCCGGTCCCCTCCGCCTCGTCGCGGGCGGCCTGCCCAACATCGACGATCTCAGCTTCCTGACCCCCTGGTCCGATGTGGTGTTCGCGGCACAGAACGGCTCCTCCTCGCAGAACGGTCCGGACAGGGTCGTGGTGATCTACCCGAACGGCACCTACAAGCCCGTCCTGACCAGCAAGGACGGCCTCGCCTCGCCCTCCGCGACCGCGGTCCGCGGCGACCGGCTGTACATCACCGACGGCGGTGTCCCCGAGCCCCACGACCCGAAACTGCAGACCGCGAGGATCAACTTCCCGGCTCTCCTTGCCGACGCGGCACACCGGATTTAAAGTATGATCATAATTCCATAGTCGACTGCATGAGGAACCGCCATGGAACTCTCCGCCAGCACCGCTCTCGTCACCGGAGCCAACCGGGGCTTCGGCCGGGCACTCGCCGCCGAGCTGCTCGGCCGCGGCGCCACCGTCTACGCCGGCGCCCGCAACCCCGACCAGGTCGACCTGCCCGGCGCCAAGCCGATCGCGCTGGACATCACCGACCCCGCCTCCGTCGCGGCCGCCGCCCGGGCCACCGGCGATGTGACCCTCCTGATCAACAACGCGGGATCCTCCACCGGCGCCGACCTGCTCACCGCCGACCTGGACGACATCCGCCTGGAGATGGACACCCACTTCTTCGGCACCCTCTCGGTGGCCCGTGCCTTCGCGCCCCAGATCGCGGCGGGCGGCGGCGGGGCGATCCTGAACGTCCTGTCCGCCCTGTCCTGGTTCACCTTCCCCGAGGCCGGCGCCTACTGCGCCGCCAAGTCCGCGCAGTGGTCGCTCACCAACGCCCTGCGCCTGCAACTCGCCGACCAGGGCATCCGGGTGGCCGGCCTGCACGTCGGCTACATGGACACCGACATGGTCCGGGCCGTCGACGCGGCCAAGTCAGACCCGGCCGACGTCGCCCGGAGCGCCGTCGACGGCATCGCCGCCGACGCCTACGAGATCCTCGCCGACAACGCCGCCCGCCAGGCGCAGGCCGCCCTGGCCGGAGGCGTCTCCACGCTCTACCCGCAGCTTCCCTGAGGGCCGACCGCCCAGGAATCCGCGCCGAGCCCGGTGCATGCCGATGCTCGCTGTCGCACGCCATGCCGTCCCCCGCCGGCATCCACGTCCATTGATCCGTCGTGAAGTACGTCTGCCAGGGAACGCCATGAAACAGCACCGCAGGCAACCGGCTCGGGGCGGCAGCGCCGTCTGGGCCGTGGCCATCACCAGCATGGCCGGATTCATCGCCGCGCTCGACAACCTGATCGTCACCACCGCCCTCCCCTCCATCCGCGAGGACCTCGGCGGCGGCCTCGAGGACCTCGAATGGACAGTGAGCGCCTACACCCTCACCTTCGCGGTCCTGCTCATGTTCGGCGCGTCGCTCGGTGACCGCTTCGGCCGCCGAAGACTGTTCGCCATCGGGCTCGGCATCTTCACCGCGGCCTCGGCCTCGGCCGCGCTCGCACCGGGGATGGGTGAACTGATCGCCGCGCGTGCGGCGCAGGGCGTCGGGGCCGCGATCGTGACGCCGCTGACGCTCACCCTGCTGTCGGCCGCCGTCCCCGCCGAACGGCGCGGAACGGCCTTCGGCATCTGGGGCGCGGCCAGCGGCATCGCCGTCGCCACCGGACCGCTCATCGGCGGCACACTCACCGAGCACCTCTCCTGGCAGTGGATCTTCTGGGTGAACGTCCCGCTCGGCCTGGCGCTGATCCCGCTCGCCCTGCTGCGGCTGGACGAGAGTCACGGCCCGAACCCGAGCCTCGACCTCGTCGGCACGGTTCTGGCCAGCGGCGGTCTGTTCGGCATCGTGTACGGCCTGGTGCGCGGCAACGCCGACGGCTGGACCAGCACGCCGGTACTGGGCGGCTTCTTCGCGGGTACGGCGCTGCTCGTCGGCTTCGTCTTCTACGAACTGCGCGCCAAGCACCCGATGCTGCCGATGCGCCTGTTCCGCCACCGTTCCTTCAGCGCCCTCAACGCCGCCAGCCTGCTGATGTTGCTGGGCATGTTCGGGTCGATCTTCCTGCTCAGCCAGTACCTGCAGATCGTCGGCGGCTACTCGCCGATGGAAGCCGGCGTGCGGATGCTGCCCTGGACCGCCATGCCCATGATCGCGGGGCCGCTGGCCGGGGCAGTGTCCGACCGCATCGGCGGCGCTCCCGTCGTCACGGTGGGCATGGCCCTGAACGCGGTGGGCCTCGGTCTCTGGGCACTCGCGGTCGAACCGGAGGTGTCGTACACCTCTCTGCTGCCGGCGCTGATCGTCTGCGGAATCGGCATGGGGATGTTCTTCGCTCCCAGCGCGAACCTCGTCATGAGTACCGTCCGCCCGGAGGAGCAGGGCATCGCCTCCGGCGCCAACAACGCGATCCGAGAGGTCGGCGGGGCCATCGGCGTCGCTTCGCTGGCGGCGGTCTTCTCCGCCCAGGGCGGCTACGGGTCGGCCTCACTGTTCGTGGACGGGCTGGTCCCGGCGCTCTGGGCCGGGGCAGGTGCGGTCGCCCTGGCCGCGGCCCTGGCCTTGCTGATGACCGGACAGCGCAAGGCCGACGGCCCGACTGCCGGCCTTGTCGCCGCAGGAGGTAATCCGGCCGGCGCCACGGCCGCGACCTGAAGCCCGACCCGAGAGGCGGCGCCCACCCGGCTGAGGGGGCGCCGCCTCCGTCACTGTTGCGTGGTTCAGCTCACTCGGGCGACCTCATACGAAAGGCCGGCCCGGGGACGCTCTCGATGTCGTTCGCTTCCACCGGGTGGTCTCGTTCGCAGCGGATCCGGACGTCGACCCGCGCGCCGCACTCACGGTGTCGCGCCAGTACCGCCGGCCCCTCCGGGTCGGCGCGGTAACGGTCACCCCACTGCAGCAGCCCCATGACGGCCGGCACGAGGTCCATGCCCTTGGAGGTGATCACATATTTGGGCCGACTCCGCGAACCGGGCTCCTTGTACGTCTCGGTCGCCAGGATCCCTTCCTCCACCAGCATCCGGAGCCGCGTCGCGAGGAGGTTGCGAGGACAGCCGAGGACGCGTTCGAAATCGCTGAAGCGGGACGAGCCGTACCAGACCTCGCGCAGGATGAGGATCGTCCACTTCTCGCCCACGATCTCAAGAGTGCGCGCGATCGAGCAGTTGGACGTGTCCCGGTCGAGTCGGGGGTCCATGCCGGTGTCTTGAAGAACTTCCGTCCACGCGTCCATGGGAGCGATACTAACCGCGTTTCGGTTTACTTTTCGATACCCAGCCCCCCGGGGATCCACTACCGCTCAAGGAAGTCGAGGGCTTCCGCCACGAACCGCTCGTGGAACTGGAAGATGCCTCCGTGACCGGCGTCGGGATAGACGACCAGGTCGGCGTTCGGCAGTCGCCGAGCCAGCTCGAAGGAGTTCTTCGTCGGCACCATCCTGTCGCTCTCGCCGTTGGCGACGAGCACGGGCTGACGGATGACCGAGAGGTCCTGGGGCTGCGCGAGCCCCCAGCGGTGGATGGCCTTGAGCTGGGAGAAGTACGACGGGAGGGAGATGGCCTTGTCCCGGTCGTGGGTGCGCTCCTTGAGACGGGCCAGGAACTGCTTTCCGGCTCGGCGCCCGTTCGCGGTGCGGGTGAAGAAGAGGAACTGCTTCGGGTCCTGGAGGGTGAACAGGGCCCGGACGGTGTCGAGATGGGACAGTCGGGTCACGTTCTTGATGCCCTCGCCTCCCGCGGGGCCGGTGCCCGTGAGGATCAGCTTGCGGACGAGTTGCGGTTCGTCCTGCGCGATCACCTGGGCGATCATGCCGCCCATCGAGAAGCCGTGGATGTCGACCCGCTTGAGCCCGAGCGCCCGGATGAAGGTGACGGCATCCTTCGCCATCTCCTCGATGGTCTTCGGTGTCGAGCCGCTGGAAGCACCGACACCTCTGTTGTCGAAGGTGATGACGCGATGCCTGGCGGCGATGCCGTCGACGACCCGGGGGTCCCAGTTGTCGAGGACCGCGGCAAGGTGGGTGATGAAGACCACCGGGACGCCGGCATTCGGGCCGAGGTCGCGGTAGGCGAAGGTCACTCCCCCGGCGGTGAGGGTGCGGGTGGGCGCCTTCTTGTACGACGTCGCCACGTCGCCTCGTGCTCCTTGTGCGTCGTTCATGGCCGTGCCCTTCTGCATGAGGGTTCCGGACTGCGACTGCGGTCCGGTCGGTCGACGGCAGAAGGCCCGTAGGAGTCGGAACCGCGTTCGATCGAGTCCCTCAGCATCACGCCGACCTTTAAAGTATGTTCATAATTCAATGCATTCCGCAAGAGATACGCCCCGGAGGCCCTCAGAACATCGTGCTGTCGTTGGCGGAGGTCTCCCGCACGTCCTGCACGGCATCCCCGTGCTCGACGATCTTTCCGCCCTCGGCACCCCGCTTCGGCGCCACGCTCAGCTGCGTGAATCGCTCGAAGTACGCGCCACTCCGGCGTTCACGCCTGCCATGCCGCCGGGGAAGTTCGGGTTGCGCTGGTGGTACTCGGGGCCACCACGGTCAGCGATGGTCTTGCCGATGGTGCGGCCGGTCTCGCCCAGGGGCGCGGGCCTTGGCGGCCTCGGCGAGCGGGAAGGTCGCCCCGACGTGGGCGCGCAGGGCGCCGGTCTCGACGAGGGAGGTAGCCGTCAGACTCGCTGGTCGGCGTCCAGCAGAGCGAGGGCGTTGTTCACCCCCTGCTCGAGGAGCGCATCAGCGAGTTGACGGTCCGTCAAGGCGCGGGCGAGCTGCAGTGTTCCGGCCAACAGGCCGAGGAGGCCGAGCGCCTTCACTCGCGCGGAGGACGGGGCCTCGGGCGCCATGCGAGAGGCGATGCCGTCGATGAGGACCAGGACGCCGTCGGTGTACGCCTGCCTGGTCGTGTCGGTGCAGCGCCCGATCTCGTCGAGCAGAGCGGCGTTGGGGCAGCCGTCGCCGAGGTTGTCGCGGTGCTGGGGCGACAGGTATCCCCGCACGATCTGCTCGATGCCGGCACGGCCAGGTGCGGCCTGCGCGACGACATTCTCCGCCTGCACCTTCAGCTGATCGGCGATTGCCGTGGTGACGAGGTCGTCTTTGGATTCGAAGTGAGCGTAGAAGGCCCCATTGGTCAGCCCCGCGTCCTTCATGAGCGTCGAGACTCCGGAGCCGTCGATACCGTCTCGCTTGAACCGGCGACCCGCCGTCTCGATGATCCGCCGCCTCGTCTCCGCCTTGTGCTCTTTTCCGTACCGCACCACAGCACACGCTCCTCGCCGGCCGGAAGGACCGGTTGCCCGTCACCGACTTCGCCAGTCTATGGTATGGCGAACGTAATCCAAATCGTCGTCCCGGCTGTACGCCCCCACGGGCCGAGGGCGCCGCCCGCGGAGTCACACCCGAGGGGCCGGCACCGGGAAGAGCATGCAGCTGCTGGTGGCGTGGGCGAGGAGACGGCCCTTCGCATCGACCAACTGGGCCTGGGCGAGGGCGGTTTGGCGCCCCTTGTTCACGACCGTGCCGATGGCGCGCACCGGACCCGTGTCCACGGTGATCGGCCGCAGGAACTTCACGGTCAGGTCGAGCGAGGTGTACGCCACGCCCTGCGGAAGGGTGGTCTGGACGGCGCAGCCCGCCGCCGAGTCGAGCAGGGTGGCGAAGACGCCGCCGTGGACGCTGCCGATCGGGTTGTAGTGCTCCTCCCCCGGCGTCAGAGAGAAGACCGCCCTGCCGGGCTCCACCTCGTCCAGGGTGAAGTCGACGGTGCTGCTGATCGGCGCCCTCGGCAGCCGTCCCGCCTGCACCTCGCGCAGGAAGTCGATGCCGGGCATGCGTCCGGCGGCCTCCGCCGAGATCGCGGGATCGTCCCAGTGATACGTACGCGTTCGCCCCACGGCCCAGCGCCCTTCCCTCTGACGGTCAGCTGACTTTTCCAGGTGAAGCTAGGCTTTACTTCAGCTGACTGTCAATGGCGAAGCCAGTCCCCTTACGATGGCGGGATGGAGTGGCTTGAGGCGAGCACGGAGAACTGCCCCGTCCAGCGCACGCTCGACGTGATCGGGGAGAAATGGACCCTGCTGATCCTGCGTGACGCCGTCAACGGAGTCCGCCGCTTCGACGACTTCCACCGCCACATCGGCCTGTCGGAAGCCGTCCTCAGCGACCGCCTCCGCAAGCTGACCTCGGCCGGCATCCTGAAGACCGTCCCCTACCGGGAGCCCGGCAGCCGCTCCCGCAACGAATACCGCCTGACCCGCAAGGGCTGGGACCTGTGGCCCGTTCTGATGGCACTGACCCAGTGGGGCGAGACATACGCCCTCGGCTCCGAAGGCCCTGTACTGGACGTACGCCACACCGAGTGCGACGCCCCGGTCCGCGTCGTCGTCGAGTGCTCCGCGGAGCACTCCACCCTCACTCCGCGGGACGTCACCGCCCGGCTGGGAGCAGGCGCCCGCCCCCGCTCGTGAGCCCTGGCCCGCCGGACCGGGACGAGGTCGCGTGCGTCGCGGACCTGCGCGCTGCCGCAGGCCCTGCCGGCATCCGTCCGCCGTCCCGATCCGGCAGGCTCGCGACTGTTGTGACTGCCGCGCCCGTACCGCCCGGTCAGATCTTGGCCTTCTCCCGGACCCAGGCGCCGATCCGTGCGATGGCGGCGTCGGTCTCCGGAATCCGGCCGGCGCCGTAGACGTACGAGTGCTGGCCTCCGGGGACCACGACGGTCGTCGTGTCGATTCCGGCGTCCTTGACGCGGGCGGCGAACTCCTCGTCCTCGCCGGCCAGGACCTCGTACGTGCCCCAGGAGACGAGGGTCGGGGGCAGACCGCTCAGGTCCGCCCGGTTCAGGTTGATCCGGGTGTCCGTGAACTCGATACCCGTGCCGCCGATCCAGGACTCCCGGAAGAACTCCAGCAGTTCCCTGCTGAGAATCTTGTCCGTCTGGGCGTTGGCCGCGATGGTCTCGTTGGCGATCTCGAGGTCGCACCAGGGGGAGATCGACACGATGGCGCCGGGCAGCGGCTGCTTCTTGTCACGGAGGCGCAGCGCCAGGGCGACGGCGATGAACCCGCCGATCGAGTGGCCGATCGTGACGATGTTTCCCGGCTCGTACCCTTCGGAGAGCAGCCAGTTGAAGGCCGCCTCCGCGTCGTCCACCTGAGCCGGGTACTTGTGTTCCGGCGCTCGCCGGAAGTCCAGCACCAGGACGGGCGCCCCTGCGGCCTTGGCGATGTGGCCGGCGAGCTTTCGGTCGACGTGTGCCGAGGCCAGTACGGAGCCCCCGGCGTGAGTGTGCAGAAGGACGTGGTCGGTGGTGGCGTCGAGGGGCTCGCACCAGATTCCCAGCACGCCACCCGCGTCCACCTCCCGGTAGGTGACGCCCTCCGGCTCCCGGGCTGCGAGATGGACCTGCTCCGCCCGGATGCGCGCGGCCTCCAGCTCGGACGGGGGATTCGCCCCCGTGGCCAGCCATTCCGCGAACTCGATCGCTTCCGGGCTCAGTTCAACAGCAGCGTGCTCGGACATCTGGTACCTCCATGGGGCCGTGTGGCATACCGGCCCGCCAGGACCGGTATGGCGGGGTTGGTCAGGCGGTGAGGGTGGGGTAGTCGGTGTAACCGGCCTCGCCGCCGCCGTAGAAGGTGGCGGGGTCGGGGGTGTTCAGCGGCGCGCCGGTGCGTACGCGCTCGACCAGGTCGGGGTTGGCGAGGGCCATCACGCCGACGGTGACGATGTCGGCCAGGCCGTCCTCGATGTCCTTCGCGCGGGTGACGATGTCGGTGCCGGCCCGGTTGAGGACCAAGGTGTTCGGCCACAGCTTGCGCAGGGTGTGCAGGAGTTCGTCGTCGCCGCCGTGGCCGATGTGCAGGTAGGCGAGGTCGAGCGGGGCGAGGGCGCGCACGAGTGCCGGGTACAGCTCGTGGGTGTCGCTCTCCGCGATGTCGTTGAACGGGTTGCCGGGAGAGATCCGGAAGCCGGTGCGGCCGGCGCCGATCTCCTCGGCCACGGCGGTGGCGACCTCGACGGCGAAGCGGATGCGGTTGTCGAGGGAGCCGCCGTAGCGATCGGTGCGCTGGTTGGTATTGGCGGCGAGGAACTGGTGCACGAGGTAGCCGTTGGCGCCGTGGATCTCGACGCCGTCGGCGCCGGCCGCGATGGCGGCGGCCGCGGCGCGCCGGTAGTCGTCGACCGTCGCGGCGACCTCCTCGGTGGCCAGTTCGCGCGGGACCGGCATCCGCTGGGGGCCGGACGGGGTGAACATCTCGCCTGCCGGCTGGACCGGGGACGGGGCGACCGGTTGCCGGTGGTGGGGGGTGTTGTCGGGGTGGGACATCCGTCCGACGTGCATGAGCTGGATGACGATGCGTCCGTCGGCGCCGTGCACGGCATCGGTGACCTTGCGCCAGCCGGCGATGTGCTCCTCGGAGTAGATGCCGGGGGTGAGCAGGTAGCCCTGTCCGTCGGCGTTGGGCTGGGTGCCCTCGGTGATGATGAGGGCGTGCGAGGCGCGCTGGGCGTAGTACTCGGCGTTCAGCTCGGTGGGGACGCCTTCCGGGGTGGACCGGTCGCGCGTCATGGGGGCCATCGCAAGCCGGTGCGGCAGGGCGATCTCCCCGGCGACGATCGGGTTCCACAGGGCGTTCAGCATGGATGTGTCCTCGGATAAGGGGTCAGAGAGAGGGGCGGCGGGATGCCTGTCCCGCGGATGACGCAGAAGTGGCGAGCGGCCGGGCAGACCAGTAGCCGTCCACCGTGGGGGCCGAAGCTCGACCTCGCTTTAGATTACGATAGGTATCTAAAGTTGTTCCGTCAACGGCCGGGGTGAGCACACAGGCACGGCATACGGCCGGTCGCCCGGCACCTCGCATTACGATAGATGCGCTTCACTATCTATCGCGGGCAGGTGACTGATGAGTCGCGTTTCACAGGCGCAAGCACTCGAGAACCGCAGGCGCGCGGTCGCCGCGGCCTCCCAGCTCTTCCGGGAGCGCGGAGTGAACGGCATCAGCGTCGCCGATCTGATGAAGTCCATCGGGCTGACCACGGGCGGCTTCTACAAGCAGTTCCCCTCCAAGGAGGCCCTGATCGCCGAGGCGGCTCAAGCCGCCTTCGGGGATCTCGACCTCCTCCTGGCGGAGTTCGACGCGGCCCACGGCGATCACGACACCGCACGCGACGCCCTCGTCGACTTCTACCTGTCGGCCGAGCACCGCGACCAGCCCGGCACCGGTTGCCCCACGGCCGGATTCGCAGGGGACATGGCGCGCGAGACCACCGCTGAAGAGGTCCGCGAAACGTACGCGGCCGGAGTCGAGGAATTCGCCGCGTGGCTGTCCACCGACGCCGACGACGGCCTTCCGATCGTGGCCACCCTGGTCGGCGCGATCCTGCTGGCCCGGGCCACGGCGGGCACAGAGCTGTCGGAGAGGATCCTGGAGTCGACCCGCAAGGCCACCATGAGGCACCCCTGACCACACCTGAGTTTACTTTCCTACACTCAGGCGATAGCGTCGCGGACAAGGCGTCAACCCGGCCGCACGCGAGAAACGGGCGCGCAGGGGGACCTGCGCGAAGAATCGGATCGACCACCGGAACCCCCACGCACAGAGAGGCGGTCGGCGTGAAGGCATTCGTCGTCGAGAAGTACGGCAAGGACGGCGCGCGCGCCGCAGAGGTGCCCGAGCCCACGGTTGGAGACCGCGACGTCCTGGTCAGAGTGAGCGCCGCCGGCGTCAACCCGCTGGACAAGATGGTCCGCAACGGGGAGTTCAAGCTGCTCCTGAAGTACAAGCTTCCGTTCGTGCTCGGCCACGACGTGGCCGGGGTCGTGACGCGGGTCGGCTCCGCCGTACGCGGCTTCGAGGTCGGCGACGAGGTCTACGCCCGGCCACGCGACCTGCGGATCGGAAGCTTCGCGGAGTTCATCGCGATCGACATGGACGATGTCGCGCCCAAGCCCGCCACCCTCACCCTGCGTGAGGCGGCCGCGGTGCCGCTGGTGGCCCTGGCCGCCTGGCAGGTTCTCGTCGACCGGGCCCACGTTCAGCCGGGCCAGAAGGTGCTCATCCACGCCGGTGCCGGTGGCCTCGGGTCGACGGTCATCCAGCTCGCCAAGCACCTCGGCGCCACGGTGGCGACGACCGCGAACACCGACTCCGAGAAGTTGGTCCGGAGCCTCGGCGCCGACATCGTCGTCGACTACACCAGGGAGGACTTCTCACAGGTGCTGTCCGGATACGACCTGGTGCTGGACTCCCTGGGCGGCGCGAACCTGGAGAAGTCGCTGACCGTGCTGAAGCCCGGCGGCCTGGCCATCAGTGTCGTCGGCCCGCCGGACGCAGGTTTCGCCAAGCAGGTCGGCGCCCCGTCCTTCATGGGCCTGATCATGAACACGCTCAGCCGCAAGGTGCGCAAGCAGGCGAAGGCACTGGGCGTGCGCTACGAGTTCTTCTTCATGCGGGCCAACGGCTCCCAGCTGCGCGAGCTCGGCGCCCTCTACGACAGCGGGCAGCTCCGCCCGGTCATCGACAGCACCTTCCCGTTCGACCGGACGCTCGAAGCGATGGCGCACGTCGAGCAGGGCCGCACGAGGGCCGGCAAGGTCGTCGTCTCGATGGTGCCCGACGACGACAACGACTGAGAGTGTGCCGGTCACAGACCCTCCGTGCGGCACGGTCAGCGGAGGGGCGAGGCACTCTGCCAGTCGGGAGCGCGGTCCTTGTCGACCAGGGCCGCACGGACGCCCTCCAGGAAGTCCGGCGTGCGGATGGTCGTGCGCGTGAGGGCGAGTTCGGCGGCGAGGCACTCGCGCAGCGTGCGCTGCCTGCCCCGGGCCAGCAGGGCGTGAGTGATCTCCAGGCTCTGCGGCGAGGCGGACTCCAGGGCGGCCAAGGCGGATGCGGCCCAGGGGGTGTCCAGACGGCGCAGGCGTTTCTCGATCTCACCCAGGTCCGGCGCGCCGAACGCCCAGTCCACGTCTCCGCGTACCTCCGCCAGCCCGCTCTGCGCCACCGGGGACCGGCCGGCGAGACGGTTCAGGACCACGTCCACCGGGTCACCGGGGTGGTCGGCCAGGGCGTGCCCGACCGCGTCGAGCCGGTCCGCGGGGACGAAGTGCGTGGCCAGCCCCGTGTACAGGGCGTCGGCCGCGTCGAGCCGGTGCCCCGTCAGCCCCAGGTACATACCGATCGCGCCGGGCAGCCTCGGCAGAAAGTAGCCGGCCCCGATGTCCGGGAAGAACCCGATCCCGGTCTCGGGCATCGCCAGGACCGCGCGCTCGGTGACGACGCGGAAGCTGCCGTGGACGGACAGACCGAGACCGCCGCCCATGCACACGCCGTCGATGAGCGACACGACCGGCACGGGATACTCGGCGATCCGGGCGTTGAGCCGGTACTCCGTGGCGAAGAACCGCTCACTGGCCTCGGCATCCCCGGCGAGGCTGTGCTCGCGGATCGTGCGGATGTCCCCGCCGGCGCAGAACGCCTTCGCGCTGGTACTGGCGAGCACCACGGCGGACAGCGGGGTGTGCTCCCACTCGACGAGCACCCGGTCGATGGCGGCGACCATGCCTGTCGTCAGGGCGTTGAGCGCCTTGGGCCGGTTCAGGAGGATGCGGCCTACGCCCCGGTGGACGTCGGTGAGGATCTCGGCCGCAGCGGTGTCAGTCATGGGTCTTCATCTCGTTTCCGCGCGGGGTGGGCACCTCAAGATCCTGACACAGGGCTGTGCCGACGCCCCGGAAGGGCCCGGCCATGCCGTCCGGCATACGGTAGTTGTGTCCGGCACGGTTCCGCACGCAGCCCCACCACCGTCCCTCGATGCCACAAAGGAGTGCGCGATGGGAACGTACGAGGATGTCTTCCGCGCCAGCACCGAGGACCCGGAGAGTTTCTGGCTGAGGGCGGCAGAGGCCATCGACTGGGATGTCACTCCCCGACGCGCCCTGGACTCCTCGGGCGCACCGTTCTACCACTGGTTCCCTGACGGGCGGCTCAACGTCTGCTTCAACGCGCTCGACCGGCACGTCGAAGCCGGCCGTGGCGGACAACCGGCGCTCGTCTACGACTCCCCCGTGACCGACACCCGCCGCACCTACACCTACGGGCAGCTGAAGGACGAGGTGGCGGCCTTCGCCGGAGCCCTCGCACAGCTCGGCGTGGGGCGCGGCGACCGTGTGGTCATCTACATGCCGATGGTTCCCGAGGCGGCGGTCGCGATGCTGGCCTGTGCGCGCATCGGCGCGGTCCACTCGGTGGTCTTCGGCGGATTCGCCCCGCACGAGCTGGCTCTCCGCATCGACGACGCCACCCCCAAGGTGGTCGTCTCCGCCTCTTGCGGCATCGAGGGCAAGCGTGTCATCGCGTACAAGCCCCTGCTCGACCGGGCGATCGAGCTCGCCGCCCACAAGCCGGAGAAGAGGGTGATCCTGCAACGCCCGCAGGAGCCGGCCGCGCTGGGCCCGGACGATCTCGACTGGGCCTGCCTGGTCGCCGACGCGCCCCCGGCCGACTGCGTTCCCGTCGCCGCCACCGATCCGCTCTACATCCTCTACACGTCCGGAACGACCGGAAAGCCCAAGGGAGTCGTGCGCGACTGCGGCGGCTACGCGGTCGCCCTGCTCTGGTCGATGGGTGCCGTCTACGACGTGGGCCCGGGCGAGACGATGTTCACCGGCTCCGACGTCGGCTGGGTCGTCGGACACTCCTACATCGTCTACGCGCCCCTGCTGGCCGGCGCGACGACGGTGCTGTACGAGGGCAAGCCGGTCGGCACGCCGGACGCGGGCCAGTTCTGGCGCGTCGCCTCCGAGTACCGGGTCAAGACCATGTTCACGGCGCCCACCGCCTTCCGGGCGATCAGGAAGGAGGACCCGAAGGGGGCGCTCACCGCCGGCTACGACCTCTCCCACCTGCGCTACCTCTTCCTCGCCGGTGAGCGCCTCGACCCCGAGACGTATCACTGGGCGAGCGCCCTGCTGGGCGTGCCGGTGATCGACCACTGGTGGCAGACCGAGACCGGGTGGCCCATCGTCGCCAACCCGGTCGGCATCGAAGCCGCGCCCGTCAAGCCCGGCTCCCCCACCCGGCCGCTGCCGGGCTGGGACGTCCGCGTCCTCGACCCCTCGGGCGCACCGGCGCCCGAGGGCGTCGACGGTGCGATCGTCGTGAAGCTCCCCCTGCCGCCCGGCGCACTCCCCACGCTCTGGAACGACGACGACCGCTACATCGCCTCCTACCTCTCCGCGTACGACGGCTACTACCTCACCGGCGACAGCGGGCACATCGACGAAGAGGGCTACGTCTTCGTCATGGGCCGCACCGACGACGTCATCAATGTCGCCGGACACCGGCTGTCCACCGGCAGCATGGAAGAGGCCCTCGCCGCCCACCCCGACGTCGCCGAATGCGCCGTCATCGGCGTCGCCGACGAACTCAAGGGACAGATCCCGCGCGGCTTCGTCGTCCTCAAGGCCGGCAGCGATCGCGAGCCGAGCGAGGTCGAGGCCGAACTCGTCCAGCTCGTACGCGGGCGCATCGGCGCCGTCGCCTCACTCAAGGACGTCACGGTCGTGGCCGCCCTGCCCAAGACCCGCTCGGGAAAGATCCTCCGCAAGACCATGCGCGGCATCGCCGACGGCCACGACGAACCCATTCCGTCCACGGTGGACGACCCCGGTGTCATCGAGACACTGCGCCCGGTCCTCCGCCGCACCGGTCACACCCCGTGACGGGGTGTCATGGCAGGAGGAGCACTTTGCCGGTCTGTCGATGGCTTTCCAGGTACGCGTGGGCCTCGGCCGCCTCGGCCAGGGGGTAGGCCCGGTCGATGATCGGGTCGATCTTTCCGTCCGCCAGCAGTTCCAGGCACAGCTGCTGGTCCCGCAGGGTCGCGCCGCGCACGCTGGCGATCTTCACCTGCCGGCCGATGAGGGCGAGTGCGTCCAGTTCGAGCCGGGATCCCTGGTCGGTCGGTGTGCCCAGGACGATGACCGTGCCGCCGAGCCGTATGCAGGAAAGGGAGAGCTGGAAGAAGTCGTTGCCGCCGACGCAGTCCCAGACGGCGTCGGCGCCCAGACCGTGCGTCAGCTCCCGGACCTGTGCCGGCAGCCGGGGATCGGTGGAGTGCAGGATGTGGTCGTAGCCGAGCTTGCTGAGCGCTTCGTCGCGGTCCGGCTTGGTGGTGGTGCCGATGACGGTGGCTCCGCTCAGCTTCGCCAGTTGTGCGCAGGCGATGGCCATCCCGCCGCTGGCGCCGGTGATGACCACGGTGTCGCCGGGACCGACGGGTGCCTGTCGCGCGCAGTTGAGCGGGGTGGTGTAGGTCCACATGGTGGCAGCGGCCGTCCCGAAGTCGATGCCGTCGGGGATGGGCAGGATCGCGTCCTGGCGGCGCACGACGTACTGGGCGTATCCGCCGAAGACCTGGTGCCCGGGGTAGGCGGTGTCGATGCACAGGTTTTCGAGTCCGCGTACGCACAGGGCGCAGTTACGGCACGGCGGGTGCGGAAGCTGCACCGCCCTGTCGCCGGGGCGCCACCGGGTGACGTTCTCGCCGGTGGCGACGATCTCACCGGCCGCGTCCCGGCCGAGCTGGAACGGCACGGGCCACGGCGGCCGTCCTGGGAGAGGCTGCGGCAGGTTGCCCGCGCGGTACCGCAGATCCCAGCTGTTGACGGCCGTGGCGTGCACGCGCATCAGAATGTCGTCGGGGCCGACCTCGGGAATCGGCACCTCTACGTACTTGAGCACCTCGGGCCCGCCATGCTCGAACAGGCGTACGGCCATCATGGTCTGGTCCACTTTCACGTTCATGACCGCCAGGCAACCGCCGCCCCATAAAGCACGTACCACTCGGCGTATGAAGCTTCCATGAAGCGGGCTCTCCACCCCGGCGTCCGCTCCCCGTCTCCGACCGGTCGATGGAGTCAGCGGGAGACCTGAGGCAGGCCGCCCTCGGGGGCGGATTCCTGCGGTAGGCGCAGGGTGAACGTCGTTCCCTTGCCCAGTCCGGCGGATTGCGCCGTGACGTCTCCGCCGTGGGCTCGGGCGATCCCCCGGGCGATGGTTAGGCCGATGCCACTGCCGCCGACGGCCGCGGGCCGGCCGGGGTGATCGAGGCGTTCGAAGCGGCGGAAGATGCGTTCGAGGTCGTGTTCGGCGATGCCGATGCCGTCGTCCATGACGCGGACGATCACATGGTGCGCGGGAGACGGTCCGGTGTGCACCGACAGGGTCACATGCCCCTGCGGATCGGATGCGGCCAGTGCGTTGCCGAGCAGGTTCACCAGGACCTGGGTGATCCGGTCCGGGTCGCAGGGGGCGACGACGGGTGTGCCCGCGTCCACAGCGAGGGTCACCATCTGGTCGTCGTACTGGGGGCGCAGTCGTTCGGCGGTGGCCCGTGCCAGCGTGGCCACGTCGGTGGGCTTGCGGTGAAGATCGAAGGCGCCCTCCTCCGACCGGGACAGGCTGGAGAGATCGCCCGCCAGGCGCTGCAGCCGGTGAAGGTCGTCGGCGAGGGAGGCGAACATCGCCTCGTCGGGGATGAAGATGCCGTCGGCCATGCCCTCGATCTGGCCGCGCAGGATGGTGATGGGGGTGCGCATCTCGTGGGCGACCTCGGAGATCAGGCGGGCGCGGCGGCGTTGGGTGTCGGCGAGGGCTGCCGCCAGCGTGTTGACGTCTTCGACCAGCGCTGCCAGGCCCGGCTCACTGGGGAGTTCGAGGACGTCGTCGTAGTGTCCTTCAGCGAGCCGGCGCGTGGCGGCGCGCACCCTGTCGAGCGGACGCAACAGAAACCGGGACAGGGCGACGGACGCCGGGAAGGCCGCGGCCACGCCGGACAAGAGGCCGATCTGAAGAACCACGTCGCCTTCGATGTCGGCGAACCCGAGCCACACCTCGATCAGCCCGCTGACTGCCGCCATGGCCAGCAGGGCCAGGAGGAGCACCATGACGTGCGAGAGCACCAGCCGGTTGCGGAGCGACAGCCGCTCCTGGAATCGGCGCAGCCGCGCACGGCACCTCTGGTAGACCGGGAAGCCGGAGGTAAGCATGGGCGGGGCGTCCTTCCTGGCCGCTGGGGCCTGTCGTTTGGATCACGTCGCAGACGTGGGGTCTGGCACGCGCATCTGCGGCGTTGTCGTCAGTCGCCAACTCCCCCACGCTCGGCTTCGCTCGCGCGGGCGGTGCCCCCATCGCGTTGACTCCCTCCTCCGCCTTGCAGCTGCACGCACCAGACCCCGCTCACCGGCGCTGATCAGCTCTGTCGGTTCCCTGCGACCTGATCCAAACGACAGGCCCTAGGCGGAGCGCCCGACGAACCGGTAGCCGATGGTGCGGACAGTGCCCACGAACCGGGGTGCGTTCGCGTCGTCGCCCAGCGCGCGCCGCAGAGTGCGGATGTGTACGTCCACGACGCGCTCGTCGCCGAAGAAGTCCTCGCCCCATACCTGGGTCAGCAGGCCACGCCGGGTGAAGACCCGCCCAGGGGCCCGGGCCAGCGCGAGCAGCAGATCGAAGTCGAGGGCGGACAGCTCCACCGTCCGGTCGGCGTCGACGAGGACGGTCCGTGTCCCGGGATCGACGGTCAGTCCGTCGAAGCGCAGCTTGTCGTCCTCGTGGGCCGCCTCGGGGCGGCTGTCGGTGCGCCGCAGGATGGCGCGCACCCGTAGTGCCAGTTCGCGGGGGCTGAACGGCTTGGTGACGTAGTCGTCGCTGCCGGTGGTGAAGCCGATCAGCCGGTCGACCTCCTCGTCCCGGGCGGTGAGCATGATCACCGGGAGCCGGCTCGCCTCCCGGATGCGGCGCAGGACCTGGAATCCGTCCAGGCCGGGGAGCATCACATCGAGCACCACGAGGTCCGGCCGGTCGCGGGTGACGGCCCGCAGGGCGGACGGTCCGTCCGCGGCTTCGATGACGTGGAACCCGTCCGCCTCCAGGTAGCCGCGCACGGTCATGCGGATCTTGGGTTCGTCATCGACGACCAGAACGCGCTGCGTACTCATCGTGCTCGCTTTCCATCGTCGAAGTGGGGAAAGGGAGGGCCCTCGTGGCCGCGGTGACCGGCGGCTTGGAGGGGGAACGCCTCGAATGCGGCCAGCGTACGGGGGATGTCGTGGCCGCTGCCGACCGGCAACGTGCGGCCCTCGACGGCAAGAGCGCCGCCCGCACCTCGTCGGCGGGGCGTCGGGCGGCGGGCTTGGTGTGCGGTCGCGGCTCAGCGCGAGCCGGAGCGGCGTATACGCGCCCGCAGCTTCGGGAACTGTTCGAGGGCGTTGGTCCGCTCGAGAGCGATCCGCTGGCGCCGGTTGTAGACCTCGTCGACGCTCGGTTCGGGGTCGCCTTCCTCAAGAAGCGGCAGGCTGCCCTTGAGGAAGGGCATCGTCTCGACGTTGTCGGCCGTGTAGAGGTGGCGGGTCGCCGGCCAGTCGCTGCCGAACATGATGTGGTCAGCCGGCACCAGCGACGACAGCGGCTGCAACTGCGCGGCGGTGAACGCCTGTGCGTCGTCGAAGTACATCCGCGAGAGGTACGTGAGGGGGCCTTCCGGCAGCACCTCGTTGAACGGCGGGAAGGCCGAGTGCCGTGTCGCGAGCCGGAAGGCCAGGAACGGCAGTGCGCCGCCGCAGTGCGTGAAGTGCCAGCGGATGTTCGGGTAGTCCCGCAGGACACCGTTGTAGATCAGGCTCGTCATCGCACGGGTCGCGTCGAAGGTGTACTCGAAGACGTTGTTCCCGGCCGGGATGTCGGGGCCGAAGCAGAGCTTCGGAGCCGGGTTCACCTCCGGACCCGTCGGGTGGACGTAGACGTAGGCACCGCGGTCGTTGAGGATCTCGTACAGCGGCGCGAAGGACGGATCGCCCAGGTAGGTGCCTTTGTAGTTGGTGAGCAGGCAGATGCCGTCGAGGTCCAGTTCGCCGAGCGCGCGGTCCACCTCGGCCACCGAGCCCTCGATGTCGGGCATCGGGGTGACCGCGAAGATCCCGAACCGGTCACCGCGGGTCTGCACGAGGTCGCGGGCGTAGTCGTTGACCGCGCGGGCGGTGGCGCGCCGGTCGTCGACCGGGCCGACGGTGACCTGGAGGTCGCCGAACGACAGGACGCTGGCCTGGATCCGGTACTGGTCCATGAAGGCCAGGTGCCGCTCGACCGACCACGGACCGTACGCCCCGGTGATGGCGCCGAGCAGGCCATAGCGCTTCAGGTAGTCGTTGTACACGTCGGGGCTGTAGTGCGCGTGGGTGTCGATACGCCAGTTGCCCTTCGGCAGCCCCGGGCCGGACGCTGCCGCCTCCGGACTGGCCATGGCAGCAGGCACCGTGGCCGCCGCCGCCGTGACAAGCGCCGCGGCCGATGCCCCTTCGATCATCCTTCGACGCGAGACGTTCCGTCGCAGGTTCATGTCCAGTTCCTCTTCCTTCTGTGCGCGCGTCAGGTCGTATGCACGTGCGTCACGGCGCCGTCGCCGGGCAGGTGTTGCGCAGGACGGCGATGCTCCCCGCCGTCATGGACACCGCTGCCTCCGCGCGCCGGGACGGCGACGCGGGCGTGTAAGTCGCTTCTCTGCCGGGCCAGTCGCCGTCAGCAGATCGATCCGGCGCTCATGCGTGGGAACCCCATGGCGCCGACCCGGCCGCGCCGGCCGGCAGTCGTCGCACAGCAGGGTGATCAGCGCTGTCCAGCGACGGGACGAGGAGTACGTGCATGACCGTCAGACAACAGGCGCCTCATAAAGCACGTACCACTGAGCACATGAAGCTTCCATGAAGCCGACTACTGGGAGGCCTGCAGGGCGTCGGCACGCTGCAGCGTGGTGAGCCACTGGGCCACGACGGCGTCGATGAAGGCGTCGGTGACCTGGCCGCGGTCGAGGAAGAGCCGGGCGAGGACGGGCCCGTACAGCAGGGTGAACTCGTCCTCGCTGATCTGGACGCCCGAAGGCTCCAGCAGCTTGTTGAACCCGGCGTAGCGGTCTTCGCCGATGCGGACGAGTGCCCGGGCGCTGTCGGGATCGTGGTCGGCCTGGGCGGTGACGGCCAGAGCCGCGGTGCGCACGGCCGGCACGCCGACCCCGGCGCGCAGGCTCTTCAGCCACGCGGTGGCCACGGCACCCACGTCGCTGCCCGGTTCGGGGTAGGTGCCGAGGTCGGGGCCTTCGAGGACGAGGTCGAAGAGCAGGGCGGCTCGGGTGGGCCAGTGCCGGTAGAGGGTCTGACGGGTGACCTCTGCCCGCTCGGCCAGCAGGGCATAGGTCAGCCCGGCCGGTCCGACCTGAGGCAGCAGCTCCCGGGCGACGGCCAGCACGCGGTTGCGGGTGCGCTGCACGCGCGGGTTGCCCGGGCTCGGCTGACGGCGATGGAGGGGCTGCTTCATGCCGCCACCCTACCTGCACATCATACATCGAGTGTGATTGAGGTCACATTGCAATCCGAATCATACGTAGCGTGTGATACACCTACGAGAGCAATCACACGCTTTGGATGATTCTTGCGTGACGGTGCCTATTCGAAAGGCGATGACCATGTCACCTCGCAACCTGCTCGCGCCCACGTTCTCCCGCACGCGCCTCGGTTCCGGCCCCGGCCTGCTCCTCGCCCACGGCGCCGGCAGCAGCCTGGCCGGAACCTATGGCCCCGTCCTGGAAGCGCTCGCCGCCCGCCACACCGTCGTCGGCATCGACTACCCCGGCAGCGGCGACACCCCCCGCTCCACCGCCCCGCTGTCCGTCGACGACCTCGCCGACCAGCTCGTCGCCGCCGCCGACGCAGAGGGCCTCGACCGCTTCGCCGTGTCCGGGTTCTCCCTCGGCGGCCCGGTCGCCATCCGGGCCGCCGCCCGCCATCCCGAGCGCGTCACCGCACTCGTCCTGACCGCCGCCTTCCCGCACCGCGACAACCGGCTCGCTCTCGCCTCCTCGGTCTGGAGCAAGATAGCCGCGTCCGGCGACCGCGAGCTGCTCGCCGAATTCCTGCTCCTGATGGCCCTCGGCACCCAGGCTCTGGAGTCCATGCCGGCCGAGCAGCTGCGGCAGACCCTCGGCTACACCGCCGCCAGCGCGGCCGACGGCAGCTCCGAGCAGACCGACCTCGTCGGCCAGGTCGACGTCCGGGACGACCTCGCCGGCATCGAGGTCCCCACCCTGGTCATCTCGACCACCGACGACCGGCTCACCTCCGCCGCCCTGCACCGCCACCTCGCCGAGACCATCCCCGGCGCGCAACTCGCGGAAATCGCCACCGGCCACCTGCCGATGCTGGAGCGGACCGACGAGTGGCTGCAGCTCCTCACCGACTTCCTCGGCAAGCACAACGCCTGAAAGCGCACCACGGGTGGGGCCACGCGGCGAACCCACCTTCCCCAGAGTTCATGGAGGAATCATGCTCACGTTCGGCAACCTCGACGAGTCCACTGCCTTCCGCGACCAGCAGAAGGAGAAGGCCGGCCCGGTCACTGTCATCAACACGTTTGTCGCCCCGGAAGGCAAGGAGGACGAGGTGGTGGCCGCCTGGGCGGACGACGCGGAGTACATGAAGAAGTCGGGAAGCCTTCTTTCGGTGCAGCTGTACCGGGGCATCGGCGGCAGCCGGCTTTTCACCAACGTCGCGGTCTGGAAATCCGCCGAGCACCTCCGTGCAGCGCTCGGCACGCCGGAGTTCGCCTCGCACCTGGAGCGCTACCCTGCCGGCACCGTCGCCTACCCGCACCTGTACCAGAGGTTCGCTGTCGAGGGCATCTGCGAAGGGGAATGACGATCGCTCCCCGATACGGCGGTACCTGGAGCTGTTGCCCAGGTACCGCCTTCAGGGCCGGCGAAGCAGCTTCGACTCCCTCAGGGTCACACCGCCTCGACTGAGTCTGCCGCGCCACGGACGACATCCCGCAGACGCTTCTTGTCGATCTTGCCGACCTTCGTCAGCGGAAGCTCGTCCATGACCAGCAGGTCCTCGGGGAGTTTGTAGCGGGCCACCTGCATCGCGGTGAGGGCGGCGCGGACCGATTCCAGGGTCAGATCGGTGCCCGGTTCGACGACCACCACCACGCACACCCGCTCCCCCAGGTCCGGATCGGGCTTCGCGACGGCGGCGACGCGGGCGACACCGGGCAGGCGGTAGACGAGGTTCTCGACCTCCTCGGCGGAGATCTTCTCGCCTCCCCGGTTGATGAGGTCCTTGTCGCGCCCCTCGACGACGAGGTTGCCCGAGGAATGCACGCGGACGATGTCACCGGTTCGGTACCAGCCGTCCGGGGTGAACGCGCGGGCGTTGTGCTCGTCGGCCCGGTAATAGCCGCGCGGGGTGTAGGGGCCGCGGGTGAGCAGGGCGCCCATGTGTCCCGGGGGCACGGCGTTGTCGAAGGCGTCGACGACGAGGACTTCGTCGTCGGGGCACATGGGACGGCCCTGCGTCTCGATCTTGACGTCGTCGGGGTCGTCCGGGCGCGTGTAGTTCAGCAGTCCCTCGGCCATGCCGAACACCTGCTGGAGTGTGCCGCCGAGCACTGGTTCGGCGCGGCGGGCGACCTCCGGGGCGAGGCGGGCGCCGCCGACCTGCAGCAGCCGTAGCGCGGGCGGGGCGGGGTGCCGGTCGGAGGCCACGGCGTCGATCCAGCGTTGGACGACGGCCGGCACGGCGGCGGTGGCCGTCACGCCCTCCGCGGCCATCAGGGGCAGCACCTTGTCGGGGTCGGGAGTGCGGGCCAGGACGACGCGTCCGCCGTTCATCAGGGTGCCCAGGATGCCGGGGCAGGCCAGGGGGAAGTTGTGTCCGGCGGGCAGCGACACCAGGTAGACGGTGTCGGAGTCAAAGCCGCAGACCTCGGCGCTGCGCCGCGCGTTGTACTCGTAGTCGTCGTGGGTACGGGTGATGAGCTTCGGCAGTCCGGTGGTGCCGCCGGAGAGCAGGAAGACGGCGATGTCGCTGCTCTCCGGGGCGATCCGGTCCAGCCGGGCCCGTGCGCCGGCCGGGTCGTCGGCCGGTTGGGCCAGGGCGCGCAGATCCGTGGCGTCGCTGCCGGCCGTGTCCCCCGCGACCAGCAGCAGCCGTGCGCTCGGCGTGGCTTCGGCGACCTCCCGTCCGAGTGTCTGGTGGTCGAAGTCGCCGATCCGGTCCGGTACGGCGATCGACGTGACCTCGGCATGGGCGGCCAGGTAGCGCAGTTCGTGACCGCGGTGCGCGGGCAGCGCCATCACGGGCGCGATTCCGGCCCGCAGACAGGCGAGGGTGAGCGTGACGAACTCCCAGCCGTTGGGCAGCTGGACGAGCATCGCGTCACCGGGGTGGAGGCCGGAGTCCAGCAGGCGGCACGCCAAGCCGTCGGCCTGGTCGGCGAGTTGGCGGTAGGTCAGGCGGATCTCGCCGTCCACGACGGCCACCGCCTGTCCGTAGGTCTCGGCCCACGCGTGGAGGTACGAACCGAGCGGCCGTCCACGCCAGTACCCGGCCTCGCGGTAGCGGTCGGCCGCCTCCTTGGGCCAGGGGACGAATCCCTCACGCATCGTCGGATCCTCCTTGATCCCATGTGTCACGCAGGAGCAGTACGGCGTCGAGCGCGACGACATCGCCGCCGGGCAGCACGCGCAGGGGGTTGATCTCGCACTCGGCCACGGTGTTCTCGGCGGCGATGTCGTCGCGCTCGACGCCGTACTGCTCCTGCGTGACACATGGGATCAAGGAGGATCCGACGATGCGTGAGGGATTCGTCCCCTGGCCCAAGCAGGCGGCCGACCGCTAC
>NZ_MUKA01000723.1 GCF_002150735.1 Streptomyces africanus
CCCCGCACCGCCGATGCTGCCCCATCCCCTCGCGCTCCAGCGCGCCCTGCGCCCGCTGCAGCGCAAGGTGCCCTCCCCGCACGTCCGGGTGCTGGACGAGCGGGCGACGGCCGACCGCATCGCCCGGCTCGGCGCCCACCCCGACGTGTGGTTGCCGGTCCTGCGCCCGGCCCCCGACCGCTGGCTGCGCCTGAACCTCGTGCACGACACGGGCCCCACCATGCCGGTCTGGCGCCCCCTGGTGAGCGAACTGCACACCGCCCTCGCCCAGTCGGGCATCTTCCGTACGGTCACCCTGCACCCGGCGACCCCGGACGGCCGGGCCCGTCACGTCCCCGTCCCCGCCGACGGCCGCACCGTCACCCTCGTCGTCAGTGACTGCATGGGCCCGCAGTGGCGTCCGGGCGAGGCGGGCGAGCGCTGGTACCGGACCCTGCGCCACTGGGCCCGCCACCTGCCGCTCGCCGTGGTCCAGCCCCTGCCGGAACGCCTCTGGCCCACCACCGCGCTCCCCGCCGAGCCGGGCCTGCTCACCTCCCCCGCCACGGCGGCACCCTCGGCGGGGAGCGCGGTGGT
>NZ_MUKA01000002.1:0-436 GCF_002150735.1 Streptomyces africanus
TTCCCCGACACCCACGACGGCTTTGCCGTCCGCCCCGGAGGAGACCCAGGAGCCGTCCGCATCGGCCACCGAGTAGCCGCCTGAGCGGCCCATCCCGTCAAGGGCGTCAGCCCCTGTGACCCCGGCACCGCCACGGGCGCCTTCGGCATGCCCGGAACCGGCGCCCGTGCACGTCCGGCGCCAGAAAGAGACCGTGAAGCAGCCATGAGAACCGTACGGCGGCCGGCCCCGGCCGACCGCCCGAGCACCGAGCCTTCGGCGTTGCCGCGCCGGGCGCCCCTGTCCGCGCACCACCCGGACCCCGTCCTCGACGTCGTCGTCCCCGTGTTCAACGAGGAGAACGACCTGGAGCCCTGCGTCCGGCGTCTGCACGCGCATCTCGCCGAGACCTTCCCCTACTCCTTCCGGATCACCATCGCCGACAACGCCAGCACCG
>NZ_MUKA01000002.1:474-69509 GCF_002150735.1 Streptomyces africanus
GCTGCTGCCGCTGGTCGCACCGCTGATCTCCGGCCACTCGGACATCGCCATCGGCACCCGGCTGGCGCGCGGGTCGCGGGTGGTGCGCGGACCGAAGCGGGAGATCATCTCCCGCTGCTACAACGGTCTGCTGCGCTCCACGCTCGCCGTGCGTTTCTCCGACGCGCAGTGCGGGTTCAAGGCGGTGCGGCGGGACGTCGCCGAGCGGCTGCTGCCGCTGGTGGAGGACCGCGAGTGGTTCTTCGACACCGAGTTGCTGGTCATCGCCGAGCGCGCGGGGCTGCGGATCCACGAGGTGCCCGTGGACTGGGTGGACGACCCGGACAGCCGGGTGCACCTCCTGTCCACGGCCCTGGCCGATCTGCGCGGCATGGCCCGGCTCGGGCGGGCCCTGGCGGGCGGCCGGCTGCCGCTGTCCGCGCTGCGCCGCAGCGGCGGCGATCTCGCCGGAGAGCTGCCGGCGGGCCTGGCCCGGCAGGTGGTGCGCTTCGCCGCCGTCGGAGTCGCCAGCACCCTGTGCTACCTGCTGCTCTACACCGCGTTCCGGCCGGCGGCGGGAGCGCAGGCCGCCAACGCGCTGGCCCTGCTGGCCAGCGCGGTCGCCAACACCGCCGCCAACCGGCGGCTCACCTTCGGGGTGCGGGGCCGCGGCGGCGCGCTGCGCCACCACCTCAAGGGCCTCGCGACCTTCCTGGTCGGGCTGGCGCTCACCAGTGGCGCGCTGGCCGCCCTCCACCACGCCGCCCCCGGGGCCGGCCACCGGGTCGAACTCCTGACACTCGTCGCCGCCAACCTGGCCGCGACACTGCTGCGCTTCCTCCTCTTCCGGGCCTGGGTGTTCCCCGCCCGCCACGACGCCCGCCCCACTCGCCGTACAACGGGATCCTCATGAGCACCGTCGAGCTGCGCCGGCCGCCGTCCGGACTCGACGAGGCCCCCGAAGTCCCGCGCGGCTCCCGGGAGTTCCGCCGACGGCTGCGCGGGGCCGCCGTGCGCCACGGACCCGTGCTGCTGACGTACGGGGTGCTGAAGCTGGCCGGATTCGCCGTCTTCCTGTACCTGCTGGACTCCGCGGGCGACTTCCGGAAGAAGCACCCGCGATTCGGCGGCGGCGAGCATGCCTGGGACGTCCTGGCCAGCTGGGACGGCTGGTGGTACCAGCAGATCGCCCAGCACGGGTACGACCCCGCCCTGAAACCGGTGCCGGGCGCGACGGGCCTGATCACCCTGGAGGGCAACTCGGCGGCGTTCTTCCCGCTGTACCCGGCGCTGATGCGGCTGGTCTCGGAGTGCACCGGACTCGGCCTGTACGGCGCCGGCATGACGGTCTCCGTCGTCGCCTCGTTCGTCGCCGCCCTCGGCATCCACGCCGTGACGCGACGGCTGGGCGGTCACCGGGCGGGGCTGGTCGCGGCCGGGCTGTGGGCCGTCTGGCCCGGTTCGGGCACGGAGTGGTCGGGCTACTCGGAGTCCCTCTACACGGCCCTCGCCGCCTGGGCCTGTCATGCCGTCATGTCCCGCCGCTGGCTCACCGCCGGGCTGCTGACCTGCGCGGCCGGGCTCTGCAGGCCCACCGCCGCCGCGCTGGTCGCCGCCCTCGCGGTCGCCGCTCTACTGTCCCTGCGCCGGCGTGAGGACGGCGTCGTGCGTCCGCTGGGCGCGGTGGCGATCGCGCCGCTGGGCCTCTTCGGCTACCTGGCGTGGGTCAACTACCGCCTGGGTGACGTCAACGGCTACTCCAAGCTCCAGGACGGCGCCTGGGCCCACAAATTCGACTGGGGAGTCCATTCGTTCCACGTGCTGACGTCCGTTCCCGTCGGGC
Organism: Streptomyces africanus; assembly: GCF_002150735.1. Taxonomy (GTDB): domain Bacteria; phylum Actinomycetota; class Actinomycetes; order Streptomycetales; family Streptomycetaceae; genus Streptomyces; species Streptomyces africanus. The sequence goes on from NZ_MUKA01000002.1 coordinate 2,297, forward strand.
ACTTCGGCTATCTCTTCGCGATGCCCTTCGAGGACGTCATCGGTGTCTGCGTGGTGCTGACGGTGCCGGTGCTGACCGTGCTGCTGCTGCGGCTGAGACCGCCCGCCGTGCTCGTCGTCTACACGGTGCTCTCGTACCTGATGGTGATGGCCACCCAGCAGTACTTCGGCAACGTCTCGCGCTATCTGCTCCCGCTCTTCCCGCTGTTCGCTCCGCTCGCCCTGGCCATGCGCCGGCTCAGATGGCCGTCCCTGGCCGCGGTGCTCGGCACGGCCGCGCTGGCCTCCGGGTCGTACGCGGGGTACGTACTGTTCGAACTCGGGGTGCCGTAGAACGGACTTCGGCCCTCGCGCGATGCCTCCGAAACATTCCCTTCACGCAGGAAGTATTTAGGGGTAACGACCGCTGCCTACCGTGCCTGCCTTGTCAGTCCCCAACCCGCAGCAAGGAGGCGTGGCATGAGTACCGAGCCACGACTGGCCGAGGTCACCGAGCCGGAACCGGCGCAGAAGGCAGCACCGGGCGCCGACCAGGCCGTCAAGGAGACCCTCGAGGACTACACGCTCCGCTTCGCGCCGCGCAGTTACCGGCGCTGGACCCCGATGGTGGTGGCGACGACCGCGCTCGGCGGCATCGCCTACATGGCCGACTTCTCCATCGGCGCCGGTATCGGTCTGGCCCACGGGACGGGCAACGCGCTGCTGGCGATCGCCGTCGCCGCCGTCGTCATCTTCGTGACCGGTTTCCCGCTGGCCTACTACGGGGCCCGCTACAACATCGACCTGGACCTGATCACGCGCGGCTCGGGCTTCGGCTACTTCGGCTCGGTCCTCACCAGCGTCATCTTCGCCAGCTTCACCTTCATCTTCTTCGCCCTCGAAGGCTCGATCATGGCCCAGGGCCTGAAGCTGGGCCTCGGACTGCCGCTGTGGCTGGGCTACTTGGTGTCCACGCTCATGGTGATCCCGCTGGTCGTCTACGGCATGACGGCGCTGAGCAAGCTCCAGGTGTGGACCACCCCGGTCTGGCTGCTGCTGATGGTCGGCCCGCTGGTCTACCTGGTCGCCACCGACCCGGGGACCGTCGACCGCTTCCTCGCCTACGCGGGTACCGACGGGGACGGCGGCGTCAACACCGCCTCCGTGCTGCTGGGCGCGGGCGTGTGTCTGTCGCTGATCGCGCAGATCGGCGAGCAGATCGACTACCTGCGTTTCATGCCGCCCAAGACCGAGGCGAACAAGCGCGGTTGGTGGACGGCCGTGGTGATGGCCGGCCCGGGCTGGGTGGTGCTGGGCGCGCTGAAGCAGGCGATCGGCGTGTTCCTCGCGGTCTACATCATCGCCGAGGTCGGCCCCACCGCGGCGCCGGAGCCGATCCAGCAGTTCAAGCACGCCTTCGACGCGATGATGCCGTCCTGGCTCGTCCTGCCGCTGGCCGTGGCCCTGGTCGTGATCAGCCAGATCAAGATCAACGTCACGAACGCGTACTCCGGCTCCCTCGCCTGGACCAACTCCTTCACCCGCCTCACGCGGCGCTACCCGGGCCGGCTGGTCTTCGTCCTGGTCAACCTGGGCTTCGCGCTCGCCCTGATGGAGGCCGACATGTTCAGCTTCCTCAACAGCATCCTGGGCTTCTACTCGAACTGCGCGATCGCCTGGGTGGTCACCGTGGCCACCGACATCGGCATCAACAAGTACGTGCTGAAGCTGTCCCCGCACGCCCCCGAGTTCCGCCGCGGCATGCTCTACGCCGTCAACCCGGTCGGGGTCGTCGCCTTCGTCGCCGCCTCCGCGCTGTCCATCGCCATGTACTTCCACGCGCTGGGCGACACGCTCCAGCCGTACTCCCCCGTCGCCGCCGCCGTGATCGCGTTCGTCCTCACCCCGCTGATGGCCGTGGTCACCAAGGGCAGGTACTACCTGCGCCGCACCGACGACGGCATCGCCGAGCCGCTGCTCGACGAGGACGGCAACCCCAGCGCCGTCACCTACGAGTGCCATGTGTGCCGGCAGCAGTTCGAGCGGCCGGACGTGGCCGCCTGCCGGACGCACGACGCCGTGGTCTGCTCGCTCTGCCTGAGCACCGACAAGGTCGGCGACCACGTCCTGCCGGAGGCACCCGCCGTCGTCTGACTCCCGAGGGGGCGGAGGTCGCGAGGCCCTCCGCCCCGGCGGCCCGCGTCACCGGCACGCCGGGACCCCGGTCGACGACGGCCTCACCCCGCACGGCGGTACCAAGTCGGTCTCGGGCTCCCTTCGCCGACCCCCGTGAAGGGGCGCTCTCGCGCACCGGACGGCATACTGATCTTGCGTTGCGCAGCTGTGGGCCGATGGTCGGAGAGGAGATGACGGGACGTGACCAGCGAAGGACCGGGCGGCGGAAGGGGAACGCCCGGCGAGCCGGACGGCACTCCCCCGATCCCGGACGACGTGTGGCTGAGGTTCCTCACGGACAGCGAGCACGCCATACGCGCCTCCGCGCCCCGGGAGCCTTCCGCGCGGGAGCGGGCGGCGGGACGGCGGCTCCAACCCCCGTACGCCGTCGGTGACCTGTGGCAGCCGGAGGACCTGTGGATCCGCGTGTCCTGGGGCGATCTGGACCGCCGTGCCAAGGTCCGGCGCGTGGGACGGATCGCCGCCACCGCCGCGGCGGTGGCTCTGGCGCTGGGAGCCTGGGCCCAGTTGTCCGCCGGCGCGGGCACGGACACCCGGCCGGGGACGGGTACCGTGCGGCAGGTGGAAGGGGCGACCGCGAGGCTGCCCACGGCCACTCCCTTCCCGTCGGGATCCCCCGTCCCGGCACCCTCCAGGTAGCGCACGCGGGACGGCTACGGTCCCGCACGGCCGACCAGCCCAGGATGAGCTCACAGGCCTGATCCGGGCGTTCGTCCGGGCGCGGCCCGCGCAGGCGAGTCATCAGGAACGCGCACGCCGACGAAAGGGGGACGGACATGAGCGCGCCCCGCCTCAGCAGTACGCCGTTGCCGGGCATAGGTGTCCGTTACGACCTGACGACCGGGGACAGCCGCCGGCTGTCCGTGGTAGCCCATCGCGACGGCCACCGGACCATCAGCGCCTATCGCGAGGACGACCCGGACGCCTGCGACCTGTCGGTGCGTCTGACGGCGGAGGAGGCCGCGATGGTCATCGACGCGCTGATGCCCGCGCACCACACGCCGAACCTGCTGTCCACCACCGACCTGGGGCTCGTCGCCGAGCGGATCGAACTGTCCGGCACCTCGCACTGGAACGGCCGGCTGCTGGGCGAGTCCCGGATCCGCACCGACACCGGCGCGTCCGTCGTGGCGGTGCTGCGCCGGGCCGAGGCGATCCCCTCCCCCGCGCCGGACTTCCGGCTCGCCGGCGGTGACACGCTGATCGTCATCGGGACCCGCGAGGGCGTGGAGGCCGCCGCCGCGATACTCGGGCGGGAGTGACCCGCCATGCACTCCTCCGCGGTCTTCCTGATCGAGTTCGGCTGCCTCATCCTGGGGCTCGGGCTGCTCGGCCGCCTCGCCGGGCGCTTCGGCTTCTCGCCGATCCCTCTCTATCTGCTGGCCGGGCTGGCCTTCGGCGAGGGCGGACTGCTGCCGCTCGTCGCCAGCGAGGACTTCGTCGCCATCGGAGCCGAGATCGGTGTCATCCTGCTGCTGCTCATGCTGGGCCTGGAGTACACGGCCGCCGACCTCGTCTCCAACCTCAGGACCCACTACCCGGCCGGGATCGTCGACGCCGCCCTCAACGCCCTGCCCGGTGCGGTGCTCGCCCTGCTGCTCGGCTGGGGACCGGTGGCGGCCGTCGTACTGGCCGGGGTCACCTGGGTTTCCTCCTCCGGCGTCATCGCCAGGGTCCTGGGCGAGCTGGGGCGGCTCGGCAACCGCGAGACCCCGGCCATCCTGAGCATCCTGGTCCTGGAGGACCTCTCCATGGCGGTCTACCTGCCGATCGTCACCGCCCTGCTGGCCGGGGTCGGCCTGGCCGCGGGCGCCGTCACGCCGGCCATCGCCCTGGGCGTGGCCACGCTCGTGCTCGTCCTCGCCGTGCGCTACGGCCGCCATGTCTCCCGCTTCGTCTCCAGCGACGACCCCGAGAAACTGCTGCTGGTGGTGCTCGGCGTGACCCTGGTGGTCGCCGGGCTCGCGCAGCGACTCCAGGTGTCCGCGGCGGTGGGCGCCTTCCTGGTGGGCATCGCCCTGTCCGGTGAGGTCGCCGAGGGCGCGTCGAGCCTGCTCGCGCCGCTGCGGGACCTGTTCGCCGCGGTGTTCTTCGTCTTCTTCGGCCTGCACACCGACCCCGCCGGCATCCCGCCCGTGCTGGTGCCGGCCCTCGCCCTGGCGGCCGTCACCACCGCGACGAAGATCGCCACCGGCTACTGGGCCGCGCGCCGCGCCGGGATCGGGCCCAAGGGCCGCTGGCGCGCCGGCGGCACGCTCGTCGCCCGCGGAGAGTTCTCCATCGTCATCGCCGGGCTCGCCGTCACGTCCGGCATCGAGCCCGCCCTCGGCCCGCTGGCCACGGCGTACGTCCTCATCCTGGTCCTGCTCGGCCCCCTCACCGCGCGCTGCACCGAACCCGTGGCGACCGGCCTGACCGGCCGGCTGCGCCGGAGGAGGACCACGTCCGGCGCACTGTCGGCACCTGCTCCGCCGGGCGCCCACGAGACCATCGACGACCAGGACATCGTCGGGCGCACGTGACCGACCCGGCCGGGACAGTCCCGCTCAGGCCCCCTGCGGGGCGACGGGGTACGGCGGTGTTCCCGTGCCTGGGTCAGCCCGTCTTCCAGCCGCGGCGTGTGTCGATCCGTTCCCATTCCGCGGCCCACTGGGCCATACGCCGCCGGTCCAGGGACAGCCGGGTCAGCCAGGCGGCGCCCAGGACCATCCCGCCCGCGAGGACTCCTGCCAGACCGCCGCCCACGGCCGTGTGGAGCCACGCCTCGCCGCCGGACACCGGTGGGATCGTGATGTCACCGCTCCTGTTCACCCACAGGGGGATCGTGCTCCCGGCGGGAGTCCTGGGCGGCACCCGCGCCTGCTCCGTGTGCGTCGAGCCGTCCGGCGCGGTCCACCGCACCTTGGCCCACACCCGGTGGTCGCTCGCCGCGCGGGCCGGTGACGGGCCCGGCGCGTCCTCGACGGCGACCGCGGAGACCTGACGGCTCTCCGCCCGCTGGTGTTCGACGGCCCGCTCGACCGCGCCCGCCGCCATCAGCCCCACGCACACTCCCGCGAGCAGGGCCAACACCCAGCCGACGAGCACGACCCAGGCTTCGACGACGTCGATACGCCGTTTGAGCGCGTTGCGCCGCCACCGCCACCACCGCACGGTCACACGCTCTGAGGTTTCCATCGGCCGACACCCCCTCGTGAGCACCGGCAGCACCCTTCCAGTGTGCGCCTGAATGCTCCTGTCGGCGTATCGCTCAGCCGGAGGACGCGGCGATCCGTGCCCGGTCGCTCTCGCCACCGGAGAGGAAGGACGCCACTGCCCGCCCTTCCTCGGCGACGGACTCGCGCTCGGCCCGGGAGAAGCGGCGCAGCGGGGTGACCAGGACGGTGTCCGCCTCGGCCCTCCAGGTCGCGGCGACCCGGCCGTCGACCAGGACGACGCGGGCGCCGTCGACCGACAGGCCGCGGTGGGCGTCGTCGATGATCCGGCCGCGGTCGTGGTAGCCGAGGATCGCGTTGTCGAACGCCGGCAGGAACCGCACCGGCGCGGGGGTGCCGGGGTCGGGGCGCGGCGCGTCGGGGAGGTCCAGCAGTTCCCGGCCGCGCTCGTCGCGGAAGGCGACCAGTTCCTCGCGCAGGGCGGAGACCGCGGCCGGCAGTCCCGCCAGTCCGCACCAGGCGCGCAGATCGGCCGACGCGGCGGGTCCGAACGCGGCCAGGTATCGCCGTACCAGTGTCTGTCCCACGGGATCGGAGTCGTCCGGGACCGGTGGGTCGATCTCGCGCCCCAGCCAGGAGGAGACCAGGGCGTAGCGCACTCCCGCCGTCGTGCGCCACAGGCCGCGCGGTGGCAGCTGCACCATCGGGAGCAGGCCGGCGACCAGCATCTCGCCCAGTGGCCGGAGCCCCGTTGCCGGCCAGCGGCCTGCGACGGCTCGCGCGAGGTCGCCCAGGGAGCGGGGTTCGCCGTCGGCCATGACCTGCCGCCCCGCCGCCGCGAGTTCGCCGAGGTCCACGCCCTCCAGTTCGCGGCGGTACGTGCCGAGTACCCGCTGGCGCAGCATCGCGTCGTGGCGGGCCCGCCAGGCCACGAGGTCGTCGGCGGTGACGAGGTGGACGGTGCGGCGCATGAGATGGGTCCGCACGACGCGCCGCCCGGTCAGCAGGTCCGACAGCACCGCCGGGTCGAACGCCCGCAGCCGGGACCAGAGCCCGATGAACGGTTCCTGCGGTTCCTGCGCCTGGAGACCGCCCAGGTGCGCGACGGCGTCGAGGACCGGCAGGTCGGCGCGGTCGAGGAGCAACTGCCGCGCGAGGGTGGCGCGGTTGAGCGCCCGGGCGTCGAGAACGGTCAACGGAGCACCTCGGCCTTCGAGTCGTGTGCCGACCCGTGGTTCGAGAGGCCCGGGCGGCTTGCCCGGCCACCGTCGCAGGCGATGCGGTCAGGCTGTGACCGCATCCGCCCTCAGCCACGCGGCCCGGCCCCCGTTGACCGCCGTGGTGAGCGGCTCAGCGGCGTTACGTGTGGCGGGGCAGGCGCGGTTGGCCGGATATCGCCGCGCTCCGCGCCCCTACCTTCCCTACCTTCCCTATAGAATTACTAGGAAAGTATTGACGGCCCCCTGCGGCGCTGCACAGGATGATGTTGCGTGCCTCAGACATCGACTTGAGGAGACCTCTGCCATGGGCGTTGCCCCTGCTCCGTCGGACTCCGACGCGGAGTCGGACCGGACCGGGCCCGGGAGTGCTCACTGGCTGCGCGTGGCCCGCGAGACCGCGGACGACCTGGCCACGGACGCGGTGGCCAGGGACCAGGCGGGCAAGGCCCCGTTCGACGAGGTGTCGCGGCTGCGCGAGTCGGGACTGCTGACACTCCTCGTACCGGCCGGGCTCAACGGAGGCGGCGCGGACTGGCCGACGGCGTACGCGGTGGTCCGGGAGATCGCCGCGGCCGACGGTGCGATAGGCCAACTGCTCGGCTGTCACTACTTCATGTCGTGGAGCGCCGGGTTCTTCGCCGAGCCCGCTCTCGCCGCCCGGCTGGAGCAGCGGTCCGCGGCTCAGGAATGGTGTTGGGGTGGTGGTCTGGCGCGTCAGGAACCGGCTCTGACGCTGGTCAGGGACGGGCAGGGGTATGTGCTGACCGGCCGGCAGAGCTTTGCCGCCGGCGTCCTGGTCGCCGACCGCCTCGCCGTGCGGGCGGTGCGGGCCGACACCGGCGAACCACTCGCCGTCGTGGTCGATCCCGCTCTGCCGGGCGTGGTGATCGACGGCGACGCCGACCCCTTCGGGCAACGGCTCGCGGCCGGCGGAAGCGTGGAGTTCGACGCCGTGCCGATCGCCGGCGACGACGTCCTGGGCTCGCTGGCCGCGGACGAGGACGTGCTGTCGCCCCCGACCGCTCTGGTGTCGCCGGTCGGGCGGCTCCTCTCGGTGCAACTGCGGCTCGGCATGGCGGAGGGAGTGCTCGCGGAGGCCCGCGAGTACAGCAGGACCGGCCGGTCCCTCTGGCACCCGGACTGGCCGGTCGGCTCACCTCAGGACCCGCAGGTGCTGACCGTGTACGGGGAGCTCACCGTGCTCACCCGCTCCGCGTCCGCCCTCGCCGACCAGGCGCGGGACGTCGTGCACGGCGGGCTGGCCCGTGGTGAGGACCTCGGCTACGACGAGTACGCGGAGATCTCCGTCCTCGTCGCCATGGCCGAAGCGGCCGCGTCCAGGGCCGTGCAGGAGTCCACCGCCCGTGCCCTCGACATCATCGGTGCCCGTTCCGCGTCCTCACGGCTGGGCTTCGACCGCTTCTGGCGCAATGCCCGGACCCACACGCTGTACGAACCCGTGGCCCACCGGCTCCGCGATGTCGGGGACTACTTCCTCAACGGTGCGCACCCTCCGTTCGTGCTCCCCGTCTGAAAGGCGTGCCCCCGCCTGAAGGCGTGCCTCCCGTCTGAAAGGACTGCGCACATGACCACCAGCACCGGCTTCGACGTCCGCCGGATCGGAGGCCGTATCGGCGCCGAGATCCTCGGCGTGGATCTCTCCGGCGACCTCGACCCCGCCCTCGTCTCCGAGATCAACTCCGCGCTCCTGGAGCACAAGGCGCTCCTCTTCCGCGATCAGCATCTCGACGACGCGGGCCAGCTCCGCTTCGCCTCCCTCTTCGGCGAGCTCACCACCGCCCACCCCACCGTGCCCTCCGTCGAAGGACAGCCCCAGGTCCTGCCCGTCGACGCCGACGAGGGCATCCGCTCCAACGTGTGGCACACGGACGTCACGTTCGTCCGTACGCCCCCGAAGGCGTCCACGCTGCGCGGCATCGTCGTCCCGCCCTACGGCGGCAACACCCTCATCGCCAACTCGGCCGCGGCGTACCGGGATCTGCCCGAGCCGCTGCGCGAGCTGGCGGACCGGCTGTGGGCCGTGCACACCAATGACTACGACTACGCGGCCCCGAAGAGCGAAAAGGCGGCCGAGTACCGCAAGCGGTTCGTCTCCCGCCCGTACCGCACCGTCCACCCGGTCGTCCGGGTCCACCCCGAGACCGGGGAGCGGGGCCTGTTCATCGGCGGCTTCGCCCAGAGCATCGTCGGTCTCGGCACGTCCGACTCCCGTGACCTGCTGCGCATCTTCCAGTCGTACGTCACCCGCCCGGAGAACATCGTGCGGGTGGCCTGGACGCCGGGCGACGTCGTCCTGTTCGACAACCGCATCACCCAGCACTACGCCCCCGACGACTACGGCGACCTGCCGCGCCTGCTGCACCGGGTGACCGTCGCGGGCGACGTCCCCGCCGGCGTCGACGGCACCCTCAGCCACGTCCTCGAAGGTGACGACGCCTCCCACTACACCCCTACCGTGGCCTGAGCCGCCGGCCGGGGACATGTCTCCCTGCCGGCGGCTCCGGCGCTCCGTCAGGCGTCGGCGTCGACGCGCGGGAGCGGGCCGCCCGCGGTGGTCCTGCCGGCGTTCGCCGACTCCTCGGAGAGCCGCTCCATGCCGCTGGTGTTCTTCAGCGGCTTCTCCCTGATGAACAGCACGGCGATCAGCGCGAGCGCCGCGAAGGGCGTGGCGACGAGGAAGAGTTCGGCGGTGGCGACCCCGTAGGCGTGCTCCACGATCTCCCGCATCGGCTCCGGCAGGGCGGTCATGTCGGGCACTCCCCCGTGCCCGGCCTGGCCTCCGCCCTCGACGGCACCGCCCGCGTCCTTCAGGCTCCTGGTCATCTCGGAGGCGACGCGGTGGGCCAGGATCGCGCCGAGCACGCTGGTGCCGATGGTGCCGCCCATGCTGCGGAAGAAGGACAACACCGAGGTCGCCGCGCCCAGTTCGGCCGCCGGTACGTCGTTCTGCGCGGCCAGCACCAGGTTCTGCATCAGCATGCCGACACCGATGCCCATGACCGCCATGTAGACGCTGAGGAGACCGAAGGGGGTGTCCCTCCCGATGGTGGACAGCAGTCCGAGACCGACGGTCATGGTGACGGCGCCCCCGACGAGGTACACCTTCCACCGGCCGGTCGCGCTGATGACCTGCCCCGCGACGGTGGAGGAGACCAGCAGGCCCAGGATCATGGGCAGGCTCATCAGACCCGCCATCGTGGGGGACTTGCCGAGCGATACCTGGAAGTACTGCGACAGGAAGACCGTGCCGCCGAACATGGCCACGCCGACGAAGAGGCTGGCGAGGGTGGTCAGCGCCACCGTCCGGTTGCGGAAGATGCCGAGCGGAATGACCGGCTCGGCGACCTTCGCCTCGACGGCGACCGCGAGGGCCAGCAGCACCACTCCCCCGCCGGTCAGAGCGGCGGTCTGCCACGACGCCCAGTCGAACTCGTTCCCGGCGAGCGTGACCCAGATCAGCAGCGCGCAGACACCCGCGACGATCAGGGAGGCGCCCAGGTAGTCGATCTTCGCCTCGCGGCGGACGGTGGGCAGGTGCAGCGTGCGCTGGAGCAGGGCGATGGCGAGCAGGGCGAAGGGCACGCCGATGAAGAAGCACCAGCGCCAGCCGAGCCACGAGGTGTCCACCAGGACGCCCCCGATCAGCGGACCGGCCACGGTGCCCACGGCGAAGACGGCGCCGAAGATGCCCGCGTACTTGCCCAGCCTGCGGGGCGGGATGATCGCCGCCATCACGACCTGCGCGAGCGCCGTGAGACCGCCGGCGCCGATGCCCTGGGCCACCCGGCTGAAGATGAGCAGCCCCACGTCGTGGGAGAAGCCCGCCAGCAGCGAGCCCACGACGAACAGGCCGAGGGAGAGCTGGAGCAGCAGTTTCTTGTTGTAGAGGTCGGACAGCTTGCCCCACAGCGGCACGGTCGCCGTCATGGCCAGCAGTTCGGCGGTGACGACCCAGGTGTAGGAGGACTGGCTGGCCCCGAGGTCGGCGATGATCCGGGGCAGCGCGTTGGACACCACGGTGCCGGCCAGGATGGCGACGAACATGCCCGCCATCAGTCCCGACATGGCCTGGAGTATCTGCCGGTTGGACATGGCGGACGGTGACGCCTCCACGGGCGCCGCTGAAGAATTCACATCATCTCTTTCACGCGGTCTTGGACAAGGACCGGGACGGGCCCGGGTCCCGGAGCGATGAACGGCTGCCTACCGGTCCGCGGGACCGGCCGGTCCCGCCGGAGCCGGAAGCCCCGCCGCCAGGTGGTCGAACGTCTCCCGGAAGACGTCCGCGAAGGCGAGTTCGTCCTGCCGGACGCACCAGTGCTCGACGGCGACCCGGACGGCCGCGATGCCGACGGCGGCCAGCAGACGGGGGTGGAGACCCAGCGCCCGCCTCCTGCGTTCGTCGTCCGGCGAACCGAGCCCGGCCCGGTCCCCGGCGAAGAGCGGCGAACCGGCACCCATGCGCTCGGCGAGCGTCTCGGCCAGGGCGAGTTCGTCGGCCATGTGGGCGCCGAGACTGCGTGCGAGCAGGTGCGGTGAGTGCCGTAGCACCTCGGCGTGCAGGCGCCACAGTTCCTGCTGCTGCTCGATCTCCGCCAGCTCGATGGCCACGGCGTCGCGCAGCGCCTCCAGCGGGGACAGTTCAGCGGGCGCCGCCAGTACGGCCTGCCGGACCCTCGCACTGGCGTCCGCACCGATCATGACGAAGACGTCGTCCCGGGCGTCGAAGTAGTTGAAGAACGTCCGCGCGGACACCCCGGCTGCCTCGCTGATCGCGTCGACGGTGACGTGCTCCGCGCCGTGCTCCGCGGCGAGCCGCACCGCGGCCGCCACCAGGGCGGCGCGGGTCGCCCGCTTCTTGCGCTCACGCAGCCCGACGCCCGCCGGGTTCCCCTCCGTCATGATTGCATGGTACGCAAAGATGCAGAGTCTGCAAAAAGTGCCCTCGGTGCCGACGGCGGACGGAGCCCGGATGGTTATGGCCGGGCAGGCCGGGAACGCGGTGCGCTGAACCAACCCGAAGCGAGGCCGGTGCCGCGATGACCGAGTACGAACGTTCACGCACGATGCCCGCACAGCCCGAGCAGGTCTTCGACCAGGCCGCGAACATCGGCCAGTTGGACAGCTGGCTGCCGGCGGCCCTGCACGTCGAGGCCGAGGAGCTGCCCGCCGTCACCGTGCACGAGGACCGCACGGACGAGGACACCTCCGCCCTGCTGCGTGCCCAGCGCGACCAGATGCGGCTCGAATGGGGCACCCGCGACCAGGGCAGCTACACGGGCTGGCTCCAGGTCGCCGGGATCGACGGCGGGGCCAGTGAGGTGACGGTGCACCTGTCGTTCTTCGACGGCAGCCACGACCCCGGCGAGACGACGGTCCGCGACGCCCTGGACAGCAGCCTTCGGCGCCTGGAGGAACAGGTGCGGCTGCGCGTCGACCACGCGGCCGGCTGATCCGGGGCCGCACCATGGCACGCGTCAAGCAGTACGCCGTCGCGGCGTCCGGGCAGTGGACCGACGAGGAGGAGGGCCGGCGCCGCCTGCCGTCCGGGGAGGTGCACGCCTGGGAGCCGGGGCTGAACCAGACCGTCTGCGGACTGTCCCTCAGCCGCTCCCGGCTGGCCCGCTTCCCTCATGTCACCTGGCTGGACACCTTCCCGGAGTCCGGCGGTGCGGCGGACCGGGTACGGCGCCAGTGCCCGCGCTGCGCCTCGGTCGCCGGGCGGCGTGGCCAGGACGCACGCCCCCGGTGGCAGCGCACCAACCCGAGGCCGTGACCGCCGTACAGGCACAGACGTGAACCTGCCGAAGGAGCGGGGCGGCGTTTCCCGCCGGGGCCGACGGGCACTCGCCGCGCCATGAATCAGAGTCGTCGTCCACCGATCGCCGACAGCTCTCTCGCCCTCCTGGCCAAGGGGTACACCTGGCTGCCCGACCGAAGGCGCCGCACCACCGCTCCGCTCGTGCGCACCCGGCTGATGGGACGGCACGCCGTCGCCCTGTACGGGCTGGAGGCGGTGCGGTTCTTCTACGACGAGCGGCATGTGGAGCGCAGGACCGCTCTGCCCGGCCCGGTGCTGAGCACGCTGTTCGGGCACGGAGCCGTGCACACGCTGGACGGGCGGGACCACCGCGTACGCAAGGAGATGTTCCTGTCCCTGCTCACCGGGGCGGAGGCGGTCGCCGGGCTGGTGGACCACGTCACCGCGGTGTGGGACGAGGCGGTGGGGTCCTGGTCCGGCCGCCGGGTCGTGCTGTTCGACGAAACGAGCCGCGTGCTCACCCGGGGCGTGTGCCGGTGGGCCGGAATCCCCCTCGCGGACGCCGACCCGGTGGCGCGGGACCTGATCGCCATGGTCGACGGTTTCGCCACGCCGGGGCCGCGCCACTGGCGGGCCCGGCGCGCCCGCGCCCGCAGTGAGGCGTGGCTGGGGCGCCTGGTCGAGGACGTGCGCTCGGGGTCCGTCACCGCGCCGGCCGAGTCGGCGCTGGACGTGGTGGCCCGGCACCGGGACGCCGACGGCCGGCTCCTCGACGCGCACACCGCCGCGGTCGAGCTGCTCAATGTCATCCGCCCGACCGTCGCCGTGTCCTGGTTCGTCGCCTACGCCGGTCACGCGCTGCGTCTGCGGCCCGGCCTCCGGGAACGACTGGGGCAGGACGACCCCGCCTACGCCGTGGCGTTCGCCCACGAGCTGCGCCGCTTCTACCCCTTCGCGCCCTTCGTCGGCGGCCGGGCCGTCACCGACCTGGAGTGGCGGGGAGAACCGATTCCGTCCGGCACGCTGGTCCTGCTTGACCTGTACGGGCAGAACCACGATCCCGCCCTCTGGGACGATCCGTACACCTTCGCACCGCAGCGCTTCCTCGACCGGCCGCCCGGGCGCGACGAACTGATCCCCCAGGGCGGTGGCGACCGCGCCGCCGGTCACCGCTGCCCTGGTGAGGACGTCACGGTCGCCCTGCTGCGGGGCCTCGGACCACGGCTGGCCCGGCTGGAGTACGACGTGCCCGACCAGGACCTGCGCATCCCGCTGACCCGCGTTCCGGCCCGTGTGCGCAGCGGGTTCGTCGTCGAATCCGTCCGCGCTCCGGCGCCTTCGGCCGGGGCCCGGGCGGACGGCATGGCGAGGACGGCGTCCTGAGGACGACCGGGGCCGGCCCGGGACGAGACGGCTGAGAACGGCCACGCCGCGCGATCCGCCGGGTGGGCGCGCAACGCGGCGCTGCGAGGTGCCGCTGCGCCCACCCGTGCCGCCCCCAGCGGCACGACTGCCCGCAGCTCTGGCCGGAGAACGTCCGAGCGCACCCGGGCACACCCACCCGCACCTCGCAGCACGTCCGTCCCAGCGGCACGACTGCCCGCAGCTCCAGCCGACTACATCGCGCCGTGCGTCGCACGCCGCCCGGCGGCCACGGCCGCGCCCGCCAGCGCTGCGGCGACGGCCGTCCTGCGCAGTGCGGTGCGCCGTCGGCCGCCCCAGCCGCCGTGCACCGACCCCTCCCCCTCGGCCGGTACGTGCAGCGTTCCGTGCGTGGCCGGGGCCTCCTCGTCGTGGGACAGGTGGGTTTTGTCCGTCTGCCGAGCCATGGCACGCTCCGCGAGTCCGGGTGCCACCCGGGCCTGGCGTACCAGTGCGCGGCCCGCGGGGCCGACCACCACTTCGCGACGCGGCCGGCCGGCGAGTCGCACGACGGCCCGGGCGACGCGCTCGGGGCTGTACACGGGCGGCATGGCCACGACCTTGCGCCCGGTGTAGTTGGCCGCCTGCTGGAAATGCGGCGTGTCGATGGTCGCGGGCAGCACCGTGCACACCTCGATGCCCTGCACACCCTCCACCCGGAGCTGCTGCCGAAGGCTGGAGCCGAGCCCGCGGACGGCGTGCTTGGACATGCCGTACGGGTGGCTGTAGGGCTGCGCCACGGCACCCACGATGGACGCGATGTTGATCAGCGTGCCCGTGCCCTGCTCCCGCATCACCCGCAGAGCCGACCGGGCCCCGTGCACGTAGCCCATGATGTTGACGTCCAGGACCTTGCGGAAGTCCTCAAGAGGTACGTCCTCGAAGCGACCGAAGGCGTTGACGGCCGCGTTGTTGACCCAGACGTCGATGCGGCCGAACTCCTCCACGGCACGCCGCGCCAGGTCCTCCACCGCCTTGGCGTCCGTCGTGTCGGTCGGCACGACCAGTGTCCGTGCCCCGCGGTGCTTCGCGCACGCGCGGGCCGCCGCCTCAAGCGCCTCCTCGCGTCGCGCGGCCAGCACCACGGCACACCCCTTGCGTGCGAATGCCTCGGCCGTGGCGCGTCCGATCCCGCTGGACGCTCCGGTCACCACCACCACGTGATTGCGCAGACCCATCCCGTACCTCCTCACGTCCGCCCGAGCCGGCGCTTCGTGCCCGGCTCCGCAGCGGGACGAGTACCCGGCACCGCCGAGTCCCCCCAGCATCCCGCTTTGCCATGGTTTGTCCTGCCGTGGCCGCGGCACTCGGGGCACGCGCGAGCGTCGAGGCGACAGCGTCCGGCCGACGCCGCGCGAGCCGGCCCCGGCGACGGGGCAGAACAGAGGGTGACCGATGACGACGATCGGTGTGGAAGAGGAGTACCTGCTCCTCGACCCGGTGACCGGGCTGCCGGTACCCCTGGCCGACAAGGTGCGTGCGGCGGCGGGTCTGGCGCATCTCGTGGCCGACCAGGAGGTGCAGTGCGAGCTGCTCCAGGCGCAGGTCGAGGTGGCCACGCCGGTGTGCGGCACGCTGGAGGAGGCAGGGGGACATCTGCTGCGGCTGCGGCACGCCATCGGGGCGGCGGCCGAAGAGCACGGCTGCCGGATCGCGGCCTGTGGAACGCCCCCGCTGCGCCATCGTCACCCGGTGGCCGTCACCGACCAGGCCCGCTACCGGGCCATGCTCACCCAGGCGCCCCAGCTGGTGGCGGAGCAGCTGGTCAACGGCATGCACGTGCACGTGGCCGTGCCCGACCGGGAGACCGGGGTGCAGGTCCTGAACCGGCTCCGGGTCTGGCTGCCGACCCTGACGGCCATGTCGGCGAACTCCCCGCTCTGGGACGGCCACGACACCGGCTTCGCCAGCTGGCGCACCGTGATCTTCGGCCGCTGGCCGGTCAGCGGAGCGCCCCCGTTCTTCCGTGACGTGGCCGACTACGACCGGCGCGTGACGCGACTGCTGGAGACCGGTGTGATCTCGGACATCGGGCAGCTGTACTGGCAGGCCCGCCTGTCGGCCCGGTACCCCACCGTCGAGGTGCGCTGTCTGGACGTTCAACTGCGCGCGGACGACGCGGTCATGCTCGCCGGCATGACCCACGCTCTCGTGGACACGGCCATCAGGGAAACGGCCGCCGGGGCGCCGCTGCCCGACTGCGAACCGGAGCTTCTCCAGATCGCTCTGTGGCATGCCGCCCGCCACGGTCTGAGCGACACCTTGATCTGCCCGGGCGGCCGGCCGCGCCGCGCCGGGGACGTGCTGTACCAGCTGCTGCGGCACGTCGCTCCGGCCCTCGAGGCGTCCGGCGCGACCCGGCAGGTGACGGCCCTGGTCCACCGGCTCCTGCAGAACGGGACCGGAGCGGACAGACAGCGCGCCGCTCTCGCCGAGGGGGGCATACGGGCCGTCACCGACCTGATCGGCGCGGAAAGCAGCATGTCCTGACTCCCCGCGGCCCGTCAGACCGCGGCGATGCCCTCCATGCCGGACTCGCCGAAGGCGGGCAGGCCCTCGGCCGTGGTGACCTTGGTGAGGGCGCCGTTCGCCTCGACGCGGAAGCCGTCGACGGTGCCCGAGACGGCGTTCTGGACGTAGACGAACCTCTCGTCGTCCGTCACCGCGAGGTCGATCACGCCCTGCGACCTGGCGGAGGGCGGGGTGGCGATGCCCACCTCGTTGGTCAGGCTCAGTGTGCCGTGCTGGTCCATGCGGTAGCCGGTGACGGTGGAGTTGCCGGTGTTGCCGCCGTAGAAGTAGTCGCCCGCGCGCTCCAGCCAGCACAGGGTCTCCTGGCCGCTCGGGAGGGGCTCTTGGAGCACCTTCAGCTTTCCGTCGCGCTTCACCCGGTACGAGGTGACCGTGGACTTCTCCGCCTCCGCGACCAGCATCCGCTTCCCGCTCCGGTCGAAGCTGATCGCGAACGGAACACCGCCCGCGGAGTCGTTGACGACGGGCTCCGCGACGGCCGGCAGACCGTCGCGCCGCATCGGGAAGACCTCGACGGTGTTGTTGCCCTTCGTGGTGACGACCAGGTTGCGTCCGTCCGGGGTGAACTCGACCTCGCCCGGCGAGGTGTCGAAGCGCGGAGTCGCCTCGTTGTCCAGGCCCAGCGAACGGTGCGACCCCTTCAGCGGCCTGAGCCCCTCACCGGTGATCCTGAAGCCCTGCACGCTGCCCTCGCCGCCCGCGTTCATGACGTACGCGACGTCGCCGTGCACGGCGATACCGGCGGGGAAATCCCCGCCGGATCGGACGACGTGCCGGTCCTTGAGCCGCTGTCCCTCGACACGGAACGACGTCACCGTGCCGCTGCCCGCGTTGACCGCCAGCAGCATCCCCGAGGCGTCGTCGTAGACGAGCGAGCCCTGCGAGGCCAGCGAGTCGGTGGGGGCGTCGACCTGGTCACCGCCCCTGCCGCCGGTCCCGTAGGTCGCCGCGGGTCGCAGCGTGCCGTCGTCACCGCGCGCGAACACGTGGATGGTGTTGCCGTCCAACTCGTTGCCCTGGACGAAGACGGCGTGGTCGGCCCCGGCAGCGGTACGGGAGTTCTGGCCGGCCGAGGCCAGCGAGACGGCCACCGTGGCCGCCGCGGCGACGGCGAGGGCTCCGCCGCCGAACAGGATGCGCCGTGTCCTGGACTTGGCCCGGTGACCCCTGCGGCTGCTGTGCATGTTCACGTCCGTTTCCTCAGTCTCTCCGCGCCGCCCGCGCGGCGCTGTCCGCGACCGCGGACGTGACCAGAGTGGCCAGAGGGAGGGGTGGGCCGATGCGGAACGGCGGTCGCGTCAGACTCTCGTAAGAGTCCCGCGGACCGTTCGTATCTGACGGCCCGTCATCCAGGTCGGCGTCGCGTGAGGATCCGTACCGCCGCGGCCCGCTGCCGACGGCCGCGAACCGCCAAGATCGACAACTGGTCAAGCCCGAGAGGGCCTGCGAGGATGAAGGCAGAGGCGCAAGGGCTAGTCTCACCAGGAGGTACCCGTGAAGATGCTGATCAACGTCCCGGAGACCGTGGTCGCGGACGCGCTGCGTGGTCTGGCGGCCGCCCACCCGGAGCTGACCGTGGACGTGGAGAACCGGGTGATCGTGCGGCGGGACGCTCCCGTCGCCGGAAAAGTGGGGCTGGTCTCGGGCGGAGGCTCGGGGCACGAGCCGCTGCACGGGGGTTTCGTAGGGCCCGGCATGCTGTCGGCCGCCTGTCCGGGCGAGGTGTTCACCTCCCCGGTGCCCGACCAGATGCTGCGCGCGGCCGCCGCCGTGGACAGCGGGGCCGGGGTCCTGTTCATCGTGAAGAACTACACCGGTGACGTGCTCAACTTCGACATGGCCGCCGAGCTGGCCGAGGACGAGGGCATTCAGGTCGCGAAGGTGCTGGTCAACGACGATGTGGCGGTGACCGACAGCCTCTACACGGCCGGGCGGCGCGGTACCGGCGCGACCCTGTTCGTGGAGAAGATCGCGGGCGCCGCCGCCGACGAGGGCATGCCGCTGGAGCGGGTGGAGGCCATCGCCCGGCAGGTCAACGAGAACTCCCGCAGTTTCGGTGTCGCGCTGAGCGCGTGCAGCACACCGGCCAAGGGCAGCCCCACCTTCGATCTGCCGCCGGGCGAGCTGGAGTTGGGCATCGGCATCCACGGCGAACCCGGCCGGGAGCGGCGGGCGATGATGACCTCCGGCGAGATCGCCGAGGCCGCTGTCGAGGCGGTGGTGGAGGACCTGAAGCCGCGCAATCCGGTGCTGGTCCTGGTCAACGGCATGGGGGCGACGCCCCTGCTGGAGCTGTACGGCTTCAACGCCGAGGTGCACCGCGTGCTGGCCGCCCGCGGGGTTCCCGTCGCCCGCGTGCTCGTGGGCAACTACGTCACCTCCCTGGACATGGCGGGCGCCTCCCTCACCCTGTGCCAGGCCGACGAGGACATGCTGCGGCTGTGGGACGCGCCGGTGAAGACGCCGGGTCTGCGCTGGGGCATGTGACGCGGAAGGGGTAGAGGACCACCACGTACCTACCAGGCAAGGAGACCCAGTGCTCGACGCCCATTTCTTCCGCCGTTGGATGACGGCGACCGCCGCGTCCGTCGACCGGGAGGCGGAGCGGCTCACCGCCCTCGACTCGCCCATCGGGGACGCCGACCACGGCAGCAACCTCCAACGCGGCTTCACGGCCGTGACGGCGGCCCTGGAGAAGGAGGCTCCCGGCACGCCCGGCGGCGTCCTGACGCTGGCCGGGCGCCAGCTGATCTCGACGGTCGGCGGTGCCTCGGGGCCGCTGTACGGCACGCTGCTGCGCCGTACCGGCAAGGCGCTCGGGGACGCCGCCGAGGTCAGCCCGGAGCAGCTGGCCGAGGCGCTGCGGGCCGGGGTGGACGCGGTCAGGACGCTGGGCGGTGCCGCGCCGGGCGACAAGACCATGATCGACGCCCTGGTGCCCGCGGTGGACGCGCTGGGCGACTCGTTCACGGCGGCCCGGACCGCCGCGGAGGAGGGTGCCGTGGCGACGACGCCCTTGCAGGCGCGCAAGGGCCGGGCGAGCTATCTGGGCGAGCGCAGCATCGGGCACCAGGACCCGGGTGCCACCTCGGCGGCGCTGCTCGTCGCCGGACTCGCGGAGGCCGCCGGTGAGTGACGAGCGGCTCGTGGGAATCGTGCTGGTGTCGCACAGCGCGGAGGTGGCCGCGTCGGTCGCCGAGCTGGCGAAGGGGCTCGCGGGCGGCGGCCCGGCGGTGCCCGTCGCCCCGGCGGGCGGGACCGAGAGCGGCGGGCTCGGCACCAGCGCCGAACTGATCGCCGCGGCGGCCGCGTCCGTCGACCGGGGTGCCGGCGTCGCCGTGCTGACCGATCTGGGCAGTGCGGTGCTGACCGTGAAGGCGCTGCTCGCGGAGGGTGACGAACTCCCGGAGCAGACACGGCTGGTGGACGCTCCGTTCGTGGAGGGAGCCGTCGCCGCGGTCGTCACGGCGGCCACCGGGGCCGACCTGGCGGCGGTGGAGTCGGCCGCCGCGGAGGCGTACACGTACCGGAAGGTGTGAGACCGGGCCGGGCGCGCCGGAGCACGGCGTGCCCGGCGGTTCACTCGGGTTTTCCGTGACGCTCCGTCAACTGCTCAAGGCCGATGAACCGCCTCGCCAGCCGCTCCCCCGTCGCCTCGGCCTCCGCCCGGTCCTCGATGGGCGACACGCGGGCGTTCTTGAAGACGATGTAGGTGACGCCGGACGGTGTGCCGCCGCCGTGCGGGTCGGCGCGGATACCGAGGGCCTTGGCGGTCGCGTAGGACGCCTCTCCGATGATGTCCCGCGGGCCCTTGTCCCCGACGACCGCGTACTGCACACGGTCGCGGTGGACGACGGCCACGACGGAACCGCCGCCTACGCCGTGCTCCCGGTGGTCCCAGATGCGGCTCGGGGCGGGCACGACGATGAAGGGGAGGCGTTCGGCGCTCAGGGGGCGGCCGTCGGACTGCACGTAGGCGGTGCTGCCGGAGAAGTGGGGGTCCGTGCGGCGGTTGCAGCGGGGTCCTGGACGGCCGTCGCAGTCGATGTCCATGTCGGCCTTCCAGAACACGGCCTCCCGGGTGTCGCAGACCGGGATGTCCGCGGGAGCACCGCTGTCGCTGCGGTACCGGCCGCGGGAGACCGGAGTGCAGTCCCGCACCTTGGCCAGCAGGTCGGCGGCGCTGACGGGGGCCTCGCGCCACGCCACCGGCCGGGGCGGAACGGCGGCGGGTGTCGTCGGGGCGAGCAGAGCGGCGCTGGCCGCGGCCAGGGTGAGCGACTGGACACGCACGATAGTGAAGCCTCTCGGAGGGAACCTGACGGGCACTCAGTCAATCTGACCCCGGGGCGATCATCCGGCCACCGCTGGGGGCCGGACGGTGCATGGCCCCAACCTCCGACAGGGGCCGGGGGCCTGAGTCCCTGTAAGAACTCGGGCCGGCCCGGCCACCCGCGCCGGCGCGGGATCTGCGACGACAGCGGTCCGCGCGACAGGCCCGAACTGCCCGGTGTCCGCCAGGAGTTCGGCCGTAAGGACCTTCAGCATACGTAACTCTCCCGGGTGGTCACGAACGGCGGGAGGTGACGCCCCCACAGAGGGCTCCCCGCACCCGCCCTCTTGATGTGGCCACGCCAGCCGCGCCATATTGGTCCGGACCATTCCCGCGTGCCGGCCCCGGGAGGCAGTGTCGTGCGAGGCCTTTCCTTCCGCCCCTCCCACCTCCTCCGCCTCGCGCTGTGCGCGGCCCTCGTCCCGGTCGCCTCCTGCGGCCGGACCGGCACGGGCGAAGGGGACGGCGGCTCTCCGCCCGGCGCGCCGACAGGCGTCACCGCGACAGCGGGCACGGCGACGAGCGTGCACGTCATGTGGAACACGACCGCCCGGGCCGAGGCCTACGAGGTGTATCGCGGCACCACGAAGGTCAGGGAAGTGCCGGGCTCGAAGCACATGGTGGACGTCACCAGGCTTCGGCCCTCCACCCTGTATGTCTTCACCGTGCGGGCCCGGGACGCCGAGGGTCGGCCGGGACCGAGCAGCCGGGAGGTCCGGGCGAGGACACCCGCGGCCGTCGCTGACGACCGCTCCGCACCCACCCGCCCGTCGGCGCCGCACGGCCGGGCGGTCGGCGACCGGGCAGTCCAGCTGTCCTGGTCCGCCTCGACGGACGATCGGGGCGTGGCGTCGTACGACATCCACCAGGGGGACGCGAAGATCCACAGCGTGAGCGGGTCACAGACGGCCGCCGTGGTCACGGGGCTGCGGCCCGGCACGGCCTACTCCTTCACCGTCCGGGCCAGGGACGCGGCCGGGAACGTCTCCCCCGCCGCTCCGGCCGTCCGCGTCACCACGCCAGGCACGGACGACGGCCGTGCGACGGCCCCCACCGGCTTCCGGGCGAGAAGCCACCGCGCGGACGGGGCGTACTACATCGACCTGAGCTGGGTGCCGCCGCGCGTGGACGGCGACGTCGCCGAGTACCAGATCCAGCTGGACGGCCGGCCCGCCACCTCAGTGGTGTACGGCGGGGACGCACCGCGCGACCGGGCCGCGTACAGCTTCTACGCGGGACGGGACGCCGGTGTCAGTCACCGGGTCCGGGTCCGGGCGGTGCTGCCGGACGGCACCTGGGGAGGGTTCTCGACGGAGCGGACGGTGACGACGGGGGCGGGGCGCTGACGCGCTCGCCGGCATGGTCCGGCCGTGGGAACCCGTCACCTGCATGGGGGCGCCCCGCGTGCGGCCGGGGCCGGGGGCGCCTTGGCTGACCCTGAGGCAGCACGGGCGTTCCCCGACCCCTCGGCGGCGCAAGGGATGTACCGCCAACCGTGCCGCCGGAGGGCAGTCCACATGCGCAACTCATCGCCGCTTCTCCGCTCCGGCCTGACCGTGGCAGCCGCTGCCGCGCTGCCCCTCGCCCTGGCCGCGGTGCCCGCTGCCGCCGGCCCTGGCATCTCCGTGAGCACCACGGGTTCCACGGTCTCGGTCACGACCAGCGCGTGCACCCAGATCAACGGCAGCTGGGGCACCGCCTCACTCCTCACCAGCAGTCAGGGCAGCTTCGCCCAGGGCCGCCAGGTGACCCTCTCGGGGACGTCGACCAGTCAGTCCGCCGCCTGGTCGAACGTCTCCGCGGGGACGTTCACCGTCATCGTCATCTGCTCGGACGGCACCACCGCCGGCACGCAGTCGGTCGTCGTGACCCCCGCTCCGTCCCCCACGAGGTCGCCGTCCCCGTCGGCCTCGCCGTCCCGCGGTGTCATGGGCGGGGCCGGCGGGACGGCCAGGGACTACGGCACCGTCACGCTCGTCGCGGGCGGCACGCTGGTCGGGATCGGCCTCCTCGCGACGGGCTGGTACCTGCGCCGGCGCAACAGGCCGTACCGGCTCTGATCCGGTACGAACGGCGGCCCGCCCTGCCGAAGCGCTCCGGTCGGGCGGGCCGCCGGCCCATCCCGGTTCAGGCCGGGCGGGCCGGCTCGTCGTCCGGGAGAGCGGCGACGTCCGCCAGGGCGCGCCGCAGCCACTGAGTCCAGAACGTCTCCAGGTCGATGCCGGCCTGGAGCACCAGATGCCGCAGCCGGTCCTCGGTGGTGTCCCGCCCGGGCGGGAAGTCGCGCCTGTCGATCTCCTGATACTCCGCCAGCTGCCGTTCGTGCAGCTCCAGGTGGCGCCGCAGGTCGGCCTCCAGGCCCGCGGTGCCGACCACGGCCGCCGCCCTCAGCCGCAGCAGCAGCGCGTCGCGGTGCGGCTTGGGGTCCTGCGAGGCGGCCGTCCAGCGGGCCAGTTCGGCACGGCCCGCCGGCAGGACCTCGTAGCTCTTCTTCTGCCCGCGCGTCGGCTGCTCGGCGGGCAGGGCCCGGATCAGGCCGTCGGCCTCCAGCTTTCCCAGCTCGCGATAGATCTGCTGGTGCGTCGCGGACCAGAAGTACCCGATCGACCGGTCGAACCGTCGGGTCAGCTCCAGCCCGGACGACGGCTTCTCGAGCAGGGCGGTGAGGATCGCGTGCGGGAGTGACATGGCCTCATCCTAGGGACGCGTATCCGCACTACAGGGCGGCCGCCAGCTCGGTGCCCTGCTTGATGGCGCGCTTGGCGTCCAGTTCCGCGGCCACGTCGGCGCCGCCGATGAGGTGGGCGCTGCGCCCGGCCGCGATCAGTTCCTCGTACAGTCCGCGGCGCGGCTCCTGGCCCGTGCACAGCACGATCGTGTCGACCTCCAGGACCGTGCTCTCCTCGCCGACGGTGATGTGCAGTCCGGCGTCGTCGATCCGGTCGTAGCGCACGCCCGGGACCATGGTGACACCGCGGTGCTTGAGTTCGGTGCGGTGGATCCAGCCGGTGGTCTTGCCGAGGCCGGCGCCGACCTTGGAGGTCTTGCGCTGGAGCAGGTGGACGGTGCGCGGCGGGGCGGGCCGCTCGGGCGCGGCGAGGCCGCCGGGGGCGCGGTAGTCCAGGTCGACACCCCACTGGCGGAAGTACGTCCGCGGGTCCTCGTGCGCCTTGTCGCCGCCGTCCGTGAGGTACTCGGCGACGTCGAAGCCGATGCCGCCCGCGCCGAGGATCGCGACCCGGTCGCCGACGGGGGCGCCGTCGCGCAGGACGTCGAGGTAGCCGAGGACGCTCGGGTGGTCGACGCCGGGGATGTCGGGGGTGCGCGGGGTGACGCCGGTGGCGACGACGACCTCGTCGAAGTCGTCGAGGTCGCCGGCCGTGACGGGGGTGTTCAGCCGTATGCCGACGCCGTGCCAGTCGAGCTGGGTGCGGAAGTAGCGGAGTGTCTCGTCGAACTCCTGCTTGCCGGGGACCTTGCGGGCGACGTTGAGCTGGCCGCCGATCTCGCTCGCCGCGTCGAACAGCGTCACCTCGTGCCCGCGTTCGGCGGTGGAGACCGCGCACGCCAGTCCCGCCGGACCGGCTCCGACGACCGCGACGCGCTTGCGCAGCCGGGTCGGCGAGAGCACCAGTTCGGTCTCGTGGCAGGCGCGCGGGTTGACCAGGCAGGAGGTGATGAGGCCGCTGAAGGTGTGGTCGAGGCAGGCCTGGTTGCAGCCGATGCAGGTGTTGATCGCCTCGGGCCGGCCGGCGGCGGCCTTGATGACGAAGTCCGGGTCGGCGAGCATCGGGCGGGCCATCGACACCATGTCGGCCGCGCCCTCGGCGAGCAACTCCTCGGCGAGTTCGGGGGTGTTGATGCGGTTGGTGGTGACGAGCGGGACGGACACCTCGCCCATCAGCCGCTTGGTCACCCAGGTGTAGGCGCCGCGCGGCACGGAGGTCGCGATGGTGGGGATGCGGGCCTCGTGCCAGCCGATGCCCGTGTTGATGATGGTGGCGCCGGCGGCCTCGACGGCCTTGGCGAGGGTGATCACCTCGTCGAGCGTGGAGCCGCCCGGGACGAGGTCGAGCATGGACAGCCGGTAGACGACGATGAAGTCCTCGCCGACCGCCTCGCGCACCCGGCGCACGATCTCCAGGGGGAAGCGCGTGCGGTTCTCGTACGAGCCGCCCCAGCGGTCGGTGCGCTGGTTGGTCTGCCGTGCGATGAACTCGTTGATGAGGTAGCCCTCGGAGCCCATGATCTCGACCCCGTCGTAACCGGCCTGCCGGGCGAGGCGGGCGGTGCGGGCGTAGTCGTCGATGGTCCGCTCGATGTCGGCGTCGGTGAGCTCGCGGGGCGTGTGGGGGCTGATCGGGGCCTGGAGCGGGCTGGGCGCGACCAGGTCCCGGTGGTAGGCGTAGCGGCCGAAGTGCAGGATCTGCATCGCGATCCGCCCGCCCTCGCGGTGCACGGCGTCGGTGATGACCCGGTGCTGCTCGGCCTCCGCCTCGGTGGTGAGCTTCGCGCCGCCCTCGTAGGGGCGTCCCTCGTCGTTGGGTGCGATGCCGCCGGTGACGATCAGGCCCACTCCGCCGCGGGCACGGGCGGCGTAGAAGGCGGCCATGCGGGCGAACCCGCCCTCGGCCTCCTCCAGACCGACGTGCATGGAGCCCATGAGGACCCGGTTGGGCAGGGTCGTGAAGCCCAGGTCGAGGGGGGTCAGCAGGTGCGGGTAACGGCTCATCGGGCCCTCCGTGCGCGGTGTCGTGTCTGTAGTTGTAGAGGACCGCGGACGGTTTATGCAACTAGTTGCACAAGGTGATGGAGGGCACAGTGGGCCCATGACCAGGGGCTCCAGGGCGCGCACGCCTAACGGCAGGCCGTCCTCGGCCTGCCGGAAGGGTGAAGGGCGGTCACCGGCTTTCGAGACGCACGTGCAGTTCCGTCTCCTGGTCGCCGGAGACCGTGCTGAGGTCCCGCACGTCGAACAGCGAGTCCAGCCTCATGCGGAACTGCTCGATCGCCCAGTAACCGCCGTGCAGGTCGGCGTCGACGGAGGACGACAGCCGGGCCGGTCGCGCCCCCTCGTGCGTGTCGGCGACGTCGAACGTGCCGAGCCACACGGTCGGGCGGGTCACGTGCAGATCCTCGGGTACGTCGTCGGCGCACCGGTCGGACTCGAAGCAGGCGCACAGCGTGTCGAACACGATCCGGGCGTCCTGCTTGCTGCACCCGCTGATCTCCACCGAGACGGAGTGGGGGTGCGGTCGCTCCTCGTCCATCGTGATCGCTCCTCTCGTGGCGTATCCGCCCCTACCCCAGCAAAGCACCACCTTCTGCCGAGCACTACCGGCGGCGCACCTGCCGTGATGACGGGTTTACGGAGCGGGCGGCTCCGTGTTGGGAGATGGTGGAAGGTGACCGAAGGGGCCTCGGATCGACGGCTCCGCGCGGTAGAACAGCGGTAGAACAAGGGGTGTCGGCACGTGACGGCGTGCCGCGAGATCCGAGATCGGCGAAGGCGGGGCGTGGGATGAGTGCAGCCGGGTCTCCCCTGGCCGAGGGCGACGAGCCGGCGCGCGCGCCGGTGCGGCCGAGCGGGCTGCTCGACGTGCTGCGCGTGGCCTCCGTGGTCCTGGACGCCGAGGGCCGCATCGTGCTGTGGAGCCCGCAGGCCGAGGAGCTGTTCGGGTACGAGGCGCGGGAGGCGCTCGGGGAGTACGCCGCCCGGATCATGGTCCACGAGCAGCACGTCGACCTCGTGGTCAAGCTGTTCGCGGACGTCATGGGTACGGGACAGAGCTGGGCCGGGGCCTTCCCCGTCCGCCGCAAGGACGGCACCACGCGGCTCGTGGAGTTCCGCAACATGCGGCTCCTGGACGACCAGGGGGACGTCTACGCGCTCGGGCTGTGCGCCGACCAGTCGACCGTGCACCGGCTGGAGCGCGAGGTGGCGCTGTCGACGCGGATGATCGCCCAGTCCCCGATCGGGCTGGCCGTGCTGGACACCGGCCTGCGGTACGTCTCGGTCAACCCGGCGCTGGAGGAGCTGAACGGCGTGCCGGCCGAGGAGCACCTGGGCCGGACGGTCCGCGAGGTGGTGCCGCGGATGGACGTCGACGCCCTGGAGGCCGCGGCGCGCCGGGTGCTGGACACCGGGCAGCCGGTCGTCGACCAGTCCACGATCGGCCGCACCCCGGCCGACCCGCACCAGGACCACGCCTGGTCGATCTCGCTGTACCGGCTGGAGAACGCCTTCGGGACCGTGCTGGGCGTGGCCCTGTCGGTCGTGGACGTCACCGAGCAGTACCGCGCCGGCATCGAGGCCGAGGCCGCACGGCGCCGCCTGGCCATGATCGCCGACGCCTCCGGCCGCATCGGCACCACGCTGGACCTGGACCGCACGGCCCGCGAGCTCGCCGACGTGGCCGTGCCGGAACTCGCCGACATCGCGGCCGTCGACCTGCTGGACGCGGTGGTGCAGGGCCGGCGCACCCGCCTCGGCCCGGCCGAGGCGGCCGTGATCCGCGCGCTGGCGGTGCAGGGCTACGACTCCGCCGAGGCGCTTGAGGCGGCGGACCCGCCCGGGCAGGTGGCCTCGTACGCGTCCGACCGGCTCGTCACCCAGTGCGTACGCACGGGCAGTCCCGTGATGCTTCCGGAGGTCACGGACGAGGACCTGCCGCGCATCGCCCGGTCCCCGGAGGCGGCCGGGCTGCTGGGCCGGGCCGGGGTGCACTCGTATCTGGCGGTGCCGCTGATCGCGCGCGGCGAGGTGCTGGGCGCCCTGGACCTCAAGCGCACCCGCAATCCGCTGCCGTTCACCGAGGACGACCTGCTGCTGGCCCGCGAGCTGGCCGCGCGGGCCGCGGTGCAGATCGACAACGCCCGCTGGTACCAGAGCGCCCGCGAGACCGCGCTCACCCTCCAGCGCAGCCTGCTGCCCAGCCATCCGCCCGTGACGGGCGGGCTGGAGGTCGCCTCCCGCTACCAGCCGGCCGGCGCCACGAGCGAGGTGGGCGGCGACTGGTTCGACGTGATCGGCCTGGAGGGCGGCAAGACCGCGCTCGTCGTGGGCGATGTGATGGGCAGCGGCATCCCCGCGGCGGCGGCCATGGGGCGGCTGCGGACGGCGACCAACACGCTGGCCTCCCTCGACCTCGACCCCGCCCGGCTCCTGGCACACCTCGACAAGATCACCGCAGGACTGGAACAGGCCATCGCCACCTGCGTCTACGCCGTCCACGACCCGCATCTGCGCCAGTGCCGGATCGCCAACGCCGGGCATCTGCCGCCGGTGCGCCTCCGGGCCGGGCGGTCTCCCGAACTGCTCGACCTGCCGACCGGGGTGCCGCTCGGGGTCGGCGGTGTCGCCTTCGCCACGACGACCGTCGACCTCGAGCCGGGCGACCGGCTGGTGTTCTACACCGACGGCCTCGTCGAGACCCGGCGCGACTCGCTCGACGACCGTCTCGACACGCTGCTGTCCCTGCTCGACGGGCCCGACCGCCCGCTGGAGGAGGTCTGCGACCTGCTGCTGCGCACCCTGCACGAGCCGGACAACTTCGACGACGTGGCGCTGCTCATCGCGCGGGCGACGACACCGGACTGACGGGGCGCACCGGCGTTCGCCCGCCCGCGCGGCCCCTACGGTGCGACGCCGGTCACGACATGGGCGTACAACTCCTCCGAGACGGCCAGGTGCGCCGTCAGGCCGGCGCGTTCGAAGGCGTCGAGGGCGGTCGGTGCCTGGTGGCGGCTCGTCTCCACCAGGACGCAGCCGCCGGGGGCGAGCCAGCGGGGCGCCTCGGCCGCGACCCGGCGCAGGACGTCGAGGCCGTCCGCGCCGCCGTTGAGGGCGACGAGCGGCTCGTGCGCGCGAGCCTCCGGCGGCAGCAGGCCGATCTCGTCGCTCGGGACGTACGGCACGTTGGCCGCGAGGATGCCGACGCGGCCCCGCAGGGCGCCGGGCAGCGCCTCGAACAGGTCGCCCTGGTGGACGTGCCCGCCGAGGGCGGCGACGTTGCCGCGGGCGCAGCGCACGGCAGCGGGGTCGATGTCGGCGGCGTGCAGTTCGACGCGGCCGAGTCCGGCGGCCAGCGCCGCGCCGACGGCGCCCGAGCCGCAGCACAGGTCCACGACGACGTCGGCGCCGGGCGCCCGGGCCAGGGCCTGTTCGACCAGGAACTCGGTGCGGCGGCGCGGCACGAAGACGCCCGGGTCGACGGTGATGCGCAGGCCCCGGAACTCAGCCCAGCCGACGACGAGTTCGAGGGGCAGGCCCGCGACGCGGCGTTCGACCATGGCGGCGGCTTCGGCCGGGGTGCGGGCGGTGGTGAGGATCAACTCGGCTTCGTCCTCGGCGAAGACGCAGCCCGCGGCGCGCAGGGCGACGACGACGGAGTCACGGGAGGACGGCGGAACGGGAGACACGGAGGGCATGGAGCCAGGAGCCTTTCGAGATGCGAAGGGCGCTCCTGCGGTCGCCTACGGCCGGCGATCCGCGCGACATCGAGGAGAGAGCACCCGGGCTGACACAGCGGTAATGGGTCTCACCTCCTCGGTTTCCGACGGCTGGGGTCCGTCCACAGCCGGACGGCAACACTACCCGACGGCCCGGCCGGCCGGTACGGCACCTGATCCGCCGCCCCGTCTGCGGGTGGTTGGGTTATGCAACCATGGAAGAAGTCATGGAAGACCGGAGGGCGACGTGGTGAGGGAGGTCCGATGAAGCCTGCCGATGCCGTGGAGACGATCCAGAGGGAGATGACGGTCTTCGCCCGCCGTGCCCGCGCCGCAGCGGGACGGATGCACCCGGAGCTGTCGCTGGTGTCGTACACGCTGCTCGGGCACCTGGAGGAGAGCGGCGGGTGCCGTGCCACGGACCTGGCCGCCCACTACGCCCTGGACAAGTCCACGGTCAGCCGCCAGGTGGCCGCGCTGGAACGCGCCGGTCTGATC
Organism: Streptomyces africanus; assembly: GCF_002150735.1. Classification (GTDB taxonomy): domain Bacteria; phylum Actinomycetota; class Actinomycetes; order Streptomycetales; family Streptomycetaceae; genus Streptomyces; species Streptomyces africanus. Next base: position 31,864 of record NZ_MUKA01000002.1, read on the forward strand.
GAACGCCGCCCTGACACGGAGGACCAGCGTGTCCTGGTGCTGCATCTGACGGAGGCCGGCCGGCGCATCCTGGCCCAGGTCACCGAGAGCCGCCGGGCGGCCTTCCGCGAGCGGCTGGCGGACTGGCCGGCCGAGGACCTGGCGCGATTCGCCGACTACCTCGTGCGCTACAACGCGGGCCCTGGTCCCGGCCGGCACGACCAGGGGCGCACCGCACGTACGGTTGATTAGGCAACTACTCAGTACGCCGGTCCGGTGGGGCACCGTCGGCCGGCCCGGAGGCACACCGCATGCACATCACCCGAGGCTTCACCGGGCGCCCACGCGGGGACGACCCCGGTCTGCCGCCCGGCCAGTACGACGCGGGCGACGACTGGCCCGTGCTGTCCGCGGAGGTCACGCCCGACCTCGCACCCGCCGACTGGACATTCCGTATCGACGGTCTGGTGGACGAGCCGCGCATCTGGGACTGGGAGGAGGCGCACCGGCTGCCGCCGTCGGCGTACGAGGGCGCCATCCACTGTGTGACGAGCTGGTCGAAGTTCGGGGTGCGGTTCTCGGGGGTGTCCCTGGACGCCTTCTGGGATGTGGTCCGGCCCCATGGGTCGGCGACCCATGCCATCGCCTACTCGCACACCGGCTACACCACGAACCTCCCGCTCGCCGACCTGACCGGCGGGCGCGCCTGGATCGCGTGGGAGTACGACGGCAGGCCGCTCGCCCCGGAGCACGGCGGCCCGGCGCGGCTGCTGGTGCCGCACCTGTACTTCTGGAAGAGCGCCAAGTGGATCGCCGGCCTGCGGGTCCTCGATCACGACGAGCCGGGTTTCTGGGAGCGGAACGGCTATCACGAGCGGGGCAACCCCTGGGAGGAGCAGAGGTACTCCGGTGACTGAGACGTTCGTGCCTCCCACGCGCTTCGCGGTGCCCGGGCGCATCGCCGTGAACGAGCAGGCCGCCTCCGTGTGGCAGACCGCGACGCTCACCGAGATCCGCCGCGAGACCGCGCGCGCCGCCACCTACCGGTTCGCCGTGCCCGGCTGGCGGGGTCATCTGCCCGGCCAGCACCTGCTGCTGCGGCTGACCGCCGAGGACGGCTACGCGGCCCAGCGCCACTACTCGATCGCGTCCGCGCCCGACGACTCCGGGCACGTCGAACTGACCCTGGACCACGTCGAGGGCGGCGAGGTCTCGGGCTGGTTCCACACCGTCGCCCGGCCCGGCGACCAGGTCGAGGTGCGGGGCCCGGTCAGCGGCTTCTTCGCCTGGCCGGGCGACCGGCCCGCGCTGCTGATCGGCGCCGGCTCCGGCGTCGTACCGCTGATGTCGATGGTCCGGCACCACCGGGCGCGGAACCTGGCCGTGCCGCTGCGCCTGCTGGTGTCCGCGCGCAGCCCCGAGGAGCTCATCTACGCCAGGGAGTTCGGACCCGAGACGACGCCCGTGTTCACGCGGAGCGCGCCGGAGGGTGTGGCGGTGGGACGTATGGCGGCCGCACATGTGGCGCCGCTTCTGGCCGAGCAGCCTTCCAGTGGGTGGGAGGCCTATGTGTGCGGCTCCAACTCCTTCGCCGAGCACGCCTCCCGGCTGCTCGTGACGGCGGGTCAGCCGGTGGACCGTATCCGGATCGAACGGTTCGGCTGATCTGGTCGGCGGCTCCTCCCCGGTGGCGCCGGCAGGCCCTTCCCCCGGTGGTGTCAGCAGCCCCTCCCCCGGCGGTGTCATCCGCGTGGCGTGCGACGCGCCACCGGGGCCGGCCCCGGTGTTTCACCGCGGTGGGCCCGGGCACTCCGGCCGAAGGGCTCCGGCATGCGGCGACCCGGGCCGTGCCGAGCGATCGATGTGTGTCGGAGGGGGTACTCGACCCGTGTGGGCACTCGCACGTGTGACGTGACGTGGAGGGAGCGGCGGCGCCGCCACCGCACGGCCGGTCCGGCCCTCCGGCCGCGACGGCGAGGAGGTCGACATGCGAACCCGGGTGCGCGGCTGGCGTTGGCGGCGCAGTCCGCTGCGGCGCCGGTCGGATGTCGTCGAGGCGTGGACGCTGCTGGTGGTCGCCGTCCTGATACTGGTGGGCGCGCCGCTGGCGGGGGCGACCGCCGCCTGGTGGGCCCATGACGAGGCGCGGTCGGTCGCGGCGGAGCAACAGGCCGAGCGTCACCGCATCCGCGCCGAGGTCGTCGGCGAGAGGGGCGACTCGCTGCCGTCGGTGCAGGCCGACGGGCGGCACGCGTACCGGGCCACCGTGCGCTGGACCGAGCCGGGCGAGGGCACGCGCACCGCGACGGCACGGGTCCCCGGCGGCACCCGGCCGGGTGAGGCCGTGGACGTGTGGTTCGACTCCCGGGGGCGGAGTGTGACCCCGCCGATGGACGGCACGGCGATCTGGCAGCACACCCTCACCATGGGCACGTGCGCCGCGGGCGGTGTGGTGCTCGTGGTGCTCCTCGGCCACTCCGCCGTACGCCGGGTCGCGCTGCGCCGCCGGCTGGCCGAATGGGAGCGGGAGTGGGCCCGTACGGAGCCGGAGTGGACCCATCGCGGCGCCTGACGGGGCCGGCGCACGGCAGGTGAACGGGCTGCGGCACAAGGCCTGGCGGGTCCTGCGAACCCACACGTAGTGTGATCATCCGCACTGTCTCCGCAGCCGTTCCTCACCCAAGGCGGTCTTACATGGCCCAGTTCGACCTTCCTCTCGACGAACTCCGCGAGTACCGCAGCGCGTCCACCGAGCCCGAGGACTTCGACGCGTTCTGGTCCAAGACGCTCCAGGAGGCGCGTGAGCACGACCTGGACGCCCGCTTCGAACCGGTCGACACGGGGCTGTCCACTGTGCAGGTGTTCGACGTGACGTTCGCCGGGTTCGGCGGCCATCCGGTCAAGGGCTGGCTGACACTCCCGGCGGGGGCGGACGGCCCGCTGCCGCTGGTGGTGGAGTTCATCGGCTACGGCGGAGGACGCGGGCTGCCGCACGAGCATCTGCTGTGGGCGTCCACGGGCCGGGCGCACTTCGTGATGGACACCCGCGGGCAGGGCAGCGCCTGGGGCGGGGGCGGCGGCACGGCGGACCCGGTGGGCGGCGCGCCCGCGTACCCCGGTTTCATGACGCGCGGTATCGACGCCCCGGAGAACTACTACTACCGCCGGGTGTTCACGGACGCCGTGCGTGCCGTGGAGGCGGCCCGCTCGCACCCGCTCACCGACCCGGCGCGCACGGTCGCCGTCGGCGGCAGTCAGGGCGGCGGTATCACGATCGCGGTGGGCGGTCTGCTCCCGGACCTGGCGGGCATAGCGCCGGACGTGCCGTTCCTGTGCGACTACCCGCGCGCGGCGACCCTCACGGACCGCCACCCGTACCGGGAGATCGGCCTGTACCTCAAGACGCACCGGGGTCGCAGCGAGCAGGCCCTGCGCACGCTCTCCTACTTCGACGGCGTCCACTTCGCCGCCCGCGGCCGGGCCCCCGCGCTCTTCTCGGCCGCCCTCGAGGACCAGACCTGCCCGCCCTCGACCGTCTTCGCGGCCTTCAACGCCTGGAACCACGAGGACAAGACGATCGAGGTGTACGACTTCAACGACCACGAGGGCGGCGGCCCCTTCCAGGAGGAGGCCAAGCTGCGCTGGATGCGCTCGTACCTCTGATCCCGCCGCCGGCCGGCGACTGATCCCGGCCGTTTCGACGGTGGCGGGCTACCACCGAGTCCGACCAGTCGGTACGTTCTTCGCGCCCGGGCCGCACCTCGGCGGCCCGGCCCGGCGAGGTGGTGGAGGGGCCCATGTCAGAGGACCAGGCACAGGTGCGCGGTCACTGCGACGCGCGTTTCACGGCGGTGCGCAGGGCGTTCGAGGAGAACTTCCGGGAGCGGGGCGAGCTGGGGGCAGCGGTGGCCGTCACCGTCGGCGGCGCGACGGTGGTGGACCTGTGGGGCGGCTGGGCCGACGCGGCACACACCCGGCCATGGGAACAGGACACGCTGGTCAACGTGTGGTCCACGACCAAGGGGCCGGTGGCGCTGTGCGCGCACATCCTGGCCGACCGGGGGCTGCTCGATCTCGACGCGCCGGTGGCCGCGTACTGGCCGGAGTTCGCCGCGGCGGGCAAGGAGAAGGTCCTCGTGCGGCACCTGCTGTCCCACCGCGCCGGCCTGGCCGGACTGCGCGAACCGCACTCCCTGGAGCAGCTCTGCGACTGGGAGCTGACCACCCAGCGGCTCGCGGCGACGCAGCCCTGGTGGGAACCGGGAACCACGTCCGGCTATCACGCGCTGACCTACGGCCATCTGGTCGGCGAGGTCGTCCGGCGGGTGTCGGGGCTGCTGCCGGGGGACTTCCTGGAGCGGGAGGTGACCGGGCCGCTCGGCATCGACTTCCGCATCGGCCTGCCGGAGAAGGACTACGGGCGGGCGGCCGAGCTGGTCCAGCCGCCGATCACGGCGAGCAGTGAACAGGCCGCCGTCTTCGCCCAGTTGGCGCCCGCGGCGATCGCCGCGCTGACCAACCCCGCGGTGTCCGCCGCCGGGGCCCTCACGCCCGGCTGGCGGGCCGCCGAGATCCCGGCGGCGAACGGGCACGGCACCGCCCGTGCGGTCGCCGGCCTGTACGGCGTCTTCGCGGGGCGCGGCTCGTACGGGGGCAAGCGCATCCTGTCCCCCGAGGCCGCCGAGCGGGTGCGGGAGGGACAGGGCAGCTGCCGGGATCTGGTGATCGGTGCCGGGTTCGAGGGCGAGACCGAGGCGGGGCTCGGCCTGTGGCTCAGCGGATCCGACGGCTCCTACGGGCCCAACCCGCGCGCTTTCGGTCATGACGGCTTCGGCGGCTCCTGCGGGCTCGCCGACCCGGAGGCGGACGTGTCGCTGGGCTACGTGATGAACCGGATGGGGCCTCATATCGCGAACGACCCGCGCAAGACGGCGCTGGTCGACGCCGTGTACAGCGCTCTGTGACGGCCGGTGCGGGCGGTCCGGTTTCGGCCGAACCGCCCGGCCGCCCTTCCGGGCTGGTTTAGACCAATGCTAGACCTGGTGGCGCACCGAGCCCGCACGGCTACCGAACGTCACCAACAGGAGGCGCGGCATGGCCCGCACCACCCCGCACGACCACTCGCCGACCGAAGGAGAGCCGCTGTACCGGCGGATCGCCCTGGAGTTGCTCGGCGAACTGCGCGACGGCACCGTGCCCCCCGGCGAACGACTGCCCGGCGAGCGGCGGCTGGCCGGGCACTTCGGGGTCAGCCGGGAAACCGTACGGCAGGCGCTGGAACTGCTGCGCCGCGACGGTCTCGTCGCCACCGACAGGCGCGGCAGCCACGCCACCCTGCCCGGCCTGCCGGTCGAGACCCCGGCCTCGCTCACCTTCCCGGTCGGCGCCCGGGCCGCGGCCCCGGGCACGGTCGCCCGCGCCACCGTGACCTGGGAGCCGCCCCCGCAGGACCACGCGGAGGCCCTGGGACTGGCCCCGGGCCGGCCGACCCTGATCCACCGCTACCGGTGCGCGACGGCCGACGGACGCGGGCTGCGTACCGCCGTGACGTCCTTCTCCGCCGTGGCGCTCGCCGAAGTGGCGGAGCTGGCCCGCTACCGCGACCGCGCCGACGGCACCGCCACCGCGCATCTGCGGCGGGCCTACGACTGGATGCGGCGGGCCGGTCTGACCCTGCACCACCGGGACGCCATCACCCGCCTGGAAGGCACACCGTCGGTACGGGTCACGCGCCACGTGCACGATCAGTATGCGCGCCCGCTGGAGATGACCGACTTGGTGGTGGATGCCCAACAGGACGCCCTGGTCTACGAGTTCACCCTGCCGGGCCGGACGCCGACGCCGAGCGGCGCGTGAAGCGGCCGGGGCCGCCCAGGACCTGTCCGCCCCAGGCGTCCGCGTTGAGGGGCCAGCCGTGGCGCCGCCGGTGCCGGCGGTGTCCCCGGGCGCTCCGCACGGTCTGGTGGGTGACTACGAGCAGGCGTTCAACGACGATCTGCTGAACTTCCTGCGCGGCTGACTAGCCCGGAGTCCGGGCGACGACCAGCCGCACCCGCGGGCTGCCGTCCCGTCGCCGCCCGAACTCCGGCAGCGCGTGGAGATCCACCCGGAAGCCGGCCCGGGCGAGCTCACGCCGTACGTCCCCGAAGCGGAACGCGCGGTAGTACATGACGAACGGAGGCCGCCACAGCGCGTTGCGCACCCGCATCACCGCGTCGAAGCCGAGCAGCATCCAGTAGCCGAGCGAGCCCGGGCGGGGCGGGGCGACCAGCGGAAACGCGAAGCAGCCGCCCGGCCGCAGGACGGAGCGGACCTGCGCGAACAGTCCGGGCAGCTCGCGGGGCAGGAAGTGCCCGAAGGCCCCGAAGCTCACCACCAGGTCGAAGTCGGGCCCGAAGGGCAGGGCACGGGCGTCCGCACGGACGAAGGAGACCGGCGGCCCCGCCGGCCGGACCCGCTCCCGGGCCACGTCGAGCATGCCCGCACTGAAGTCGACCCCGACGACCCGCTCCCGGCACACCCCCGCCAGCACGCCGACGCCCGCACCGGTGCCGCAGCACAGGTCGAGCCCGGCCGCGAAGGGCCCGGTCCGCCGCAAGGCCGACTCGACCGCGCCGAGGACCGCGTCGGGCGTCCGGAAGGGGGTGCGATCGAACTTCGGCGCGAGGAGGTCGTAGCCGCGTTCGACGGACGACAGCGCCTGAACGGCGAGTTCGCGCAGACTGGGGCCTTCGGGGCTGAACATCGGCTCAGCCTAGGGCAGCCCGTTGCTTCAGGATCGTGAGGACGCGTGCGCACCAGCGGAGGTTCCCCTCCTCGTAGGCGATGCCTCCCATCAGCGTGAGGTACGGGCCGATGCGGTCGGCCTCCCGCAGGTACTCCTCCTCACCGCGGCCGGCCAGGAGGCGTTCGCGGACGCGCTCGTAGCGGGCGAGCTTGCCGCGCGACCACGCCTCGCGCTCCTCGACCAGCGCGCGGGTCGCCTCGGGGTCCGCTCCGTCCATGGCCTGGATCTTGATGAGGAGTTCGTCCCGGATGGCGGTGGGCCGGCGGGGCGGTGTGACGGCGAAGGCACGCAGGTCCTGACGGCCCGCCTCGGTGAGCGTGAACATCCGCTTGTCGGGCCGCCGTTCCTGGCGTACGACCCTGGCCTCGATCAGCCCGTCCTGCGCGAGCCGCTCCAGTTCCCGGTAGAGCTGCTGCGGGGTCGCGGCCCAGAAGTTCGCGAGCGACACGTCGAACACCTTGGAGAGCTCGTAGCCCGAGGCCTCGCCCTCCAGGAGGGCGGCCAGCACGGCGTACTTGAGAGACATATGGACACCGTATCAACCGTTGACTAATCTACTCCGCACCTACTCAATTAATTGACTAAGGCGGATTCGATGCGTGCATTCCGTGAGGCGGTCGAGGCACTCGACCTCGACGCCGCCGAGGCGCTGCTGGCGCCGGACGTCGTCTTCACCAGCCCGGTCGTGTTCAAGCCGTACACCGGCAAGCCGATCACGGCGGCGATCCTGCGCGCCGTCTCCGGGGTCTTCGAGGACTTCCGCTACGTGCGCGAGATCAACGACGTGGACGGCCGGGACCACGCCCTGGTCTTCACCGCCCGCGTGGGCGACCGGGAGCTGAACGGCTGCGACTTCATCCACGTCGACGAGAACGGGCTCATCGACGAACTGACCGTCATGGTGCGCCCGTTGTCGGCGGCGCAGGCCCTGGCGGCGGCCATGGGCGCACAGTTCGAGCGGATCGCCGAGGAGGCGCGGGCGCGCTCGATGTGAGCGACACATACGGGGCTCGTTTCCCGCGTTCTGCCACCGCTCGCGGCCCGCCGGCGGTTGGATGTCCTCATGACGTCCGTCGATCACGACCGGCTGATGCGGGCCAACCAGGCGAACTGGGACGCCCGTACGCCCGTCCATCTCGCCAGCCGGTTCTACGGTCTCGACCAGGACCCCGACCCCGAGCGCTGGTTCGCGCCCTGGGAGTGGGAGGACCTCGGCGAGCTGGCCGGCCGTGACGTGCTGCACCTCCAGTGCCACCTCGGCACGGAGACGATCGCCTTCGCGCGGCGCGGCGCCCGGGCCGTCGGCCTCGACTTCTCCGAGGCGTCCGTGGCGGCGGCGACCGGCATCGCCGCGAAGGCCGGCGCGGACGTGTCGTACGTCCGGGCCAACGTGTACGACGCCGACGAGGCCCTGGACGGGCGGCGGTTCGACGTCGTCTACACCGGCAAGGGCGCCCTGTGTTACCTGCCGGACCTGGACCGGTGGGCGGAGGTCGTCGGCCGGCTCCTGCGTCCCGGCGGCCGGTTGTACGTCGTCGAGTTCCACCCCCTGCTCAACTCCCTCGGGCCGAAACCCGCTCCGGGCGAGGGCCCCGAGCTGCTCCTGCGCCACGACTACCTGGGCGGCGGCGGTCCCGTGCACCGGGACGCGACCCACACGTACACGGACGGCCCGGCCGTCGAGGGCGCCACGGACAGTTACGAGTGGATGCACGGAATGGGCGAGGTCGTCAACGCGTTGACGACCTCGGGACTTGCCGTCCGGCGGCTGCGGGAAAGCGACGAACTTCCCTGGCCGCGCTGGCCGCGGATGGTCCGCACGGAGTCCGGCTGGTGGCGGCTGCCCGAGCCGCGCATTCCCCTGCTGTACGGGCTGCTGGCCACCCGCTGACGCATCTCTCTCTCCCCCACCGCCCCATCGGGTGGTAGCCTGCAGACAGCACTCGTGCACGCCCCTCTCTGTGTGGGCGCCGGTGCGGTTCTTCCTTTCTCTCCCTCATTTCCGGCATCTCGTCGGGCTCTGTCGTACCCGAGGTGCTGTTCCCCCGCCGCCGGAGGCGTGCCCCAGGCCCTCCCCTCGCGGCTCTCTCCCCTTCCCTTCGCATGTCCCATGCCTGCCGTCCGTGAAAGGACACATCACCATGACCACCACGCTCGACACCCCACCCGTCCAGCGCCGGTCCGAGCCCCGGACCGCCCTCGGCGTCCTCGACATCGACGCGAGCGGGAAGGGGCATCTGCGCGGCGCGCACTGCCTGCCCGCGCCCACCGACCCCGCCGTCTCCCCCGCCCTGATCCGCCGCCACGGCCTGCGCAAGGGCGACCTCGTCGAGGGCCCTTTGGGCGACCGGCACGCTCTCAGCGACGTCGCACGGGCCGACGGCCGTACGCCCGTGGAACTGCGCGGCCGCCGGCACTTCCGGGATCTGACGCCCCTGCATCCGCACGAGCGCCTGCGTCTCGAACACCCGGCCGCCGGACTGGCCGGCCGGGTCGTCGACCTGATCGCACCGGTCGGCAAGGGCCAGCGCGGGCTTCTCGTGGCCCCGCCCAAGACCGGCAAGACCGTCCTCCTCCAGCAGCTCGCCGCCGCCGTCACCGGCAACCATCCCGAGTGCCGGCTGATGATGCTGCTGCTCGACGAGCGGCCCGAGGAGGTCACCGACATGCGGCGCAGCGTGCGCGGCGAGGTGTACGCCTCGACCTTCGACCGGAGCGCCCGGCAGCACATCGCGCTCGCCGACCTCGTGATCGAGCGGGCCAAGCGGCTCGTCGAGGCCGGTGAGGACGTCGTGATCCTCCTCGACTCCCTCACCCGGCTGTGCCGGGCGCACAACAACGCGGCCGCCTCCGGGGGCCGCATCCTCACCGGGGGCGTCGACGCGTCCGCGCTGACCGGCCCCAAGCGGTTCTTCGGCGCCGCCCGGTCGGCCGAGGAGGGCGGTTCCCTCACGATCCTCGCGACGGCGCTGGTGGAGACCGGTTCCCGGGCCGACGACTTCTACTTCGAGGAGCTGAAGAGCACGGGCAACATGGAGCTCCGCCTGAGCCGCGAACCGGCGTCCCGGCGCGTGTTCCCGGCCGTCGACATCATTCCCTCCGGCACCCGCCGCGAGGAACTCCTGCTGCCGCCGGCCGAGTTGGCGGCGGTACACGGCCTGCGGCGCGTGCTGCAGAACCGGGACGGGCAGGGTGCCCTGGAGACCCTCCTGGAACGGATGCGCGAGACCCCGGACAACGCGACGTTCCTGCGGCGCATCCAGCCGACGCTGCCCTAGTGAGCATCTTGACTGGTCGAGCCAGATGAGGAACACGCCTCCGGGCCCACGGTCCCGGACCGCGCCCGGATCTGTGCCGTCAGGAGATGCGGATGTCCGACCAGTCGGTGGTCTTGCCGACCTGGGACCGGTTGTCGAATCCGCCCTTGCCGTTGCCCCGGTTCAGCCAGGCGCGGCCGTCCTTGTCGAGTGAGGCCAGGTCGGCCCGGCCGTCGCCGGACAGGTCGAGTCCGCCGACCACGTCCTTGTAGGAAATGCCCCAGTCCTTGAAGACCAGCGACCGGGGCTTGAAGGTGCCGGCGCCGGTCCCGTCGAACCGCCACAGCTCGTTCGACGCGTCGATGGCCAGCAGGTCGTTCTTGCCGTCACCGCCCAGGTCTCCCGCGGCGATCAGCCTCTTGTAGCCGCCGAAGCCGGACCCGGCGAGCGCTCGGGCCCTGAAGCCGCCCGCGCCGTTGTTCGCGTACACGTACAGCTTCCCGGTCGAGGCGGACCGGGTCAGCAGGTCGGCCCTGCCGTCGCCCGTCACGTCGCCGGGCGAGACGACCGCGTTGTACGCGCTCCAGTCCGAGGAGACCTTCACGGAGAACGACTGCTGGTCGGGCAGCCCGCCGCCGCAGATCGTCGGGTGGACGCGGGCCTCGCCCTTCGGGGAGCGGACGAACACGTCGTTGCAGCGGTCGCCGTCGAGGTCGCCGAAGGGCAGGACGAGCGTGCCCGTCGGCCAGCCGGTCGCGCGCTGCCCCGCGGTCAGCTTCGTCGCGTCACCCGCGTACACCTTGAGCCCGGCGCTGCCCCGGCCGAACAGGTCGGCCTTGCCGTCGTCCGTGTAGTCACGCCACTTGGGCAGCGCGCGGCCGGTGGTCGTGGCCTGGTACACGCCGTCCAGGACGGTGTTGTTCGTCTCGCCCCGCAGGTATTCGTCCCACAGCACGACGGGCCGGCCGAGCGCGTCGGCGGCCACCTGCGGCGGCCCGGCGAACTGGGCGCTCTTCGCACTCAGCCGCCGCGGGGTGGACCAGGTGCCGCCCTTGAAGACGGCGGCCATCGTGTACTCCTCATACGAGTAGCCCTCCCGCCACGTCACCGTGACCGTGCCGCCGGAGGTGGCGACGGCGGCGACATCGCGCACCTTCTGGTGGCCGGAGAAGCGTTGCGCGTACGACCGCCAGAGGCCGGTGGCCGCCGAACGCACCGCGTACCAGGGGGTGGTGGGCCCGCCGGCCACGAAGAGGTCGCCGTTGGGCAAGTGGACGGGCGCCGTCATCCTGTACGTGCTGCCATGGCTGTCGGCGGACTGCGGGGTGCTCCACTGCGTGGCGCCGGCGGGCCGGCGGGAGTACATGAGGTGCGCGAGGTCGTCGTAGAAGACGTCGAAGCCGCCCTGCGGATCGGCGAACACCTTCGGGCGCGCGAGATCCTTGTCCGGGACCGGGAAGCCCTGGACCGCGGTCCAGGCGGACGCGCCGGGGGCCTTCTCCAGGGCGACGACGGCCTTGCTCGCCTGCCACTGCCACACCAGTAGGGCGGTGCCGTCCGTGCCGACCGCGAGGTCCATGTTGGCGATGTCGCGGCTGCCGGACGGCGGCTGCGCGTTGAGGTCGGCGGGAGCGGTCCACGCGGCCTGCGGACCCGCCTTCTCTGCGGCCCTCACGACACCGGAGACCGACCACACGGCGACCAGCCGGCCGTCGGGGGCCGCCGCCAGGTGGTGGTAGCCCTTCTCGGGGACCGCGGCGACGTATTCGGGCTCGGAGAACGCGGTCGCGCCGGGCGTGAGGGTGGCGACCTTCAGCCAGTGGTTGCCCTGATCGTCGGCGCGCTTGGCCCGCCAGGCCAGGCGCACCGAGCCGTCGCCGAGCGAGACCAGCTCGGTGCTGTACAGGCCGGCGTCCGGCCACGTCTGCGGGGTGAGCCAGCGGGTGCTGCCGGCGGGCCGGATCCGGGTGGAACGCCCGTCGCGGGTGAGGGAGACGAGGGCGCCGTCCCCGGCCGACACCAGGGCGGTCAGCCCGCCCGCGGCGTCACCCGGGTCGGGGGCCGGGGCGTGCAGGGCGCGGGTACCCCACGGGCCCGGCGCACGCGTCTCGACGGCAGCCGTGGCGGTGCCGGCGGCCGTGGCGGTGGTGACGGCGGTCGTATCGGTGGTGTGGGCGGCGGCCGGGTCGGCGGCCGCCAGAGCGAAGACGGGAGTGAGCGCGATGCCGAGCACCGCGCGGGACTGCGAAGTCATGGGAATGCCCCCCCGGGCAGGACGAATCGGTTGGCACGGATTCGCCGAACTGTTCGAACAAGTCAGACGCAGCGTATATCAACCAAGATCGCCCCGCCTGGGGGAATTCCGTCCCCGTGCCCGGTGGAGTTCGGCGCCGTACGTGCGGCATCCGGGTGCTCGCGCGCGGTGTCCGGCCCGGTCGTCGCGGCACGGAGGACATCCGTTTCTACGTTGATCATATGATCAACGGATTCTCTTCCCGGGTGGCCGCGTCGACCTGTGCGCTCTGTGCGGCGGGGCTGCTGGCCCTGATGCCCGCCGCGGCGGCCCGTTCCGCCGGGCCGGAGCCCAGCCCGGCCGGTCCGAGGGCGGCCCCGCACGCTTCGCTGCTGCACCGTCCGGGCACTCAGGTCCGTCCGCGCGCCGGGGCGCCCCGCCTCCCGAAGACCTCCGCGCTGTCCTGGCTGGTGGCCGACGCCCGCACCGGCGACGTGCTCGCCGCCCACAACGCGCACCGCAGGCTGCCCCCGGCCAGCACCCTGAAGACCTTGTTCGCCCTCACCCTGCTGCCCACGCTGCCGGCCGGCACCCGGCACATGGTGCGCGCGGAGGAACTCCGGGGCATCGGCGCCGGCAGCAGCATGGTCGGGGTCACCGAGGGCCGTACCTACCGGGTCGCCGACCTGTGGCGGGGCGTCTTCCTCAACTCCGGCAACGACGCCGTCCATGTCCTGGCCGAACTCAACGGCGGCTGGCGCGCCACGGCTCAGCGCATGCAGGCCAAGGCACGGTCGCTCGGCGCCCGCGACACCCATGTGGTCTCCCCGGACGGCTACGACGCGCCGGGCCAGGTGTCGTCGGCGTTCGATCTGGCGGTCTTCGGCCGGGCCGGGCTGCGCAACCCCGACTTCGCCCGGTACTGCGCCACCGTCGAGGCCAGGTTCCCGGGCGGCGGACGCTGGTCGTACCCGATCCGCAACACCAACCGGCTGCTGAGCGGCGCCGGCGGTGTGAAGCCGTACCCGGGACTGATCGGCATCAAGAACGGCTACACCAGCAAGGCGGGCAACACGCTCGTCGCGGCCGCGCGACGCGACGGCCGCACCCTCGTCGTGACGGTGATGAACCCTCAGGAGGGCGGCTCCGCGGTGTACGAGGAAACCCGCTCACTGCTCGACTGGGGTTTCGAGGCGGGCAGCCGGGTCGAGCCGGTGGGTTCGCTGGAGGCGTCGAAGCCTGCCGCGCGACCGGCCGCGGCGACTCCGCCCGCCGCGGCGGCCGCCGTGCCGGAGGAGGCCGGCTCCGTCTGGACGAAAGCGGGGCTGATCGCGGGTGCCGCCGGACTGGGCGCGGCGGCCGTGGTGCTGGTGCTGCAGCTGCCGGTCCGCCGTTCCGGAGACCGCTGACCGGCCGGCAGCCACAGCAGCAGGCCCAGGGTGATCCAGGCGTAGGTGTTGCTGCCCAGGAAGCCGTCGACGCCGGACGCGTCGTCGAACCACAGCCACACCACGCTGGTGCACAGCACCGCGTACAGGGCGCCCGCGATCCGGGCGTGCCCGGTGCGGATCAGCACGGCGAAGGACGGCAGCAGCCACACGAGGTGGTGCACCCAGGTGATCGGGCTGACGAGACAGGCGGCCAGGCCGGTCAGGGCGAACGCCGCCACCCAGTCCCCCGTGGCGGCCGCCCGGCGGGCCCGCAGCACCCACACGCCGAGGACCAGCAAAGCCGCCGCCGCCCACACCGTCCGGTCCGCCTCGCCCAGCCGGGCCAGGATGCCCTGCACCGACTGGTTCGAGACGTAGCCGAGGCGGCCCACCCGGTCGGTGTCCCACAGCGCCTCGGTCCAGTAGAAGCGTGAGGCGTCGGGATCCACCGACGCCGCGAGCGCCGTGGCACCGAGGGCGACGGCCGTGGCGACCGCCGCCGCACGCCACCGCCTGGCCACCAGCAGCAGACCGATGAACAACGCCGGCGTGAGCTTGATCGCGGCCGCCAGCCCGATGCCGATGCCCGCCCAGCGGGTGCGCCCGGTGGCGAGCAGCGCCGCGTCGGTGAGCACGAGCGCCAGCAGCAGAAGGTTCACCTGGCCGAAGCTGAAGGTGTCGCGCAGCGGTTCGAACAGCGCGAGGACGCAGGCGGTCAGGGCCCAGCCGTACCAGCCGTGGCGCCGCCAGGCCGGGCCGGCGAGCAGCCGCAGGATCAGGGCCAGGGCCGCCGCATTGAGCAGCAGGGCGGCGGCGATCGCGGTGCGCAGGTCCAGCAGGGCCATCGGCAGCATGACGACGGCGGCGAACGGCGGGTAGGTGAAGCCGTACGGCGTGCCGGGGACCCGGTAGTCGTAGATCCGGCCGCCGTGGTGGACCCAGCTGTCGATGGTTCCGTAGTAGACGCGCAGGTCGAACCAGTCGCGAAGCAGCGGCACGGTCGCGGTGAAGGCCGTCACCACCGTGGCGAGGGCGAGCACGAGCAGCAGGCGTCCGCGGTCGGTGCGCGGCAGGCCCGGGGTCATGCCGTGCGTCCCAGCGCCGGTGCCAACTGGGCCTGGTGGGCCTGCCACAGCACGACGACCGCGAGGGCGCCTCCGGAGACGGCCAGCACGAGTTGCCCGGTGTCGGCCGGGCCGCCGCCGGGCAGGACGCAGAGCGCCAGCACGCCGGTCACGGCCGCCATGCGGTGGCGTACGGAGGTGCTGGGCGCGGCGGCGGCGATGAGGAACAGGCCCCACAGGGCGTACCAGGGCCGGATCGCCGGACCGAGCGCGGCGACCGCCGCCAGGCTCAGGCCCAGCGCGTACAGCGGTCGTGGGCGTAGCCGGAGCCATATCAGGACGATCGCGGCCCCGGCCGCCACGACACCCAGGGCGTGCCAGGCGGGGATCGCCAGGGGCGCGAGATCGCTGCCGAGGTGTTCCAGCAGGGCGCGGGTGGCGCGGCCGAGCAGGGTGGTCAGGGCCCAGTTCTGGGGCGAGACGGGGGTGTTCAGGGCGCCGATCCAGCCGTATCCGGTGCCCGCCGCGGCCGTGGCCGTGACGGTCGTCCCCGCGGCCGCGACGGCGGTCGTCACGAGAGCCTTGGCCGTACCGCGTCCCGCACGCACCTGGAGGACGACGACGGCGGCAAGACCGAGCGCGGCGGGCGCCTTGACCAGCGCGGCGAGGGTGACGAGGACGGCGCCGAGGATCGGCCACCGGCCGAGCGCCGCCACCAGGCCGGTGCCGAGCAGGCCCAGCATGACGGCGTCGTTGTGCGCGCCCGCGACCAGGTGCAGCAGGACGAGCGGGTTGAGGGCGCCCAGCCACAGCGCGGCGGCCGGGTCGGCGCCGCTGTGGCGGGCGAGGCGGGGCAGCGCGGCGGCCATCAGGGCCACGCCGGCGAGCGCGACGAGCCGCATCCCGAACAGTCCGGCGGGCAGTTCTCCGCGCGTCAGCGCCGACAGGGCCGCCGCGACGGCCAGGAACACCGGGCCGTACGGGGCGCCGGTGTGCCGCCAGAGCGGGGCGACCTCGCCGGCGAGGGGGCCGCCGAGCTGGGACGGGCCGTGCGCGTAGACGTCCATGTGCGCATCGACCATCGCCCCTTGGGCGAGGTAGCTGTAGACGTCCCGGCTGAACAGTGGCGGGGCGAGCAGCAGCGGGGCGGCCCAGACGGCGAGCACGAGCAGCAGGGCGCGGGGGGCGGGCGGGCGCGGTCCCCGGACCAGCCGGCCCAGCAGTGCCCAGGCCGCGATCAGCAGGACGAGTCCGAAGTACACCGCCACCAGGCCGAGGGCGGCGCCTGCGGAGGCCGGATGCAGGAGGTCGCGTACGGGCAGGGCTCCGGCCGTCTCACCGCCTGCCGCGAGGAAGGCGGTACCGGCCAGACCGAGTATCTGGCAGCGGCGGAGATCGACGGGGAAAGCCATGGCCAACACTCGGGCAGCGTGTCAACGTGGGGTGGCTTCGCGGCGACGTGGAGCCCTCTGGAGGGGAGCGGGAGTGTGACCGGCCGGTGATCAGGTGTGGGGCGATGGGACCGGCGGGCATCTGCCGGGTGCGGTGGTGTGCCGAGTGCCGGCTCGTCGTGGCTTGTCGCGCAGTTCCCCGCGCCCCTGAAGGCATGACCCCGAGGCCCGCCGAGTTGTGAAGGCATCACCCCGACGGCCCCGCCGGGAGGTTCCGTCAGAACACCGACAGGCCCGTCAGCGTCGTGAATCTGTCCAGGGCCGCCACGCCCGCCACCGAGTTGCCCCGCTCGTCCAGGCCCGGGCTCCACACGCACAGCGTGCAGCGGCCCGGGACGACCGCGATGATGCCCCCGCCCACGCCGCTCTTGCCGGGCAGGCCCACGCGGTAGGCGAAGTCGCCCGCCGCGTCGTACGTGCCGCAGGTCAGCATGATCGCGTTGATCTGCTTGGCCTGGCTGCGGGTGAGCAGACGGGTGCCGTCGGCGCGTATGCCGTGCCGGGCGAGGAAGGTGGTGGCAAGCGCGAGGTCGGCGCAGGACGCCGCGATCGAGCACTGCCGGAAGTACTGGTCGAGCAGGACCGGCACCGGGTTGTCGATGTTGCCGTAGGACGCCATGAAGTGGCCGAGGGCGGCGTTGCGGTCGCCGTGGGCGGACTCGGACGCCGCGACCTCCTGGTCGAAGGTCAGGTCCGTGTTGCCGCTCTCCGCCCGCAGGAACTCCAGCAGTTCGCCCGACGCGTCGCCGGTACGGGTGTGCAGCCGGTCGGTGACGACGAGGGCGCCCGCGTTGATGAACGGGTTGCGCGGGATGCCGTTCTCGTACTCCAGCTGGACCAGGGAGTTGAAGGGGTTTCCGGACGGCTCGCGGCCTACGTGTTCCCACAGGGCGTCGCCCTCGCGGGCCAGGACGAGGGCGAGGGTGAAGAGCTTGGTGATGGACTGTGCGGAGAAGGGCCGCCGCCAGTCCCCCACGCCGTACACCGTGCCGTCCGGCTCGGCGACGGCCATGCCGAAGCTGCGCGGGTCGCGGGCGGCGAGCGCCGGGATGTAGTCGGCGGGCCGGCCCCGCCCGGGCGTGCGCTCGATCTCCTCGGCGATGCGCTCCAGGACCGGCTGGAAGGTCGTCGACGACGTCATGATCCGATTGTCCCTCCGTGCCGGTCCCGGTGCGCTCGTGTCGGTCAGGCCGCCGGGGCCGGGCCGCTGCCGGCCAGGACCTCCGGGCGCAGCAGGCCGGCGAGCGTCTCGGCGGGCAGCAGACCCTTCTCCAGGACGAGTTCCGCCACGCCCCGGCCGCTGGCGAGGGCCTCCTTGGCGATGTCGGTGGCGGCCGTGTAGCCGATGTGCGGGTTGAGGGCGGTGACGAGGCCGATGGAGTTCTCGACGGTCGCGCGCAGCGCCTCGGTGTTGGCGGTGATGCCGGCCACGCAGCGTTCGGCGAGCGTGAGGCAGGCCGCGCGCAGGTGCGTGATGCTCTCCGACAGGGAGTGCAGGATGATCGGCTCGAAGGCGTTGAGCTGGAGCTGTCCGGCCTCGGCGGCCATGGTGATGGTGACGTCGTTGCCGATCACCTCGAAGGCGACCTGGTTGACGACCTCGGGGATCACCGGGTTGACCTTGCCGGGCATGATGGACGAACCGGCCTGCACCGGCGGCAGGTTGATCTCGCCCAGCCCGGCGCGCGGGCCGGAGGACAGCAGCCTGAGGTCGTTGCAGCTCTTGGAGAGCTTGACCGCGATGCGCTTGAGCACGCCGGACATCTGGACGAAGGCGCCGCAGTCCTGGGTCGCCTCGACGAGGTTGGCCGCCGTCACCAGGGGCAGCCCGGTGATGGCCGCGAGGTGGCGGCGGGCCGACTCGGCGTATCCGGCGGGGGCGTTGAGGCCGGTGCCGATCGCCGTGGCGCCGAGGTTGATCTCATGGATCAGCTCGACGGCCTCGGCAAGACGTGACCGGTCCTCGTCCATCATGACGGCGTACGCGGAGAACTCCTGGCCGAGCGTCATCGGCACCGCGTCCTGCAACTGTGTACGGCCCATCTTGAGCACGTCGCGGAACTCGACGGCCTTGCGGGCGAAGGTGTCCTGGAGGACGGACATCGCGTCGAGCAGCCCGCGCACCGCGAACACCGTCGCGATCTTGACGGCGGTCGGGTAGACGTCGTTGGTGGACTGGCCGAGGTTGACGTCCTCGTTGGGGTGCAGGTACCGGTACTCGCCCTTGGCGTGGCCCAGCAGTTCCAGCGCCCGGTTCGCCACGACCTCGTTGGCGTTCATGTTGGTGGAGGTTCCGGCGCCGCCCTGGACGACGTCGACGACGAACTGGTCGTGCAGCTTGCCGTCGCGGATCTCCCGGCAGGCGGCGACGATGGCGGCGGCCTTCTCCGGCTCCAGCAGGCCGAGTTCCTCGTTGGCGAGGGCGGCGGCCTCCTTGACGGCGGCCAGCGCGTCGATCAGGTGCGGGTAGGCGGAGATGGGCATGCCCGTGATGGGAAAGTTCTCCGTGGCACGCAGGGTGTGCACGCCCCAGTAGGCCTCGGCGGGAACATCCCGGTCCCCGAGCAGATCGTGTTCGGAACGGGTGGCGGCGGTCATGAGGTGAGGGTCCTCTTTTACTCAGGGGTGAGGGTGAATTGCCCTTAAGGGGCGCGGGGAACTGCGCGAACAACCACGGACGGCCCGCAGTCGCAGACGGCGAGATCCGGCACATCGTCAGGCGTGAGCCGATCCGACAACGGGCTCCAGCGAACGAACGGGCCGCACACGCCCGACCTCCCGGCCACCCCCGAGCAGCGGCTCCCCCGCGAACTCGGAAAGCAGCTCCGGGTCGACACCCGCCCGCGCCAACGCCGCGGCAGCAACCGGCACACGCGCCCGATTCGCCCCGTCCGCGATCTTCACCGCCACAGCCCGCCCATCAGGCAGCGCAGCGACCTGCACCCCCTCGAAGCCGTCCTTGGACAACAACCCCGGCACGGCCCGCATCAGCGCGGCGACGTCCCGGCCGGAGCCGGAGGCCATCTCGGCGTGCTCGCGCATCGCGTCGGCGACCCGGGCCTCGGGCGTGCCCGGAGCGGCGGTGACGATCCGGGCGGTGGCCCGGGCGAGGCCGTGCAGGGAGATGGAGAACAGGGGCGCCCCGCAGCCGTCGACGGTGACCCGGGCGATGCGCTGCCCGGTGAGGTCCTCGACGATCTCGGCGATGGCCTGCTGGAGCGGGTGGCCGGGGTCAAGGTAGTTCTCCAGCGGCCAGCCGTTGAGGGTGCAGGTGTAGAGCATGGCCGCGTGCTTGCCGGAGCAGTTCTGCGCGAGCCGCGAGGGCAGCCGGCCCTCGCGCACCCAGGCGTCCCGGACGACCGGGTCGAACGGCAGGTCCGGGACGTTGCGCAGGTGGTCCTCGGTGAGCCCGGCGAGTTCGAGGATGCGCCGGGTACCGGCGAGGTGGCGTTCCTCGCCGGAGTGGCTGGCCGCGGTCAGCGACAGCAGGTCGCCGTCGAGCGGGAGCCCGGCCCGGGCCATGGCCACGGCCTGGACGGGCTTGATCGCGGAGCGGGGGTAGAAGGCGGCCTCGATGTCTCCGATCTGGAGCTGGACCTCTGCGTCGGCGCCGAGGACGACGACGGAGCCGTAGTGGATGCCTTCGACGATTCCGCCGCGGACGAGGTGGGCGACGGGGGCGTGGACGGGTTCACGGACCAGGGGTGCGTCCGCGAGGGAACTGCTGTACATCACTGCCTGCTTCTCGTGGAGCGGCGCGTGCGTCACGCGTCGGCTCCGGTGGTGGACTTGCGCGTGACACGGCCGCGGACGGCGAACCATCCGGCGACCAGTGCCCCGACGATCAGCGGCAGGCACAGCACGGTGGTGCGTCCCGCGCCGCCGTCGGCGTACATGAGGACCAGGACGGAGGCGAGGAACGCCAGCGTCACGATCTCGGTCCAGGGGGAGCCCGGCAGCCGGTAGCCCGGGCGGGTCAGCTCGCCCTTCTGGGTCTTCTGCCAGAAGAGGAGGTGACAGAGCATGATCATGCCCCAGGTGGAGAGGATGCCGATCGCCGCGAAGTTCAGCACGATCTCGAAGGCCTCGGCGGGCACGACGAAGTTGAGGCCGACGCCCAGGACGCAGATGCCGCTGGTGAGCAGGATGCCGCCGTAGGGGACCTGGCTGCGGCTCATCACGGAGGTGAACTTGGGCGCGGACCCGGCCATGGCCATGGAGCGCAGGATGCGGCCGGTGGAGTAGAGGCCGGAGTTGAGGGAGGACATCGCGGCGGTGAGGACGACGAGATTCATCACGCCGCCGGCCGCCGGGACGCCGATGTTGGACAGCACCGTGACGAAGGGGCTCTCCCCCGCCGTGTACTTGTTCCACGGCAGCAGCATCGACAGCAGGACGACGGAGCCGACGTAGAACAGCCCCACGCGCCACATGATCGAGTTGATCGCCTTCGGCATGATCTTCTCGGGGTTCTGGGTCTCACCTGCGGCGACGCCGACGAGCTCGACCGAGGCGTAGGCGAAGACGACGCCCTGGATGATCAGCAGCATCGGCAGCAGGCCGTGCGGGAAGATGCCGCCGCTGTCGCTGATGAGGGACGGGCCGGGGCTGTGGCCGTCGACGGGGTGCTGGGTGACCAGCAGGAAGATGCCGATGCACATGAAGACGACGAGCGCGCCGACCTTGACGATCGCGAACCAGAACTCCAGTTCGCCGAAGATCTTCACCGAGATCAGGTTCACGGTGAGCACGACCGCCAGCGCGATGAGCGCGATCACCCACTGCGGGATGTCGGAGAACATGCCCCAGTAGTGGGTGTAGGTGGCCACGGCGGTGATGTCGGCGATGCCGGTGGTCGCCCAGTTGAGGAAGTACATCCAGCCGGCGGTGTAGGCGCCCTTCTCCCCCATGAACTCGCGGGCGTACGACACGAAGGCGCCGGAGGAGGGCCGGTAGAGGACGAGTTCGCCGAGGGCGCGCACGACGAGGAAGGCGAAGAGGCCGCAGACCGCGTACGCGATGAAGAGGGACGGGCCGGCGTCGGCGAGGCGGCCGCCGGCGCCGAGGAAGAGGCCGGTGCCGATGGCACCGCCGATGGCGATCATGTTCACGTGCCGGGACTTCAGGGACTTGCTGTAGCCGGCGTCTCCGGCGTCGACATGGCCGGAACGTTTCTGCACGCCTTCGTGCAGGGACTGCTCGCTCACGCCTCGGGTCCGCCTTCCGTGGGGGTGTCCGTGCGCGCGGGGCGCACGATGTCGGTGAGGGTGGTCTCGACGCGGTCGAGGTGGTGGGCCATGGCCTCCACCGCGTCGTTCTCGGAACCGTCGATCAGCGCCTCGACGATCGCCCGGTGCTCGCGGTTGGACTGCTCGCGGCGGCCGCCCAGCTCGTTGAGGAAGGCGGACTGGCGGGCCAGCGCGTCCCGGATCTCCTCGATGACCCGGCGGAAGACCGGGTTCTGGGCGGCCTCGGCCACGGCGAGGTGGAACAGCGTGTCCATCGCGACCCAGGCGGTGGTGTCCGTCTCCCGTTCCATCCGGTCCAGGAGGTGGGCCAGGTGGTCGAGGTTCTCCGGGGTGCGGCGCCGGGCCGCGTACCCGGCGACCGGGATCTCGACGTGGCGGCGCACCTCCAGCAGGTCACTGGCCGAGTAGTCGCCGAACGTGGGGTCCTCGACGGTGCTGGCGACGACGAAGGTGCCCTTGCCGGTCCTGGAGACGGTCAGGCCCATGGTCTGCAGGGCGCGCAGCGCCTCGCGCAGCACGGGCCGGGAGACCTCCAGGGTGCGGCACAGCTCCGCCTCGGAGGGGAGCTTGTCGCCGATCGCGTAGTCGCCGCGCTCGATGGCGCCGCGCAGATACTCCAGCACCGCTTCCATGGCGCTGACGCGCCGCACGGGCTGTCCGGCTGTCCGGCTGTCTGACAGGTTCACGTTGGCGATCCTGGGGGTCGCGGCAGGCGCCTGTCAAGGGGTCGCAACAAAACGTTCAGGGGGCCAGAAGCCCGCGTTCACGCTTCCGGCGCCCTGGGCCTCGCGACCGGTCAGCTGCTGAGCACACCCGCCCCGAGCAGGCCGAACAGCAGCACTCCCACGACGATCCGGTAGATCACGAAGGCGTTGAAGGAGTGCTTGGCGACGAACTTCAGCAGCCAGGCGATGGAGCCGTAGGCCACCGCGAAGGACACGATCGTGCCGACGGCGAGCGGGGCCGCGCCCACGCCGGTGCCCAGGGCGTCCTTGAGCTCGTAGAGGCCGGCGCCGGTCAGGGCGGGGATGCCGAGGAAGAAGGAGAGCCGGGTGGCGGCGACCCGGTCCAGGTCGAGGATCAGCGCCGTGGACATGGTGGCGCCGGAGCGGGAGAAGCCGGGGAAGAGCAGGGCGAGGATCTGGGAGCTGCCGACGAGCATGGCGTCCTTGAACGACGTGTCGTCCTCGCCGCGCTTGTGCCGGCCCATCTGGTCCGCCGCCCACATCACCCCGCTGCCGGCGATCAACGAGCCGGCCACCACCCACAGCGAGGCGAGCGGGCCCTGGATGAGCGGCTTGGCGGCGAGTCCGACGGCGACGATCGGGATGGTGGCGTAGATGACCCACCAGGCGAACTTGTAGTCGTGGTGGTACCGCTCCTCGCGGTCGCGCAGACCCCGCCCCCACGCGGAGACGATCCGCACGATGTCCTTGAAGAAGTACACGAGCACCGCGGCGATCGCGCCGACCTGGATGACGGCCGAGAACCCGACCACGGCGTGATCGTCGACGGGGATGCCCATGAGCCCTTCGGCGATCTTCAGATGGCCGGTGGAGGAGACGGGCAGGAACTCGGTCACCCCCTCGACGGCTCCGAGGACGACGGCCTGTCCGACGTTGATGACGCTCATGGGATCCAGTTCTGTGCGGGGTGAGACGGGAGCGGAGAGGACCGTCTTACTACACGCGGGCGAGAACCGGGCTCACAGACGCGCGAGTGCCACCCCCGTGAACGCCGCCCCGAGACCGGCCGCCAGGCTCGCCGTCACATTGAGGACGGCGTAGCCGCGGGCCCCCGTCTCCACCAGCCGCAGGGTCTCGTAGGAGAACGTCGAGTACGTCGTCAGGGCCCCGCACAGTCCCGTGCCGAGCAGCAGTTGGACGTGTCCGGCGACGCCGGTGAGCAGGCCGAGGATCAGACAGCCGGTGACGTTCACCGCGAAGGTGCCCCAGGGGAAGACGGAGTCGTGCCGGGACTGCACCGCACGGTCGGTGAGGTAGCGCAGCGGGGCACCGACCATCGCGCCGCCGACGACCAGCAGCCAGTTCACAACGACTTCTTACCCTTCGCGTCCGTTTCGCCCGCTATGTCAACATGGCCGCTATACCGGATGACCTCGCATTCGTCGAGGGTCACCAGGCCCTCGGTGACGAGTTCGTCGAGCTGGGGCAGGAAGGCCCGGACACGTGGCTCGGTGTCGACGATCACCACGGCGACCGGCAGGTCCTCGCTCAGGGACAGCAGTCGCGAGGTGTGGATCAGCGAGGAGGCGCCGAAACCCTCCACGCCCCGGAAGACGCTGGCGCCCGCGAGGCCCGCCGCGTGGGCCCGGTGGACGATCTCCGAGTAGAGGGGCTTGTGGTGCCAGGTGTCGTTCTCGCCGACGAAGACGGTCAGGCGCAGGGCCCTGCCGGTCAGCCGTGTCATGACTGCCTCCACTTCAGGGCACGGCGGGTCGACCAGGCCGCGAGCCACACTGCCGTGAGCGCCGCGAGCGGGGTCGCGGCGAGGTAGGCCAGGCCGGTGCGGAGGTGGCCGCCGTCGGCCAGCCTCTGGATGTCGACGGCGTAGGTCGAGAAGGTCGTGAACCCCCCGAGCACGCCGGTGCCGAAGAAGGGGCGGACCAGGCGGTGGGCGGCCCGGACCTCGGTGATGACCACCATGAACACGCCGATCACGGCACAGCCGGCGACGTTGACCCAGAAGATCGTCCAGGGGAAGCCGCCCGTGTGCGCGGGCCACCACAGGGACGCCGCGTAGCGGGCGGCGGCCCCCGCTCCCCCGCCGAGCGCCACCGCCGCGACGACCGGCGCCTGGGCGCGCCAGGCGGGCGGGTGCGGGGCGGCGGGCCGGATGCGCAGGCTTTCCGTCTCGGGGGCCGTCATGGTCGTACGTCTCCTACTCGCCGGGGCCCGGGATCGTGCGGGCGCGTGCCGTCGCAAGTAGGGACCGTTGGCGGCGTCCGTGCCGCGGTTCGGGTACGGCGGGCCCCACCGCCGCGCCGCGAGAGGTGGCGCGGCCGGGGTTCAGGTTAACCCCGGTGGCGAACCGGCGTCACTTCGGGCCGGGTGGCTCGCAGACCGCCACGCCCGGCTCCCAGAGGCTGCCCAGCACGAGGTGTCCGCCCGCCTCGCACACGCTGGTGACCATCCGGTACCCGGAGTGGCGGCGGGCGAGGTGGTGGACGACGCGGCCCGCGTCGTCGAAGGCCAGGGCGGCGATCGTGCCGGTGGGACGGAAGGGGGCGCGTACGGCCGCGCGGGCGGCGGCCCGGCGGACCGCGGGCGCGCTGCGGTGGAACAGGTCGAGGGCGGGGACGCGGGGCCCGGCCAGCGCGACCCAGACCGGTCCGTCCGGGGCACCGCGCCACAGGTTGTCGGGCATGCCCGGGAGGTTCTCGGCGAAGGGCTCGCTCCGGCCGGCGCCGGGTCCGGTGAGCCGGTAGCGGATGAGCCGGCGGGCGCCGGTCTCGGCGACGACGAGGAACGAGTCGTCGGCCCCGGCGGCGAGCCCGTTGGCGAACTGGAGGCCGTCCAGCACCACCTCGGGGGTGTCCGCGCCGGGGGCGAGGCGCAGCAGGCGTCCCGTCCCGGTGTGTTCGACGATGTCGCCGATCCAGTGGTCCAGGGGGTGGCGGCGGCTGGAGACGGTGAAGTAGACGCTGCCGTCGGAGAGGGACACGACGTTGCTGGCGAACCGCAGCCGCTCCCCCGCCACCGAGTCGACGAGGACGCGGACCGTGCCGTCGCCGGTCCCGACGCGCAGCAGGCCGCGTTCGGCGTCGCACACCAGCAGGTCGCCGTCCGGGAGGAGTTCGAGCCCGAGCGGCCTGCCGCCGGTCTCGGCGATCACCTCGGTCCGGGCCGTCACCGGGTTCCCCAGGCCGTCCAGGCGCAGGATGCGGCCGTCCGCCAGGCCGGTCAGCACGCGGCCGCGCGGGTCGGCGACCACGTCCTCGGGGCCGTGGCCCACGGCGACGTAGTGGCGTGGGACGAGTGCCGTGGGACGTTCCATCGCGTGCGTGTCCTTCACCGTCGGGGAAAATCCGCTGTACCGGGGTGTACCGGGTCGCCTACCAGCCCTTTTCAAACATCCGGGCGACCTCGGCGATCCGCATCTCGTCGCGGTGGTAGTGCACACGGCCCGCGGACCGGCTGGTGCGCAGCATGCCGGTGGCCTGGAGCAGCCGGAGGTGGGTGACGGCGACCGGGCGGGGTATCGAGAACCTCTCGGCGACGGCGTCCGCGGTGACGCCGTGCGCGGCGGGGCCGGGTTCCTTCAGCCAGGCCAGGATGCGCAGGCGCTTCTCGTCCGTGGGAGTCCTCAGCATGTCGTGCCCCTGCCTCGCGGCTCTGGTCCTCTCACCGCGTCTTCCCACTGTCCCGCAGTCGAAGCCCCCGCGCCCGGGACTCGGCATCCTTGACCGATACCGAACTGCCGTGGGCTACACGTGAGTTCGGGAACGGGCGAGGGCCCGGCCGCGGTGTGCGGCCGGGCCCCCTGCCCCGTGGGTCAGCGGTGGCGGAACCAGGAGGTCGACGACAGCGCCCGGTCGTCGTAGCCGAACAGCGCCTGGTTCTCCCAGGCGTTGCCGGAGGACGGGTCGGTCGGGTCCCAGCCGTTGCCGTTCACCGCGGTCCAGGTCGCTTCCCAGTAGAAGATGCCGAGGCCACGGCCGTTGGGGACGGCCTCCACGATGCTCGCCACGTCGTTCATCCACCGGGTCTGGCCGGCGACGCTCGCCGGGTAGCCGGAGACGAGCTCGGCACCGGTGTCGATGATGTTCTCGTGCGAGTCCTCGCTGTCCAGGCGGAACGGGTAGGCCGTCTCGGCGACGAAGACCGGCTTGCCGTAACGCGAGGCCGCGTCGTCGAGGGTCGTCTGGAAGTCGGCCAGCGTGCCGTGCCAGTAGCCGTAGTACGACAGGCCGATCACGTCGAACTTCACGCCGCCCGAGCGCGCGCTGTCGAACCACCAGCGGGTGCCGGCCAGGTCACCGCCCTTGGCGAGGTGCAGGGCGACGGTCGTGCCGGCGTTGACCGCCTTGACCGCGTCGTAGCCGGAGTTGAGCAGACCGGCCAGCTGCGTCCAGTTGGAGGTCGACCCCTCGTTCCACAGCATGCCGCCGTTGATCTCGTTGCCGACCTGGACCATGTCGGCGGTGGTGCCCTGCGCCTTCAAGGCGTTCAACACGTCGTACGTGTGGTTGTACACGTCGGTCTTGAGTTGACTGTACGAGTGTCCGGCCCAGGCGGCGGGCTTGTCCTGGCGGCCCGGGTCGGCCCAGAAGTCCGAGTAGTGGAAGTCGACCAGCAGTTTCATGCCCTGCGCCTTGACGCGCTTGGCCGTGGCGAGGACGCGTGCCTTGTTGTTGTAGCCGTCGGCCGGGTTCACCCAGACCTTGAGGCGGGCGTAGTTCATGCCGGACGACTTGAGGATCGCCAGGGGGTCGCCGGCCGTGCCGGAGCTGTTCCGGTAGACACCGCCCTTGGCCTCGCTCTTGGCCAGGGACGAGATGTCGGCACCCTTG
This sequence comes from Streptomyces africanus, assembly GCF_002150735.1. Lineage (GTDB taxonomy): Bacteria > Actinomycetota > Actinomycetes > Streptomycetales > Streptomycetaceae > Streptomyces > Streptomyces africanus. The sequence continues at coordinate 58,847 of NZ_MUKA01000002.1, forward strand.
ATCGACGTGCCGGACGTGCCCGATGTGAAGGTCAGGTCGTCAACATTGATCCAGTTGCCCGCGTTCGCGTCACTGTTGATGCTGATCGTGCACTGGTTGCTGGTCACATTGACCGGCACGACGATCCGGATCCACCCACTGGCCGAGACCGGCAGGTCGGTGCGCTGCTCGGCTCCGCCGCAGTTCTTCAGCGCTATGTACGCGGACTTCTGCCCGCCGCCGGAGCGCACCCACGCGGTGAGCTTGTAGGCGCCGTTGCTGAGTCCGGACAGGTACTGGTACGTCTCCACCTTGTAGGCGGTGGAGGCCCAGTGGCTCAGGCGGTAGCTGCCGCCGTGACCGCCGGACTCGGTGAACGAGGCGCCGGTGTCGCCGTACTCGGACCAGCCGCCCGGTGTGGCCGCGCCCGTACCGTCGGCCTCGAAGCCGCCGTTGGTGAGCGTGCTCGCGGCGTGGGCGGAGGTGGCGGGCAGGGCGGTGAGGGCGAGCCCCGCCGCGAGCGGGAGCAGCAGGGTTCTGAGCGTGCGTCTGGGATGGAACATCGTCGTCCGTCGTCCCTTCGACGTGGGGGTTGGGGGGTGCCCCTCACCCGGAGGTGAGGCGAGAGAGCCCCTCCGCCCGCGGCTCCTGCGGCTCACACGGGCGGAGGGGAGTCGGTCAGCCGTCGAGCCGGACGACCCGGACGGCTCCTGCCGGGACCGCCAGCCGGCCCACGGCGCGTTCACCGGTGAGCAACTCGGTGCCGGGGGCCTCCAGCGGCACCTTGGCGTCCGAGCCGGTGTGGTTGACGGCGAACAGGTAGGTGCCCGACTCGCCGGTGCGGCGGACCACTTCGACGTCCCGGGGCAGGTCGGCGCGCGGGGCGAGCCGCGCGTCCTCGGCCGCCCAGCCGAGCAGCGCGTCGAGGCCGTCGGATCCCAGCCGGGTGGAGACGTACCAGGCGGTGCCCTCGCCACGGCGGTGCCGGGTGACGGCGGGCCGCCCGGCGGCGAGGCCGTCGGCGTACGTCAGGACGGTCTCGGCGCCGCGCGGCACCACGAACTCCGTCCACACGTCGGCACCCAGCTCGGATCCGTCGGGGCCGCTGACGCGCACCCGTTCGCCGGGCAGCAGCGGCGAGAACTCCTCGACGGTGAGGCCGAGGACGTCCCGCAGCGGGCCCGGGTAGGCGCCCTCGTGGACGGCGTCGTGCTCGTCGACGATGCCGGAGAAGTAGCTGACGACCAGCATGCCTCCGTTCTCGACGTACGCCGTGAGGTTGTTCCCGGCCGCCTCCGTCATCAGGTACAGGGCCGGCACGACGACAAGGGGATACCTCGACAAGTCGGCTTCCGGGTGGGCGAAGTCGACGGTGAGGTGGCGGTCGTAGAGTGCCTCGTAGAAGGCGTCGGCGCGCTCGCGGGCGTCGTGGTCGACGCTGGGACGCCATTCGAGGTTCTGCGCCCACCAGGAGTGCCAGTCCCACAGCACGGCCACGTCGGCTGCGGTGCGGGTGCCGCGGATCTCGCTCAACGCGTCGACGGCCGAGCCGAGTTCGACGACCTCGCGCCACACGCGGGTGTCGGTGCCGCCGTGCGGGAGCATCGCCGAGTGGAACTTCTCGGCGCCGCGCCGGGACTGGCGCCACTGGAAGAACATGGCGCCGTCGGAGCCGCGCGCCACGTGCGTGAGGGAGTTGCGGGCCATCTGGCCGGGGGCCTTGGCCGGGTTGCGGGGCTGCCAGTTGACGCCCGAGGTGGAGTGCTCCAGCAGCAGCCAGGGGGCGCCGCCCGCGACGGAGCGGGTGAGGTCGGCGGCCATCGCCAGGTTGACGTGGGTGCGGCGGCCGTCGGTGATCAGGTAGTGGTCGTTGGTGACGATGTCGACCTCGCGGCCCCAGGCCCAGTAGTCGACGGAGTCGCACTGGCTCAGTGCCGTCATGAAGTTGGTGGTGACGGGGACGCCCGGGGAGAGGCGGTGCAGGATGTCCCGCTCCGTCACGAAGTTCTCCCGCATGGTCGCGTCGGCGAACCGCTTGTAGTCCAGCGCCTGGCTCGGGTTGACGGCCGCGGGGGTGAGCCGGGGCGGGTTGATCTGGTCGAAGTCGGTGTAGCGCTGGCCCCAGAAGGCCGTGCCCCAGGCCTCGTTGACCGCGTCGACCGTGCCGTACGTCGTCGCCAGCCAGCGGCGGAAGTGCGCGGCGCACGAGTCGCAGTAGCAGGCCGAGACGGGAACGCCGTACTCGTTGTGCACGTGCCACATCGCCAGCGCCGGGTGGCCGCCGTAGCGCTCGGCGAGCTTCGTGGTGATGGCCGCGGCGGCCGCGCGGTAGTCCGCGTTGCTGTGGCAGATCGCCGCGCGGGAGCCGAACTCGTAGCGCACGCCCTCGCGGGTGACCGGCAGGGCGTCGGGGTGGGCCCGGTAGAACCAGACGGGCGGTACGACGGTGGGGGTGCCGAGGTCGACGCGGATGCCGTGTTCGTGCAGCAGGTCCAGGAGCCGGTCGAGCCAGCCGAAGTCGTAGATGCCGGGCGAGGGCTCCAGCAGCGCCCAGGAGAAGATCCCGACGCTCACCATGGTGACGCCGGCCTCCCGCATCAGCCGGACGTCCTCCTGCCAGACGCTCTCCGGCCACTGCTCGGGGTTGTAGTCCCCACCGAAGGCGAGCCTGGTGAGGCCCCTGGGGGTGGTCTCCGGCATGGATGGTCTCCCGGTCGATCGATCAAATGGGAACGTGCACACACGGGGATGCGGTGCGGAGCCCAACATAACCGCACAGCAACAACCATTGACAAGTGTCCGGGATGTTTCTCTACTGTGAACGCTCACAGAAGCATGGCAGGTTCTCGCAGCAGGCGAGAACCCCAGGTCAGGGGAGAGATCCATGCCGTACACGAAGCGCCGCCGCCTCGTGACATCCGCCGTCGCCCTCGCGCTCGGCGCCACCGCCCTCGCCGCCTGCGGCTCGGAATCCGGGGACAGCGAGACCGAGTCGGGGCCGGTCTCGCTGACGTACTGGACCTGGACGCCCGGCATGGACAAGGTCGTGGACCTGTGGAACAAGGGGCCGGGCAAGAAGGACCAGATCACCGTCACGGTGAAGAAGCAGGCGTCCGGTGACACGCTCGTCACCAAGATCCTCACCGCGCACAAGGCGGGCAAGGCGCCCGATCTGGTGCAGGCGGAGTACCAGGCGCTGCCCACGCTGGTCAGCAACGACGCCCTGGCGGACATATCGAAGAACGTGGGCGACGCCAAGGGCAGCTTCGCCGACGGCGTCTGGCAGCAGGCGACGCTGGGCACGGACGCGGTCTACGCCGTCCCGCAGGACATCGGGCCGATGATGTTCTACTACCGCGAGGACCTGTTCAAGGAGTACGGCCTGACGGTCCCGACGACCTGGGACGAGTTCGCCGAGACGGCCCGCAAGCTCAAGAAGGCCGCCCCCGACAAGGACCTCACCACCTTCTCCGCCAACGACTCCGGCCTCTTCGCGGGCCTCGCCCAGCAGGCGGGCGCCAAGTGGTGGACGACCTCCGGCGACCAGTGGAAGGTCTCCATCGACGACGCGGCGACGCGGAAGGTCGCCGAGTTCTGGGGCGGCCTGGTCAAGGAGGGCGCCATCGACAACCAGCCGATGTACACCCCCGCCTGGAACAAGGCGCTCAACACCGGCAAGCAGATCGCCTGGGTCAGCGCCGTGTGGGCACCGGGCACGCTGACGACGGCCGCCCCCGCCACCAAGGGCAAGTGGGCCATGGCCCCGCTCCCCCAGTGGTCCGCGAACGAGAACCGCACGGGCAGCTGGGGCGGCTCCTCCACCGCCGTCACCACGGACTCCGAGCACCAGCAGGCCGCCGCCGAGTTCGCCACCTGGCTGAACACCGACCGTGACGCCCTGAACGCGCTGGCCAAGGAGAGCGGCATCTACCCGGCCGCCAAGAACGCCCAGACCAGCGGCGCCTTCCTCAAGCCGCCGGCCTACTTCTCGAACCAGGCCGACTTCTACGGCAAGGCCGCCGACATCGCGGAGACCACGGCGCCGTCCGCCTGGGGACCCAACGTGAACGTCGCCTACACCACCTTCAAGGACGCCTTCGGCGCTGCCGCGAAGAACAAGTCGGACTTCGGCGCCGCGCTGGAGAAGATGCAGGACGACACCGTCGCCGACATGAAGAAGCAGGGCTTCGAGGTCGCGGAGTGAAAAGCACGGCACGCCGGCAGTCGTACGGGGTCAAGGGGGCCCCGTACGCCCACCCGTCTCCCACCACCACCCTCAAACGAGCGCGCAGCGCCCCCTATTTTTTCCTCCTCCCCGCGACGATCCTGTTCGCGCTGTTCTTCGCACTGCCCATCGGCTACGCGCTCTGGCTCAGCCTCCACAAGGTGAAGGTCTCCGGCCTCGGTCTCGGCTCCGGCGCCCGCAAGGAGGTCTGGGCCGGGCTGGAGAACTACACCGACGCCCTCACCGACAGCGAGCTGGTGAACGGCGCCCTGCGCGTGCTGGGCTACGGCTGCATGGTCGTCCCCGTCATGCTGGGCCTCGCCCTGCTGTTCGCGCTGATGCTGGACTCCGAGAAGGTGCGGCTGGCCCCCTTCACCCGGCTCGCGATCTTCCTGCCGTACGCCATCCCCGGCGTGGTGGCGGCGCTGCTCTGGGGGTTCCTGTACCTGCCGGACGTCAGCCCCTTCTACTTCGTGCTCGACAGGCTGGGGCTGCCGCAGCCGGACCTGCTGGACGGCGGGCCGCTGTACCTGGCCCTGTCGAACATCGCGGTCTGGGGCGGCACCGGCTTCAACATGATCGTCATCTACACCTCGCTCCAGTCGATCCCCGTGGAGGTGTACGAGGCGGCGAAGCTGGACGGCGCCACCCCGGCGCAGATCGCGCTACGGATCAAGATCCCGATGGTGGCGCCCTCGCTGGTGCTGACCTTCTTCTTCTCGATCATCGCGACGCTGCAGGTGTTCAACGAGCCGACCACCCTCAAGCCGCTCACCAACTCCGTGTCCACGACGTGGAGTCCGCTGATGAAGGTGTACCGGGACGCGTTCGGCGAGGGCGACATCTACGGGGCCGCGGCGCAGGCCGTGATCATCGCGTTCGCCACGCTCCTGCTGTCCTTCGGCTTCCTGCGAGCCGCGAACCGTCGTCAGAAGCAGGAGGCAGCTCGATGAGTTCCCTTGCCGTTTCCCAGGCCGAGCCGGTGGCGGGCACCGCGCCCGGCACCGCCCAGGGCCGCCCGCCGCTGCGCCGCCGCATCGCCCTGATCCCGACGGCCACCCTGCTCCTGGGGGCGATCTACTGCCTGCTGCCGGTGGCCTGGGTGGTCATCGCCGCCACGAAGTCCGGCAGTGAGCTGTTCTCCACGTTCACGTTCCTGCCGGGCACGGGCTTCACCGACAACTTCCACGATCTGAGCGCCTACCGCGACGGCGTCTACTGGGAGTGGATGGGCAACTCCGCCCTGTACGCCGTCCTGGGCGCCCTGCTGTCGACGTGCGTGTCCGCGTTCAGCGGCTACGCGCTGGCGACCTACCGCTTCCGCGGCCGCGAGACGATCTTCAACGTGCTGCTCGCGGGTGTGCTGATGCCGCCGGTGATCCTTGCCATCCCGCAGTACCTGCTGCTGGCGAAGGCCGACCTCACGGACTCCTACCTGTCCGTCCTGCTGCCGCAGATCCTCTCGCCGTACGGCGTCTACCTCGCGCGGATCTACGCCGCCGCCGCGGTGCCCGCCGACGTCGTCGAGGCCGGCCGGATGGACGGGGCGAGCGAGTGGCGGATCTTCACACGGATCGCGCTGCCGATGATGATCCCCGGCATGGTGACGGTGTTCCTCTTCCAGTTCGTGGCGATCTGGAACAACTTCCTGCTGCCGTACATCATGCTCAGCGACGACGAGAAGTTCCCGATCACCCTCGGTCTGTTCACATTGCTGGAGCAGGGCGCCAACACCCCGGCCCTGTACACCCTGGTGATCACGGGCGCGTTCCTCGCGGTGCTGCCGCTGGTCGCTCTCTTCCTGGTCATCCAGCGGTTCTGGAGTCTGGATCTGCTCTCCGGAGCCGTAAAGTCATGACCATGAACGCTGCGGGGGGCAGGCGCAGGCCGCCCACGATCCACGACGTGGCGCGCGAGGCGGGGGTCTCGCGCGGCACGGTCTCGCGTGTACTCAACGGCGGCCACTACGTCAGCCCGGCCGCCCAGGAAGCGGTCAACGCGGCCATCCGCAGGACGGGTTACGTCGTCAACCGGCACGCCCGCTCCCTGATCACCGGACGGTCCGACTCGATCGGCTTCCTGCTCACCGAACCGCAGGAGCGGTTCTTCGAGGACCCCAACTTCAACGTCCTGCTGCGCGGCTGCACCCAGGCGCTCGCCACGCACGACATCCCGCTGCTGCTGATGCTGGCGGGCACCGAGGACGAACGGCGACGCCTCACCCGGTACATCACCGCCGGGCATGTCGACGGGGTGCTGCTGGTCTCCAACCACTCCGGTGACCCCGTCGCCGAGCAGTTGCGCGAGGCCGGGGTGCCGCTGGTGGCATGCGGGAAGCCGATCGGAATGGGCTCCAAGGTGAGTTACGTGGCCGCCGACGACCGCGACGGCGCCCGCGACATGGTCCGCCATCTGCTGTCGCTCGGGCGGCGCCGGGTGGGCATGGTGACCGGGCCGCTGGACACACCCGGCGGTGTCGAGCGTCTCGCCGGTTACCAGGAGGTGCTCGCGGAGGCGGGCTTCGACTTCGACGAGCGCCTCGTCGTCTCCGGCGACTACAGCCGCGCCAGTGGCGAGGCGGGCGCCGAGCGGCTGCTGGAGCGGGCCCCCGACATGGACGCGGTGTTCGTCGCCTCGGATCTCATGGCGCAGGGCGTGCTGGCGGCCCTCCACCGGGCAGGACGGCGCGTGCCGCAGGACGTGGCGGTCGGCGGTTTCGACGACTCCCCGGCCGCCCTGGCGTCCAGCCCGGAGCTCACGACCATCCGGCAGCCGTGGGACCGCATCAGCGCCGAGATGGTACGGGTGCTGCTCGCACAGATCGGGGGCGAGGATCCGGCGGCGGTGATCCTGCCGACGGAGCTGGTCAAAAGGGAGTCGACCTAGCCTCCCGCCGTCCGGGCGAGGAACGTGCACCACGCGCACTGCATGCACGGTCATGGAATGCCGCGCCGGTGTTACCGTTCACATATGGCGTCGAAAACGGCTGGTGCGCGGCTCGAGGAACGGTGGCGGGACATCCTGTCGGCGCACGCGCGCACGATGTGCGAGATCGACCGGGTGCTGCATCCGCACGGCCTCGGCGCGTCCGACTTCGAGGTCCTGGACATCCTCGCCACGGCGGCGCCCGAGGAGGGCGAGCAGTGCCGGGTGCAGAACCTGGTCGGGCGGGTCCATCTCAGCCAGAGCGCGCTGTCCCGGCTCATCGCCCGGCTGGAGAAGGACGGGCTGGTGACGCGTTCGGTGTGCGTCGAGGACCGGCGCGGCGTGTGGGTGACCCTGACCTCCAAGGGCCGTGACCTGCACGCGGAGGCACTGCCGCTGCAGCGGGCCGCACTGGCCCGGACCCTGGGCGGATAACCCGCCCGGGCCCGGAGCGCTGGGTCCTACGGACGTGCCAGCAGGGTGCGCACTCCCTCCGAGGTGAGCGTCAGGCGGTGCTCCGAGCTGCCGTCTATGGTGAGCGACAGGTCGTCGGCCGGCCACTGGGCGGCCAGGGCGCCGAGCGGCACCAGGCGGTAGCGGGAGACGAACGGCAGCAGCCCGGCCATCTCCACCTCGGAGGTGAACACGGGCACCACCGGCTCGCCGCCGGGCTGCTCCAGCACCGGCAGCGCCACCGCCGAGGGGTTGGCGGTGTCGGCGTCGTTCGCGTCGTCGGGCACGGGGATGAGCACGTCGCTGTTGGCGAGCGCGTCCAGAGCCGCCGCGTCCTCGGTGTTCTCGGTGAGGACGTCCAGAGCCCGCTGGGCGGGCGTGGGCGTGGGGTCGTTTGCGGGTGTCTCCATGGCAGATTCCCTGGTAGCGGCGGTCGTGCGGCCTGCCCGGGGCATGATCCGCCCCGGACGCGGTGCTGCTCGCGTACCCGATCGTGCCCGGGGCAATCCTGCTTGATCTTCGAGGTTCGGGGGATGTGAGGGACGGGGGTTCAGGAGATCTGTGGCGCTGGCGTCAAGCGAGGTCAGCACCGAGCAACCGGCAGGGCAGTGCACGCTCCCTCGCGCCACCCCCCTCGGCCGGCTCCACCCGGTACACCCCGGCTCCCCGCGCCCGGGTGACGGCCTCCGTCAGCCCACCGCCCGTGAACAGCGCCGCGGCCCCGTCCTCCACCGCCCAGCCCGCCGGCAGCCGCCCCGCTGCCACGGCCGCGCGGTAGGAGGGGCGGCGACCCGGTTCACTGTCGTAGTGCGGGCAGACGGAGCCGGGCAGCAGCCCCAGACCGTCGGGAAGGTACGTCAACGGCCCGAAGGAGTCGGTGTGCGAGCCCTCGGCCCAGCAGTTGGCACCGGCGCTGATGCCGCACAGCAGCGTGCCCCGGTCGTAGGCCTCCCGCAGCACCCGGTCCACACCGTGGGTTCGCCATACGGCGAGGAGGTTGGCCGTGTTGCCGCCGCCCACGTAGATGACGTCCTGGGCGAGCAGGAAGGAGCGCAGTGCGTCGTCGTCCAGCTCGCGGCGGAACAAGTGCAGGACGGAGGATTCGCAGGCGTGGCGGCTCCCGAACGCCGCACGGAACTGTTCGATGTAGGCCGGCGCGTCTCCGCTGGCCGTGGGTACGAAGCACACCTTGGGGCGGGTGGCGCGTGCCCGGGCCAGTACCCAGTCGTCGAGAAGGCCGTCGTCGTCGGTGGAGAAGCCGCCGCCGAGGAGGGCGAGGCGCTGCGGGGGGTCGGCGGCCATGGCTGTGCCTTCCTGGACGGTGCGTGTGTGCAGGCGCGTGCTTCCGAGTTCCGCGATCAGCCGTCGGATTCCAGGCCGTCCCGATCCCGTGCCGCCCGGATCCGGCTGAGCCACTCCCCGGCCAGCCTGCGCCCGTCGGGGAGTTGGTCGTCTCGGTCCCAGCGCCACGTTGTGATCATCGCCAGTACCAGGATCCGGCACTCGCGCAGCAAGTCCTGATCGGCACCCGGGTAGTGCTCGCCGACCTCTTCGGGCGCATGGGCGAGGTCGAATTCGACCGGCCCACGGCAACACGTCTCGAGGTCGATGAAGAGCGGGCCGTTCTTCGTGGTGAGCAGGTTGCCCGGGTGCGGCTCGCCGTGCAGCAGCTGTTCCGCGCCACCGCGCTCGCCGATCGCTCGTCTCATGCTCCGCAGCGTGTCGCCGAGCAGTTCCCGGTCCGCGTCGGCGAGCGCCGGAGTGCGGTCGTGGTTCGCCACGAGTCGTTGAGCCTGCTCGACTCGGTCCGTGAAGTGCGGCGTGCGGACGTCGAGTTCGCGCATACCGGTGTGCAGCAGTTCGAGCGCGGTGGCGTAGTCGGCCGGTGAGATCTCGGAAGGTGTCGCGGGTTCGTAGTAGGTCCACAGCGTGATCTCGTAGCCGTCACGCTCATGGACGTGTGGCTCAACCCGAGGCTCCAGAGCAGCCACAGGGCACCCGGCTCCGGCGAGCCGCTGGGCGAGCTCGATTTCGAACCGCGCGATCTGGTGCGCCGCAGGTGCCACCCGGGCCAGGACATCGCAAGGCAGCAGACGCAGCGTGAGCTTGTTCGAGTCATGGAGAACGAGCGCGTCGTCGGCTGTCAGGCCGAGTGAAGAGGCGGTCGACAGGGCCGCGGCCACCGCACGCCGGATCTCGGACGCCTGCATCGCCGCCTGACCCCTCTCCCCCGAGCGCTAGATCCGGGGGCCGGTGTGCAGCACGGCGAAGACCCCGCGGGCACGGGTGCCGTCCGGGAGCTGCCATGTGCCGGTGACCTGGCCGGTCGCCTCCTGGGGCAACGGAATCGGGCCGTCCGGGGCAGGTCGCAGGACGCGGTACAGGTGGAGGGTCGTGCCGTGCGCGGCGGTCAGCCGGGTGCCGTCCTGGTCGTCAGCGGCGACGAAGTCCGTGGGGAGGGGGCCTTCGCCGGTGTGGGAGGCGGCGACCTCCCGGTCGGGTTCGTCGCTGACGCTCTGGGCCTGGGCCTGCACCCGCCCCTCGATCAAGGCAGCCAACTGGGCGACCAGCACGGGGTCGTGGCACCCGTCGTAGGCCCAGCGCTGCCCGAGCACGCCGTGCTCCATGGTGCCCACGAGGGCGTGGTCCGCCCCGTCGAGCGGGGCACCGCGATAGGTGAGGGGCACCAGGTAGGTGACGGGCTGAGGGCCCGAGGCGTCGGTGACGACCATGAACTCGATCCCGACCTCGCCCTGAGGGTCGTCCAGCCGGAACCCGCCGGCCTTGGCGAGCTTCGGTTCGGCCGCGCCACCGCGGTACCACGGGCGGGACGGCAACCAGGAGGTGAGCAGTTCCAGCTTGGTCGGTGTGACCGTGGTGCGGTGGATGACGGCCATGTCGAGGGTTTCCTTCCGTCCGTTGCGCCGGCCCGGGGCGTGGGTGACCCACGCGCATTAGATCAGCCGCCGCACCGGCTTCACCACGCGATTTCGGGAGCGGCCGCACCAGCGCGGAGCTTGCCCGGGCTTCTCATTCTGCCGCCAAGGGGTGTCGGCGAGGGTGATGTTACCGGTAACATCA
>NZ_MUKA01000020.1 GCF_002150735.1 Streptomyces africanus
CCGGCAGCCCGGCGGCCCGGCAGCCCGGCGGCCCGGCGGCCCGGCGGCCCGGCGGCTCGGAGGCCGGCGGTTCAGGGAGACGCGGCAGACCGTGCGCCCGCAGCGCCGGAGCCGCTGGCAGGCCCACGGAACCGGCGCGGCAGACCGTGCGCCCGCAGCGCCGGAGCCGCCGGCAGCCCCACGGAACCGGCGCGGCAGACCGTACGCCCGCAGCGCCGGAGCCGCCGGCGGGCCCACGGAACCGGCGTGGCAGGCCGTGCGCCCGCAGCGCCGGAGCCGCCGGCAGCCCCACGGAACCGGCGGCCTCGCGGACGTGGCGGCCACGCCCTCCCTGACGCGGCAGACCTGAGGGCCGCTCACCCCCGGCCAGGGCTCACGCCCCGGCAGGAACCGGCTTGCGGGCCAGCAGGAACGCACGGGGACGCTGCTCCTCGCCCTCGGCCTCCCGCAGTACACGGGCGTAGAGCTCCAGGCCCGCCTCCCTGAGCCGCGCCGCGACGGTCTCCGGCGTGCGCCAGTAGCAGTCGAGCGAGATCTCCCGCCCGAAGCGCTCGGCGAGATGCGCACGGCCGTCCTCGGCACCGGACTGGAAGCCGAGCAGTACCGGCGCGCCCGGCACCAGGACGCGGTGGAACCCGGCGAAGACCGAGGCAGATGCTCGTCCGGCACATGGATGATCGAGTACAGCGCGACGATGCCGCCGAGCGTCTCGTCCGGCAGGTCCAGCTCCGTCATCGAACCGACGTGGAACCGCAGCCGGGGGTGCGCCCGGCGGGCCAGGGCCACCATACGGGGTGACACGTCCACCCCGAACACCGGCAGCCCCAGGTCGTGCAGCCGGGCCGCCACGTACCCGGGCCCGCTGCCGATGTCGGCGACCGGCGGCTGCACCGGCGCCCCGGAGGCACGCACCAGATCGACGAAGGCCGCCAGGAGGGCCCGCTCCAGCGGCCTCCCGGCGAGACTGTCCGGGAACCCGGCGGCGTAGTCCTCGGCGATGGCGTCGTACGAGGCCTGGGTGGACTGGACGAACTCGGGGCTGTCGGCGCGCACGGGGCGCACACTATCGGGGCCGGGCGTCCGCCAGACGAACAAGGCCGTGTTCCCCGCGCAGGGCGTGGTATCCGTGGAGGAGGATGGATGGACAACGGTGCCGTGGCGCAGGTGTGGCCGAAGTCACACTCTGTGAGTCGCGGTGACCGGCTCGGTCCTAAAGGCGGGCGAGTTTACCCATCTCGCTTGATAGCTATACGTTCGGCGGTCATATTTTCTGCCCCTAACGGATTGAAGTTTTGTTGATCGAGGGTCAGCCGACCGCCCTGGCGCCCTACCCTTCAGAGGGTGAAGCAATTGATGTCACTGGAGTCCGAGGTCGATCTTCCCGGGGGAGCCGTGCTTCCCGGTGCGCTGCCCGACGCTCTGCGCGCCGAGCTCATCGCGTTCCGACGCGACCTGCACATGCACCCGGAGCTGGGCAACCAGGAGTTCCGCACGACAGCCGCGATCAAGGAGCGGCTGGAGAGGGCCGGCCTCAAGCCGCGCGTCCTCGCCGTCGGGACGGGACTCGTCTGTGACATCGGCGTGGAGGGCGAGCAGTGGGACGGGGGCCCCAGCATGCTCGCCATGCGGGCCGACATCGACGGCCTGCCCATCCCCGACATGAAGAGCGACTGCCCGTACCGCTCGACCGTGCCCGACCGCGCGCACGCCTGCGGCCACGACGTGCACACCGCGGTCGTCCTCGGTGCGGGGCTCGTCCTCGCGGAGCTGCACAAGCAGGGCCTGCTGCCCCGCCCCGTCCGGCTGATCTTCCAGCCCGCCGAGGAGGTCCTGCCCGGCGGTGCCGCCGACGTCATCAAGTGCGGGGCCCTGGAAGGGGTCGGCGCGATCATCGCCGTGCACTGCGACCCCCGGGTCGACGCGGGGCAGGTCGGGCTCCGGGAGGGCCCCATCACCTCGGCCTGCGACCGGCTGGAGATCGCCCTGAACGGCCCGGGCGGACACACCGCGCGCCCCCACCTCACGACCGACCTGGTCACCGCCGCCGCCCGCGTGGTCACCGACGTCCCCGCCCTGGTCGGCCGGCGCTTCGACAGCCGGAGCGGGCTCGCCATCACCTGGGGCCGCGTGGAGTCCGGGCACGCGCCCAACGTCATCCCGCAGCACGCCGAACTCTCCGGCACGGTGCGATGCCTCGACATCGAGGCATGGCGGCAGGCTCCCGACGTCGTGGTCGCCGCCATCGACGAGATCGCCAACCTGTACCGCGCCAAGTCGGAGATCAACTACGTCCGCGGCGTCCCGCCCGTCGTCAACGAGCCCGGCGTGACGGAGCTGCTGCGCGACGCCATGATCGCCCGGCGCGGCGTCGACTCGGTCGTCGGCACGGAGCAGAGCCTCGGCGGCGAGGACTTCTCCTGGTACCTGGAACACGTCCCCGGCGCGATGGCCCGCCTGGGCGTCCGCACCCCCGGCGAACGCCAGGTACGCGACCTCCACCAGGGCGACTTCGACGTGGACGAGTCGGCCATCACGGTCGGAGTGGAGCTGTTCACCGCCGCGGCCCTGGTCGACGGCCTGCGCTAGGACTCACCTTCTTGGGGGCGCGGGGAACTGCGCGACCAGCCACGACGGCGCCGCAGCGGAACGACGACCCCGCGCCCCACGGCCGGCCCGTCGGCCCCGGCGACAACCACCCCGGGCCCCGGCCGCCCCGGCGGCGTCTCAGCTTGCAAGCGGCGCAGCCCGGCGGCAGCCTGGTGCGCGTGACCAGCAGGCATACGCCGTGTGCCCGAGTACACCTTTCGACCCCGTTCGATCCCCGCGTTCACAAGGGCGTAACCGGCCATCGGCACGAATGGATAACGGCCCCGCAGCGAACCGTTCCCAGGAGTGTCTACGCGCGTTAATGTGCGCCGAACCGAGCACCCACTCCGGGGCTTTGGAGAATGGGGAACTTCACGATGCGTCGGATTTCCAAACTGACCCGCGTCGCGGTGGGGGTCGCGTCGCTCGGGCTCGTCGCCACGGCGTGTGGCAGCACCAGCGGTGAGAGCGGCAGCAGTGACAACAAGGACCGCGGCCTCGCCATCGCGTACGACGTCGGCGGCAAGGGCGACCAGTCCTTCAACGACGCCGCCTACGCCGGCCTGACCAAGGCCAAGGACCAGTACGGCTACAAGACCGCCGACATCGAGCCCACCGAGGGCGAGACCGACGCGGACAAGGAACAGCGCCTGGCCTCGCTGGCCAAGCAGGGCTACAACCCGGTCATCGGCGTCGGGTTCGCCTACGGCCCGGCGATGAAGGCCGTGGCGTCCAAGTACCCGAAGACCACCTTCGGCATCGTCGACTCCGTGGTCGAGGGCAAGAACGTCGCCTCCCTCGTCTTCGCCGAGGAGCAGGCCTCGTACCTGGCCGGTGTCGCCGCCGCCAAGGCCACCAAGTCGAACATCGTCGGCTTCGTGGGCGGTGTCGACGTCCCGCTGATCCACAAGTTCGAGGCCGGCTACAAGCAGGGCGTGCAGGACACCAACCCGAAGGTGAAGGTCCTGTCGCAGTACCTGACGCAGACGGCCGAGGAGGGTGGCTTCTCCAGCCCCGACAAGGGCAAGGCCGCCGCCGAGGGCCAGATCGAGAAGAAGGCCGACGTGCTCTACGCGGCCGCCGGCCTGTCCGGCCAGGGCGTGATCGAGGCCGGCGCCAAGGCGAAGGTCTGGGCGATCGGCGTCGACTCCGACCAGTACAAGCAGGCCGCCCTCGCCCCGTACAAGAACTACATCCTCACCTCCGCCCTCAAGGACGTCGGCGGCGCGGTCTACACGTTGGCCAAGTCCGTCCACGACGACAAGCCCCTGACCGGCACCCAGACCTTCGACCTGAAGGTCAACGGCGTCGGCCTCGCCGAGACGAACCCGGAGTACGCCAAGATCCCGGGGCTCAAGGACGCCGTGAACAAGGCCAAGGACGGCATCGACAACGGCTCGATCAAGGTCAAGACCGAGTAGGTCTCCTGCTGTCCGGCCGTGAGGCCGTCGGAGCGGGCGGGCACCCCGGGTGCCCGCCCGCTCCGACGTTCCCGGGAACTTGAGGGGCGTGCCGGGCCCCCGGGTCACCCAGCGCCACCCTCCGTTCGCGGTCGGCAACGCCCCGGCCAAGGCGCGGTGATGGCTTGGCCACGGGCGCATAACAAGGTGGACAGAAGGGGTTTTCAGGCAGGTCTACGCGCGTTAATCTGCGGCGAAGCCAGCGCTGAAGCTGAACCGTCCCGGCGCTGTGCGGCCCCGGTAGTACGACAGGAGCACCCACACATGCGCCGGATTTCCCGGATCACGGTCGCAGGCGCAGCGACCGCCTCCCTGGCCCTCGCCCTCTCCGCCTGTGGCAGCACCTCGACCTCCGGGTCGTCGGACTCGAAGGGGAACAAGGGCCTCGCCATCGCGTACGACGTCGGCGGCAAGGGCGACCAGTCCTTCAACGACGCCGCGTACGCGGGCCTGGAGCAGGCGAAGAAGGAGTTCGGGTACCAGACGGCCGACCTGGAGCCCACCGAGGGCGAGACGGACGCCGACAAGGAACAGCGCCTGGTCTCGCTGGCGAAGCAGGGCTACAACCCGGTCATCGGCGTCGGCTACGCGTACGCCGCGGCCGTCAAGGGCGCCGCGGAGAAGTTCCCGAAGACCACCTTCGGCATCGTCGACGACGCCACGATCAACACCAAGAACGTCGCCGACCTCGTCTTCAGCGAGGAGCAGGCCTCCTACCTGGCCGGTGTCGCCGCCGCGAAGAGCACCAAGTCGAACGTCGTCGGCTTCGTCGGCGGTGTGGACATCCCGCTGATCCACAAGTTCCAGGCGGGCTTCGCGCAGGGAGTCAAGGACACCGACCCGAAGGTCAAGGTCCTCTCCCAGTACCTGACGCAGACGGCCGAGGAGGGCGGCTTCGCCAGCCCCGACAAGGGCAAGACGGCCGCCGAGGGCCAGATCGAGAAGAAGGCCGACGTGGTCTACGCGGCCGCCGGCCTGTCCGGTCAGGGCGTCATCGAGGCCGCCGCCGCCAAGAAGGTGTGGGCGATCGGCGTCGACTCCGACCAGTACAAGCAGGAGGCCCTCGCCAAGTACAAGGACTCCATCCTCACCTCGGCCATGAAGGACGTCGCCCAGGCCGTGTACACCCTTGCGAAGTCGGTCAAGGACGGCAAGCCCGAGACCGGTATCGTTCGTGGCGATCTGAAGACCGGCGAGGTGAGCCTGTCGGACTCCAACCCGAAGTTCGCGGCCGACGCCGAGCTCCAGAAAGCCATCAAGACGGCCAAGGAGAAGATCATCAGCGGCGAGATCAAGGTCAAGAGCAGCTGACGACCGACTGCCTCGAAGCAGGCGGTAACCCCCGGGGT
Source organism: Streptomyces africanus (assembly GCF_002150735.1). Classification (GTDB taxonomy): domain Bacteria; phylum Actinomycetota; class Actinomycetes; order Streptomycetales; family Streptomycetaceae; genus Streptomyces; species Streptomyces africanus. The sequence goes on from NZ_MUKA01000020.1 coordinate 5,396, forward strand.
TACGTCCGCTCGACGGGGTACGGGGAGGCTGCTCCTCGTACCCCGTTGTCGCGGTGCGTCGGCCCCTTTGTATGCCGTAGGGGCGCTACGCGCGTAGACGACCCCCGTCCCCAGGAGAGTGCGCCATCAACGCGTCCAGCAGCCCTCCGGCCGGAGCGGCGGTCAACGAATCGGTGACCGCCGTCGAACTCGCCGGGATCACCAAGCGTTTCCCGGGCGTCGTGGCCAACCACGACATCCACCTCAGCGTCCGCAAGGGCACCGTGCACGCCCTCGTCGGCGAGAACGGCGCCGGCAAGTCGACGCTGATGAAGATCCTCTACGGCATGCAGAAGCCTGACGAGGGCACCATCGCCGTCGACGGCGAGCGGGTCAGCTTCTCGTCGCCGGCCGACGCCATCGTCCGCGGCATCGGCATGGTCCACCAGCACTTCATGCTCGCCGACAACCTCACGGTCCTCGAGAACGTCGTCCTGGGCAGCGAGAAGCTCCACGGCATCGGCGCGAAGGCCCGCCGCAAGATCAAGGAGCTCTCCGAGCGCTACGGCCTCGACGTCAAGCCCGACCTCCTGGTCGAGGAGCTCGGCGTCGCCGCCCGCCAGCGCGTGGAGATCCTCAAGGTCCTCTACCGCGGCGCCCGCACCCTCATCCTGGACGAGCCGACCGCCGTGCTCGTCCCGCAGGAGGTCGACGCCCTCTTCGCCAACCTGCGCGAACTGCGCTCCGAGGGCCTGTCGGTCATCTTCATCTCGCACAAGCTCGGCGAGGTGCTCTCCGTCGCCGACGAGATCACGGTCATCCGCCGCGGCACCACCGTCGGCACGGCCGTCCCCGCCGAGACGACGCCCCGTCAGCTCGCCGAGATGATGGTCGGCAGCGAACTGCCCACGCCCGAGACGGCCGGGTCCACGGTCACCGACCGCCCGGTCGTCAGCGTCGAGAAGCTCCGGCTGGCCGCCCCCGGCGGCAAGGCCCTCCTCGACGACATCAGCTTCACCATCCACGAGGGCGAGATCCTCGGCATCGCCGGTGTCGAGGGCAACGGCCAGACCGAGCTGGTCGACGCGCTCATCGGCCTGCGGCCCCCCGACTCCGGCACCATCCGGCTCGCCGACGAGGAGATCACCGCCTGGCCCACCCGCAGGCGCCGCGAGCAGGGCATCGGCTACATCCCCGAGGACCGGCACCGCCACGGCCTGCTCCTGGAGGCACCCCTCTGGGAGAACCGTATCCTCGGCCACGTCACCGAGAAGCCGCTCGCCAAGGGCGTCTGGCTGGACCCGAAGGCGGCCCAGGAGGACACCCGGCGGATCGTCACGAAGTACGACGTCCGCACCCCCGGCATCGACGTCACCGCCGCCTCCCTCTCCGGCGGCAACCAGCAGAAGCTGATCGTCGGCCGCGAGATGAGCCACAAGCCGCGCTTCCTGATCGCCGCGCACCCCACCCGGGGCGTGGACGTCGGCGCCCAGGCCGCCATCTGGGACCACATCCGCGAGGCCCGCCGGGAGGGCCTGGCCGTCCTGCTGATCTCCGCCGACCTGGACGAGCTCATCGGCCTGTCCGACACCCTGCGCGTGATCTACAACGGCAAGCTGGTCGCGGACGCCGACCCGGCCACCATCACCCCTGAGGAGCTCGGCTCGGCCATGACCGGTGCCGCCACCGGGCACCTCGCGCACGAAGAGACCCCCGAGACCTCGCAGGCCGACGCCCCCGAGTCTCCGGAAGACGAGGCCCGCTGATGAAGAAGTTCGACAGGGAGCGCGTGCTCCTCGCGGTGGCCGGACCGGTCATCGCGCTCGCCGTGGCCTTCGCCCTGAGCGCGATCGTGCTGCTCGCGTCGGGCAAGAGCCCCGTCGAGCCGTACGCCCTGATGTTCGAGCAGCTGAGCTTCTCCGACATCCAGGTCCTGATCATCAACCAGGCGTCGATGTACTACATCGCGGCGCTCGCGGTGGCCATCGGCTTCCGGATGAACCTGTTCAACATCGGCGTCGACGGCCAGTACCAGCTCGGCGCGATGCTGGCCGCGGTCGTCGGCGCCCATGTCGCCCTGCCTGCCGGCCTCCAGGTCCCGCTGCTGATCCTGACCGCCGTCCTCACCGGCGCCTTCTGGGCGGGCATCGCCGGTGTCCTCAAGGTCACCCGCGGCGTCAGCGAGGTCGTCGCCACGATCATGCTCAACGCGATCGCCACCTCCGTGATCGCCTACCTGTGGCTGCCGAACGTCTTCGGCGTGAAGGTCGGCAACAACAACACCACCGGCGAGATGCACGAGTCCGGCTGGATCCCCGGCATCGGCATGGGCGCGGCCGGCGAGATCTACGGCCTGGTGCTGCTGGCCGTCCTGCTCGGCATCGGCTACTGGATCGTCCTCAACCGCACCCGCTTCGGCTTCGACCTGCGCGCCTCCGGCGCCTCGCAGAGCGCCGCCGCGGCCAGCGGCGTGGACCCCAAGCGCATGGTGCTCAGCGCCATGCTGATCTCCGGCGGCATCGCGGGCCTCGCCGGCCTGCCGATCCTGCTCGGCGACACCCACACCTACAGCCTGAACTTCCCCACGGGCATCGGCTTCCTCGGCATCGGCATCGCCCTGCTCGGCCGCAACAGCCCCGTGGGCATCGCCTTCGCCGCCCTGCTGTGGGCCTGGCTCGACAAGGCCTCGCCCGAGCTGGACTTCCACGGCTACGACAAGGAGATCGCGGTCATCATGCAGGGCCTGATCGTGCTCTCGGTCGTCGTCTCCTACGAGGCCGTCCGCGAGTGGGGCCTGCGCCGCCAGCAGCGCCGGGTCGGCGCCGAACTGGCCGCCGGACACGTCCTCGGCAACACCGACACCACGAAGGAGGTGGCTGGCCGATGACCACCGCGACCGACCTCAACCAGCCCACGCTGCAGCCCGCGGCGCCGACCGGCCGCCGCCTGTCCTGGCCCGTCCTGCTGCTGATCATCGCCGGCGGACTGGCGCTCACCTCCATCGTCCGCATCGTCACCGGCGCCGACGGCATCACCAACGTCAGCCAGATGTCCACCGCGCTCCAGCTCGCCGTGCCGATCGGCCTCGCCGGTCTCGGCGGCCTGTGGGCCGAGCGCGCGGGCGTGGTCAACATCGGCCTCGAGGGCATGATGATCCTCGGCACCTGGTTCGGCGCCTGGGCCGGCTTCCAGTGGGGCCCGTGGACCGGTGTCCTGGTGGGCATCGCGGGCGGCGCGATCGGCGGCCTGCTGCACGCCTTCGTGACCGTCACCTTCAACGTCAACCACATCGTCTCCGGTGTGGCCATCAACATCCTGGCCCTGGGCGTCACCCGCTACCTCGCACCCCTCGCCTTCGAGGGCCGCACGGGCGGTTCCGCCAAGCAGTCCCCGGCGGTGGACTCCCTCGGCAACTTCACCGTGCCGGGGCTGTCCGACGCGCTCAGGGATCTCAACAACCAGGGCTGGTTCCTCATCTCCGACATCGCCGGACTGCTCGGCGGCCTGGTCACCAACGTCTCCTGGCTGACCCTGATCGCCGTCGCGCTGATCCCCGGCACCTGGTGGATCCTGTGGCGCACCGCGTTCGGCCTGCGGCTGCGCTCCTGCGGCGAGAACCCGGTCGCCGCCGAGTCCCTCGGCGTCAACGTCTACAAGTACAAGTACATCGCCGTGATCATCTCCGGCGGTCTGGCCGGCCTCGGCGGTGTCTTCCTGTCGATCGTCGCGAACCCCTTCTACCTGGAGGGCCAGGTCAGCGGCCGCGGCTACATCGGTCTCGCCGCGATGATCTTCGGCAACTGGATGCCCGGCGGACTCGCCCTCGGCGCGGGCCTGTTCGGCTACACCGACAGCCTCAACCTGCGCGGCGGCTCGGCCAACGTCCACGCCCTGCTGCTGCTCGGCGCACTCCTGCTGCTCATCGGCGCCATCTGGCTGGTGGTCCGCAAGAAGTACCTCCAGGCCGTGATCACCCTGGTCGTCGGCGCCCTGGTGTTCGCCTGGTACGCGACCACCAACGAGGTCCCGAACCAGGTCGTCTCCGCCACGCCGTACGTCATCACCCTGGTCGTCCTCGCGCTGTCCGCCCAGCGGCTGCGCATGCCGAAGGCGGACGGGCTGCCGTACCGGAAGGGGCAGGGCAAGTGACCGGCGCCGGCCCGGCCGTCGACTGGGAGAAGCTGCGCGCGGTGGCCCGGGACGCCATGTCCCGGGCGTACGCCCCGTACTCCGGCTACCCGGTGGGCGTGGCCGCCCTGGTCGACGACGGCCGGATCATCTCCGGCTGCAACGTGGAGAACGCCTCGTACGGGCTCGGACTGTGCGCCGAGTGCGGCCTGGTGTCCGAGCTGCACAACACCGGCGGTGGCCGGCTGACGCACTTCACCTGCGTCGACCGCGACGGCGAGACGCTCGTCCCGTGCGGCCGCTGCCGCCAGCTGCTGCACGAGTTCGGCGGCCCGGACCTGCTGCTTCAGACCCCGGCGGGGATCCTGCCGCTGTCCCAGATGCTGCCCCAGGCCTTCGGCCCGGACCACCTCAGCAAGTAACTTCCGTGCGGCCCCTCTGAGTTGCTCACGCGACCGGCTCAGGGGGGCCGTACGGCTTGTGGAAACCTCGGAAGGAAGCCCAAGCCATGGCCATGGACGCCATCTCCGTCATCCGCACCAAGCGGGATCGCGGCGAACTCAGCGACGAGCAGATCGACTGGGTCATCGACGCGTACACCCGCGGGGAGGTGGCCGACGAGCAGATGTCGGCCCTCGCGATGGCCATCCTGCTCAACGGCATGAACCGGCGCGAGATCGCCCGCTGGACGGCCGCGATGATCGCCTCCGGGGAGCGCATGGACTTCTCGTCCCTGTCCCGCCCGACGGCCGACAAGCACTCCACCGGCGGCGTCGGCGACAAGATCACCCTCCCGCTGGCCCCCCTGGTCGCCGCCTGCGGCGCCGCCGTCCCGCAGCTCTCGGGCCGCGGCCTCGGCCACACCGGCGGCACGCTGGACAAGCTGGAGTCGATCCCCGGCTGGCGCGCGCTCCTGTCGAACGAGGAGATGCTGTCCGTCCTGGACGGCACCGGCGCGGTGATCTGCGCGGCGGGCGACGGCCTGGCCCCGGCCGACAAGAAGCTCTACGCCCTGCGCGACGTCACGGGCACGGTCGAGGCGATCCCGCTGATCGCCTCCTCGATCATGTCGAAGAAGATCGCGGAGGGCACGGGCTCGCTGGTCCTGGACGTGAAGGTCGGCACGGGCGCCTTCATGAAGACCATCGAGGACGCCCGCGAACTGGCCTCCACGATGGTCGGCCTCGGCACCGACCACGGCGTGAAGACGGTCGCGCTGCTCACCGACATGTCCACCCCGCTCGGCCTGACGGCTGGCAACGCGCTGGAGGTCCGCGAGTCGGTGGAGGTCCTGGCGGGCGGCGGCCCGGCGGACGTGGTCGAGCTGACGATCGCCCTGGCCCGCGAGATGCTCGACGCGGCGGGCATCAGCGGCGCCGACCCGGCGAAGGCCCTCGCCGACGGCTCGGCGATGGACGTCTGGCGCCGCATGATCACGGCCCAGGGCGGCGACCCGGACGCGGCGCTTCCGGTGGCTCGCGAACAGCACGTGATCAAGGCCCCGTCCTCGGGCGTCCTCACCCGCCTCGACGCCTACGACATCGGCGTCGCGGCCTGGCGCCTGGGCGCGGGCCGCGCCCGCAAGGAGGACCCGGTGCAGGCGGGCGCGGGCGTCGAGATGCACGCCAAGCCGGGCGACCAGGTCACCGAGGGCCAGCCCCTTCTGACCCTCCACACGGACACGCCGGAGCGCTTCGAGTACGCCCTGGAGGCGGTCGAGGGCTCCTACGACATCGCCGCGACTGGGACGGCCTTCACGGCTTCGCCGGTGGTGCTGGAACGTATCGCCTGAGCTGGGGTTTTATCGTTCGGGTGAACGGGACTGGTGGACCTGCACCAGTCCCGTTCGGCATGCTGGGATCGGTGACGCACTGATTGGAGAACCGCCATGAGCGCACTCACCGTCGACCACTCGACGGCCAGCGGCCACGAGTGGGACGACCTCGTTCGGATCTGGCAGGAGACGGACGCGCCCGAGGGCTGCAAGGTGGAGATCATCGAGGGGATCGTCACCGTGGCACCACCGCCGTCCAATGCCCACAACGACATCGCTGACCAGGTTCAGCGAGCCCTGTACGAGGTCATCCCCAGGCATTGGGGCATCTACCAGACCCTGGGTACGGCGGTCCCGTCTCGTGACGGGCTTTACATCCCTGACCTAGCAGTCGCCCCCAGGCAGGTGCTGCGTGACGAGGGCGGCAACTTCATCCCAGCGGCTGCCGCTGAGCTCATCGTCGAGATCACGTCCAAGTCGAATGCGGTCCACGACCGGATCAAGAAGGCCGCAGGTTACGCCCAGGCTGGTGTTCCGCTGTATCTGCTCATCGATGGCTGGGCTCCTGGCGGCCCCACCATCACGCTTTACGGCGAACCGCAACGGGACGTCTACCGGGTTCTGCAGGCAGGCAAGTTCGGAGAACCCATCACACTGCCGGAGCCCTTCGGCCTCGAACTCGACACAGGCGACTTCGCCGGGGCCTGAGTCACCCCAGCAGCGCCGCCACCACCACCAGAACCGGCACGGACACCACCGTCGACAACAGGATCGCCTCCCTCGCCAGCACCTCACCCACCCGGTAGCTGCTCGCGTACGTGAACAGGTTCTGCGCCGCCGGAAGCGCCGACGTCACCACCACGTCGAGCAGCGAGGCCCCCTGCAGGCCGAAGACGCCCGCTGCGAGAGCCCAGGCGACCAGGGGCTGGACGACCGCCTTGAGAGTCACGGCGAGGAGGACCGGGGCCCGTTCCGCGCCGCGCAGCGGGAGTGTGCTGCCGCGCAGGGAGATGCCGAAGGCCAGCAGGACAGCCGGGACCGACATGTTGCCGATGAGGGTCAGGGGGTCCAGCAAGGGGCCCGGCACCGTCAGGCCCGACGCCGAGGCCGCCACACCGGCCAGGGAGCCCAGGGCTATGGGATTGCGCAGCGGCGTGAGCAGCCGCTGCCACAGAGGCCGCTTCTCCCCGCCGCTCGCCAGGTCCAGGACCGTCAGCGCCACCGGCGTGACCCCCACCAGCTGGAACAGCAGCACCGGCGCGACCAGTGACGCGTCGCCCAGCACGTACACCGCGATCGGGATGCCGAGGTTGCCCGAGTTGACATAGCTGGAGCACAGTGCGCCGATCGTCGTCCGGCCCACACCCCAGCCGCGCGCGGCACCCACCGCCACGAAGACACCCGCCGCCGCTGCCGTGCTCGTCGCCGTGACCAGCAGCCGGTCGGAGAAGATCACCGACAGGTCGGCCTGGGCGAGCGTCGTGAAGAGCAGGGCGGGAGACGCCACGTGGAAGGCCAGCTTCGTCAGAACCTCGCGCCCGCCGTCGCCCAGATATCCCCGGCGGCCGATCAGATACCCGACCCCGATGACGACCGCGATGACCGCGAAGCCGCTCAGCACCCCCTGCACGAGGCCCCCTCACCGGCGACACGTGCATCGGACAGCGCGGCAAGGGCAGTTGCATGGGGCATACAGCCAACCCTCCGGGGAAGGCCGTACCGAGGTCAATGTGATCCTCACGGCGTCAACAGGACGGACAGCCGCGATGAGTTACCGCCGCCCGCCCGGTCTACCGACTGTGGATGCCATGACACCCCCCGTGCTCGTGCTCCCCGGTCCCGTCGCCCGGGACGAGGTGAGCGGACTGAGCGACGACATCAGGGCACTGCTGCGCACCAGCCGTGCCCGGGTCGTGGTGTGCGACGTCAAAGGCCTCGGGCCGCCCGGGCTCGCCGCCGTCGACCTGCTCGCGCGGCTCCAGCTGGCCGCCCGGCGGGCCGGGGGACGGATACGGCTGCGCGACCCCGACCCGGCCCTACGCGCCCTCCTGGACCTGGTCGGTCTCCGCTTCGAGGTGGAGGGGCAGGCCGAAGAGCGGGAACCAGCGCTGGGTGTCGAGGAAGCAGTGGAACCCGGTGATCCGGCCGTCTGAGATCTCCAGCACCTGGACCGCCCACGGCGAGAAGCCGCCCTTCTCCGGGTCCGGCTTGTACTGGGCGAACCCCGGCAGGCCGTTGACCTGGACCGGCACCAGCCGGGAGCCCGCGCAGGGCGCGCCGAGCGTCGTCATGAAGCCCGTGATGTCGCCGACGCCGGTCAGCCACAGGTCGAACGGCGGCATCGTCATGACCGCGTCCTCGTGCAGCAGGGCCGTCAGCGCCGTCATGTCGTAGCCCTCGAAGGCCGCCACATAGCGGTCCAGCAGCTTCTGCTGGTCCTCGTCCAGCGGGTCGGAGACGGCCGCTTCGGCGCCCGGCTCCTGCCGCTCGGCCAGGGTGGCGCGGGCCCGCTGGAGGGCGCTGTTCACCGACGCCACCGAGGTGTCCAGCAGCTCGGCGACCTCGCTCGCCTTCCAGGCCAGCACCTCGCGCAGGATCAGCACGGCCCGCTGCTTGGCCGGCAGCTTCTGCAGGGCGGCCATGAAGGCGAGCCGCACGGACTCCTTGGCGATCGCCGCCTCCGCCGGGTCGCTGGGCATGGGCAGCACGCGGGCGTCCGGCATGGGCTCCAGCCAGGTGTTGTCCGGGCGGGGGGAGAGGGCCGCCTGGGCGAGGGGGGTGGACTCGGTCAGATCCATGGGCCGGGCGCGCTTGTTCCCCGCGGTCAGCATGTCCAGGCACACGTTGGTCGCGATGCGGTAGAGCCAGGAGCGGAGGCTGGAGCGGCCCTCGAACTTGTCGTAGCTGCGCCAGGCGCGGACCATCGTGTCCTGCACCGCGTCCTCGGCCTCGAAGGAGGAGCCGAGCATCCGGTAGCAGTACCCCGTCAGCTCGGTGCGGTGTGCTTCCAGCCTGGTGTCCAGGTCTGTCGGTGTCGCCGTGCCGTTCGTCATCGTCCACCCACCCCTGTGGAATTTCTGTCACGCGCCATCGCGTCCAGCACTTCGGAAGCTACCGCAGCCCACTGACAACGGCCCCCCGAGCGCACAAAAGCGCAGGCGGGAGCAGTGCTTCACACCAGCTGTTTCACCGACATCAGCAGATGCCGGTGCTCCCCGGCCACCTCGGCCGCTCCCTCGGCGGCCCCGCCGTCCGGCACCGCGTGCAGCAGCGCCCGCTGCCCCGCCCCGAGCAGTTCCAGCCGTACGCGCGGGCTCTCGAAGGATGTCAGCGCGTCCAGCAGATAGGCCGGGTTGAAGGCCACCGGCATCTCGTCGGCGCCGGTCAGCGTGGCCGGCAGACGCTGGGCGGCCACGTCGTCGCCGTAGCCGGCGCGGAGCATGACGGACCCGTCGGACGAGAAGTCCAGCAGCACGGGACTGTTCGCCTCCGCCACCACCGCGACCCGCCGCACGGCCTCCGCGAGACTCTCGCACTCGACCTCGGCGACCGCGGCCCCCGCCATGTCGAACAGCGACCTGTACGTCGGCAGCCGCCCCTCCAGGAGCCGCAGCGCCGTCCGCGTCCGCCCGCCCTCGAAGCCGATCAGCCCGCCGCCCCCGGCCGGGTCCCACCCGATCAGCACGTCCCCGCCGCGGCCCAGCGACCGCGCGACGTCCAGCAGGCGCCGCGCGGGCAGCAACGCGTCCACCACGCCCTGTGCCGCCGCCCCCGGCTGCCACTCCAGCCGCCGCACGGCGTACCGGTAGCGGTCCGAAGCGGCCAGGGTCATCTCCCCGCCGTCCATACGCAGTTGGACGCCCGTCAGGAGGGGCAGCGTGTCGTCGCGCCCGGCCGCCACCGCGACCTGGGCGACGGCGGTCGCGAACGCGGCGGCGTCCACCGTGCCGTACGGCGCGGGCGGCGCCGGCAGGGCCGGGTACTCGGCGAGGGGCAGCGTCGACAGCCCGAACCGCGTACCGCCCGCCTCCACCGTCAACCGCGAGGCCTCCAGCGTGCAGCTCACCGGCCCGTCCGGCAGCACCCGGCAGACGTCCAGCAGCCGCCGCCCCAGGACGAGCACCCGCCCGGGCACCGCGACCTCGGCGTCGGCCTCCACCCGTACCGCCGCCTCGAAGTCGAACCCCGTCACGGCCAGCCGTCCCGCGTCCGCCTCCAGCAGCAGCCCGCCCAGCACCGGCACCGGCGTCCGCGCGGGCAGCGCCCGTACCGCCCGGCCCACGGCCTCGGCGAACGCCGTACGGTCGATGCGGAACTCCATGAAAAATCCCCCTGGTCGAATCCGGTGGTCAACGGAGGCGGACGTTATCCGCGCCCACTGACAACCGGCCCCGACCAGGGGGAACAGTCCGTGTCGAGCCTCAGGCGGCCGTGGTCAGCCGCCGCTGCGTCCGCGCCGCCCGGGTCCCGAACACCGTGATCGTCACGACGCCCAGAACCGCCAGCAGCCCGACCCCGACCGTCCCGGCCCAGCCGCCCGCGTGGAAGGCGATCGCGCCGACCGTGCTGCCCGCGCTGGAGCCGACGTAGTAGGCCGACTGGTAGAGCGCCGAGGCCTGCGCGCGGCCGGTCGTGGCCGTCTTGCTGACCGCCGAGGAGGCCACCGCGTGGCCCGCGAAGAAGCCCGCCGTGATGAGGACCAGGCCCAGCAGGACCAGCGGGAGCGAACCCGCCAGGGACAGCAGCAGCCCGGCCGCCGTCGTACCGCCGCCCGCGTACAGCGCGCCCCGGCGGCCCAGCCGGCCCACCAGCCGGCCGGCCGTCGACGCCGACACCGTACCGACGAGGTACACCAGGAAGATCGAGCCGATGATGCCCTGCGGCAGCGAGAACGGCGCCTCGGTCAGCCGGTAGCCGATGACCGTGTACACCCCGCCGAACACCGTCATGAACAGCGCGCCGATCGCGTACAGCCGGCACAGCAGCGGGTTCGACAGGTGGTCACGGACCGTCCGGGCCAGGACACGCGGCCGCAGCGAACCGGTCCTGAAGTTCTTCGGGGCGGGGAGCAGCAGCCGGAAGGCCACCGCGCACGCCACGGCGATCGCGCCGATCACCCCGACGGCGACCCGCCAGCCCCACTCCTGGGCGACCCAGCCGGTGATGACCCGGCCGCTCATCCCGCCGACGCTGTTGCCCGCGACGAACAGTCCGATCGCGGTGACCAGCGCCTTGGGGCTGACCTCCTCCGCGAGGTACGCCGTCGCCGACGCCGGCAGCCCGGCCAGCGCCGCGCCCTGGAGCGCCCGCAGCACGACCAGGACACCCAGCGACGGGGCGAAGGGCACCAGCAGTCCGACGGTCACCGCCACGGCCAGCGAGGCCGTCATGACCGTACGCCGGCCGAAGCGCTCCGACAGGGCGCTCATCGGCAGGACGAACAGCGCCAGCCCGCCCGTCGCGGCGGCCACGGTCCAGCTCGCATCGCTCGCCGCCACCCCGAACTCGCCGGAGATCAGCGGGAGCAGCGCCTGCGTGGAGTACAGCAGCGCGAAGGTCGCGACACCCGCGAGGAAGAGGGCGAGGCTCATCCGGCGGTAGCCGGGCCCGCCCGGGGACATGCGTGCGTCGGCGGCAGGGACAGAGGCATCGGCGCCCACGACGGTGGACGCCCCGGTACTGGCGGGAGACATGCCTCGAAACTACGTACGCGCGCACTGATCCGTCCAATGCATGGAACTGCCATAATCGTTCCCATGGCGCATCAACACAGTTCAGCGGCTCGGCTGTCACCGTCCAGTGACACAGAAGACATGGCGGAGATGTCCAGGGTGCTGGCGCCCCGCCTCGCGTACTTCGCCGGCGTCGCCCGCACCGAGCACGTCACCCGCGCCGCCCAGGAGATGAACGTCCCCCAGTCGACCCTCTCCCGGTCCATGGCCCGCCTGGAGCAGGACCTCGGCGTCGACCTCTTCGCCCGCCACGGCCGCACGGTCTCCCTCACCCCGGCCGGCCGCACCTTCCTCGCCTCCGTGGAACGCGCCCTGGCCGAGGTCGAGCGCGCCGCCGAGGAGGTGCGGGCCGACGCCGACCCCGCCACCGGCAAGGTCGCCTTCGGCTTCCTGCACACCATGGGCGCGGAGACGGTCCCGGGCCTCCTCCAGGCCTTCCGCGCCGACCATCCGCGCGTCCGCTTCAGTCTCGTCCAGAACTACGGCGAGGCCATGCTCGAACGCCTCCGCGCCGGCGAACTGGACCTGTGCCTGACGTCCCCCGTCCCCGACGCCCCCGGCCTGGTCGCCCGCCGCCTCGACGAACAGAAGCTCCGCCTCGTCGTCCCCGCGGACCACTCCCTCGCGGGCCGCCGCCGCATCCGCCTCGCCGAGGCCGCGGACGAAATGTTCGTCACCCTGGAACCGGGCTACGGCCTCCGCCGCATCACCGACGACCTCTGCCAGGAGGCCGGCTTCAAACCCCGCATCGCCTTCGAGGGCGAGGAAGCGGAAACCCTGAGAGGCCTGGTGGCAGCGGGCCTGGGGGTGGCCCTCCTGCCGCCACCCGCTGTGCCCCGCCCGGGGGTCGTCGAGCTGACGGTGACTGCTCCGCGCGCCGTTCGCGAAATCGGCGTGGCCTGGCTGGACGGCCACCCGGACACACCCCCGGTAGCGGCCTTCAAGAGATTCCTGCTCTCAAGAAGGGGCAGTTTGCTCCCCACCTAAGGGGCGCGGGGAACTGCGCGACAAGCCACAGGCAACCCGCACCCGCCGGCCGGTAAGAACCCCCACGGCGCTACTGGCGCAACGAAGAACCGAACCCCGCAGCCAACGGCATCCGCAACCCCAACGGCGGCGGCGCGGCCAGCGCATCCCGCACAGGCCGCGACACAGCCCGCCCGAACAACGCCCCCATCACGAAGTCCTCGGCCAACGCCAGCACTTCGTCCCGGTACTGATGCAACCCGTGCCCGTCCGCGTGCACTTCGAACCGGCACACATCCCGGTTCGCCTTCTTCGCCCGCGCCGCCAGCCGGAACGACAACTCGGGATTCGTCCGCCCGTCGTTCGTGCCGTGCACGATCAGCACCTGCCGCCCCACCAGTTGCTTCACCGGTTCGGGTGGCCCGGCCGCCTCCTCCTCCGGCAGCCAAGGAGCGAGCGCCAGCACGGAGTTGACGGCCTCGTGACCACCCGCCCGCAGTCCGGCCCGGCCGCCCATGCCGATGCCGGCGAGGCAGACGGGAACGTCTCCGTAACGCCGTACGACCTCGTCGGCCGCCCAGGCCGCGTCGGCCGCGAGGTTGGCCTCGTCGCCGTTCCAGCCGCGGTAGCGGTAGTGCACCACGTGCGTGACGAGACCCTCGTCCCGGCCCGCGCGGGCCAGGCGGCGCCCCAGGGCGCGTACGGAGGCGGTCGCCACCAGGGGGGACGGCCTGCGGCCGGAGACCTCGTCGCCGCCGGGGAGCAGCAGCACCACGCCGCTGACCGCCGACGGCTCCGGACCGAATGTCCTGCCCAGCCGGGCCCTGCGCACCGGCGTCGGTTGGTGTGCCATGACAGAACAGTGTCAGAAGCGCGGGTGTACGCGACCCGTCCTTGCGGTCACCGTTACGTATCGACGAAAACGTAAAGGAGCCGGGGACGCGCCATCTACGCGCGTAGGAGTTAGAGTGCGGAAATGACGAGCCAGACCATCGCGAACACCCCGACACCGGACCAGATCCACCGGGCGCCCAAGGTTCTGCTGCACGACCACCTCGACGGAGGTCTGCGCCCCGGCACGATCGTCGAACTCGCCCGCGCGACGGGCTACTCCCAGCTCCCGGAGACCGATCCGGAGAAGCTGGGCATCTGGTTCCGCGAGGCCGCCGACTCCGGTTCCCTGGAACGGTACTTGGAGACCTTCTCCCACACCGTCGGCGTCATGCAGACCCGCGACGCCCTGGTGCGGGTCGCCGCCGAGTGCGCCGAGGACCTCGCCGAGGACGGCGTCGTCTACGCCGAGGTGCGCTACGCCCCCGAGCAGCACCTCGAAGGCGGTCTGAGCCTCGAAGAGGTCGTCGAGGCCGTCAACGAGGGCTTCCGGGAGGGGGAGCGCCGCGCCCGGGGGAAGGGCCTGCGCATCCGTGTCGGCGCCCTGCTCACCGCCATGCGGCACGCGGCCCGCGCCCTGGAGATCGCCGAACTCGCCAACCGGTACCGGGACCTGGGCGTCGCCGGCTTCGACATCGCGGGCGCCGAGGCCGGCTACCCGCCCACCCGGCACCTGGACGCCTTCGAGTACCTCAAGCGCGAGAACAACCACTTCACCATCCACGCCGGCGAGGCCTTCGGGCTGCCGTCCATCTGGCAGGCCCTCCAGTGGTGCGGCGCCGACCGGCTCGGTCACGGGGTGCGGATCATCGACGACATCCAGGTCCACGAGGACGGCAGCGTCGAACTCGGGCGGCTCGCCTCGTACGTCCGTGACAAGCGCATCCCGCTGGAGCTGTGCCCGAGCTCCAACCTGCAGACCGGGGCGGCGGCCTCCTACGCCGAGCACCCCATCGGGCTGCTGCGCAGGCTGCATTTCCGCGCCACGGTCAACACGGACAACCGCCTCATGTCGCACACCAGCATGACCCGGGAATTCGAGCACCTTGTCGAGGCGTTCGGTTACACGCTCGACGACATGCAGTGGTTCTCCGTCAATGCGATGAAATCAGCATTCATTCCTTTCGATGAACGACTGGCCATGATCAATGACGTGATCAAGCCCGGATATGCCGAGCTGAAATCCGAATGGCTGTTCCGGCAAACCGCCTCCACCAGCGGTTCTTTGCCTTCGGAGGGCTGACCGAGAGTCTTCGGCACACAGGGAATGCGGGCGGTGTTCACAAGCCGTCCGCATTTCGATGTTTGCGGCGGACGGCGCCGCGTGATTACGGTCGCGGGACCGCTCACACACCCCGTCATCCCATTACGAGGACGCATTTTCATGAAGCAGTCTGCTGCCAAGTCCCTCGGTGTCGCCGCTCTCGGTGCCGCCTTCGCCGCCGCCGGTGCGGGCGCCGCCGACGCCGCCCCGGCCGTCCCGGACACCGCCCAGGCGCTGGAGACCGTCACCCAGGCGCTCCCGGCGGAGCAGCTCTCCCCGGCGCTGCCGGCGGGCTCGGCTGAGGCGGTGGGCCAGGGGCAGACCCTGGCGGGTACCGGTCTCGCCGCCGCCCAGCCGGTCGCCGGGCAGGTGCTCGCCCAGGGCCCGACCGGCCCGGCCGCCAAGCTGCTCGGCGGGCTCCCGGTGAACAGCCTTCCGGGCGTCTGACCCCCGCCCAGGCGGACACACGACGATGGGGCGCACCCCTGGACACAGGGTGCGCCCCATCGGCGTTTCCGCAACGGGTGGCTACCAGGCCGTCTGTGCCTTGTTCTGCACCTTGTCCTCCGACGGCAGCAGGATCCACAGCGCGATGTACAGCAGGAACTGCGGGCCGGGCAGCAGGCACGAGACCAGGAAGATCACCCGCATCGTCGTCGCGGAGGTGCCGAAGCGCCGAGCCAGCGCGGCGCACACTCCGCCGATCATGCGGCCATGGGTGGGGCGGGCGAGGCGTGACATGTGCGGCTCCTTCGTGAGATGTCGTGAGGCCTCTCCTGCGAGTACCCCACCTGCACTCCACGCTACGGAGACGAAGGGGGCAAAGCGTCGCTCCACGGGGCGATCCCGACCCTGGGAATCGTCGGGGTCCGACCCTGAGCCGGCTCCTGAGGGGGGAGGGGCGTACGCGGCGGGCGCGCGGCGCTGCGGCGGCGCAGCCAGGAGCGGCCGGCGGGAACGAGCGCGAGATGCGCGAGGGCCACGCCCGCGGTGTTCAACAACAGCGAGTCGACGTCGACGACCTGGCCGGGGACGCCGGTCTGGAGCAGCTCGATAACCAGCGACAGCAGGGCACCGGCCGTGACGGTGTTGAGCAGGGACGCCAGCGGCGAGACGACCAGTCTGCCGCTCGCCATCGGCAGCAGCACGCCCAGCGGGGCGAGCAGGGCCAGCCCCTCGCAGATCCGCCGGGCCGCCTCGGGCCAGCCCAGGGCGAGATCGGCCCGGATGCCGTCGAACGGCCGCAGATTGGCCGGCATCACCCAGGGCACGTCCAGCGGCCGCAGCGTGAGCCAGGCGACGAACGCGAGATGTGCGACGAGGAGGACACCTCCTGTCACACGGATGCGGAACGCGGCGCTGCCGCCGATGGAGCCTTGACGCTGCACTCCCCCCAAGACGCGGCCTCCGGCCGGATCGGTTCCGGGATGGGCCCCGGTTGGCCTGTGAGGCATGCGCCACAGCCGGGCGGAACCCGGCCCGCTCACTCCCCGGCCGCGTCCCTGGAGGGCGGTTCCGTGCTGCCCGGCCGGGCCCGCACCTCGTCCGTGCACGCGTAGCGGCGCGGAGAGCCGGCGCCGGGACCGCCCAGGACCACGGAGCCGTCGCCCTCGGCGGCCGCCGAGTCGGANNGCCGCGCCGTCCGGAACCCGTACGGTCCGGTCGACGGTCACCAGCGAGGACCCGCACAGCAGGAACACCTGCACCGGCAGCCCCCGGGCGGCCTGCGTCGACACGTCCGGCTCGGCGAGCGAACAGCGCACCCGCGAGGGTGCGGGCCCGAAGTTCGTCGGCACCTCCGTGGCCCGGATCCCGCAGCCGGCGAGCAGCAGGGCGAGCACCG
>NZ_MUKA01000184.1 GCF_002150735.1 Streptomyces africanus
GGCCGTGGCCGAGGCCAGTGTCGGGCGGTGCCGGCGGGCTGGGCCGTCGGCGCCCTGAGACGGGGTCCCCGGTCGCATGGTGGCGGCGCGGAGGCGGGTCTGGATGTCAGGTGGCGAGCTGTCGCCGGTCTTGTAGACGCGCAGGCCTGTCCGGTGCGGAAGGGGCCCGGGTGCCTCATCCGGCGGGTGTGTAGGTGACGGCCTGGTCGGGGCAGGCGGTGGCGAGGTCGTTCAGGGCGGCGTGTTCGGTGGCGTCGGTGGTGAGGTTCCAGCGGAGTTTGGTGGCGGTCCATTCGGCTGCGTATCGGCAGTGGACGTCGGCGGCCGGGGGCATCCGCTGGGCCGGGTCCTGGTCGGCCTTGCTCTGGTTCGAGCGGGCGGTGACCGCGACGAGCGATGCCTCCTGGCCCTGGTCGTTGGCGTAGGCCTCGCGGCGCCTATCTGAAGCCGGAACGGCGCACGCTGCCGCCTGCGAGGTGCGGGCAGCCAGCGGGCGTCACCCGAACGAATGGATCAGTCGTACTGGAGAAACGACACCTCACTGGTTGGTTCGCTCTCTGGTCAGTATGAACGCCATCACGCGCGGGCCGCGGGCCATCCATCCGCCGGGCTCACTTCAACACGCTGAAGTTGACGGGGAAGGCGACCCGGAAAGCGAGGACGTGCGCATCGCGTCGGTCGGCCGACTGTCCGTCATCTACTTCGCCAACCGAGCCCTGCACCACCCGTTCCGTCCTGGACGTCATCTGGATCGGTTAGCCACCCGCGCAGAACGCACCGGCCCCGACATCGCAGCTGCCGGGGCCGGGGCGTGCCGCATGCTGGCCGCGCCTGATCGCATTGGTCATCGGCGGCTTTGGCGCGGGCGGAACTTCGGGACCATGGTCGCCGCTGCGCAGCGTGGCAGTGTCAGGGGATCAACCGGGATCGGCGGCCATGGAGTTGAACGTCTCCCGCATGAGCTGGTCGGTGGCGCCGGTCTGTTCGACCAGGCTGTCGAAGAGGTCGGGGAGCAGCCAGAGCACGAAGTTGTGTACCAGGGCCTCTGGCGGTGGGGTCGTCCCGAACTGGTCCCATCGTACGCCGATCGGCTTCGCCTTCACCCCGCTCGCCAAGGCCGCCCTCGAGGACCCCGGCGCCTTTACCTTCGCCCGGCTGCTGGAGCTCCCGGACCGCGACCTGGTAGCCGACCCGTCACCGCCCAGCTCCACAAGGCCGCCCACGGCCCTCTGGAGGTTCTGCGCGCCCGCACCCTGCCCGAGGACCGCGTCGGTGGGCCGACGTTCGCCGGCGCCCAGATCACGGCCGACGCCAACCTCGTTGTCGCCGGTCTGCTGCTCGACTTCTAGAGCGCCCGCCGCCCGCTGGCGGAGATGTCCCGGCGCACGGCATGGCACCTGACCGGCTACCTGCTGTTCGGTGCCGCCGACCGGTACCGGGTCGACACCGTCGGCCTCTACCTGACCTGCTCCGGGGTTCTTGCGTCCTGGCCGGTCGACGAGGTCCTCGCCCTGCTGGGGCTGGCGCCAGTGGAACACCGGTGACCCGGAAGGCGAGGACGTCCGCTCCGCGTCCGTCGGGCAGCTGTCCGTCGTCCACCCACCCGCACACTCGATCGGTTGAATCCATACACCGCAGCACCGCAGTGCGGGTAGCCATGCTCGGGAGAGGCAATCAGCGTCCTCACCCGAGCGTGAGGACCTACAGCCGGGAGGCGCTTGTGCTAATCCGCCGCTTTCTCGCTCTCGTGGCCGCAGGTACAGCTTTGATCGTCAGTTCGCCACCCGCCACAGCTGCGGCTACGCCATGCCCGCGCGGCCACCTTTGCTTCTGGGAGGGAACGTACTTTCGCGGAACCCGGATGTCCGTGGACCTACGGACCCGCCCTGACTTTGAGGGGTTCTACTGGATTAAGGGTGCGCATTCTTGGCAGAACCGCTCGGGGTGGGATGTGGAGCTGCGCTACAAGGATGGCCAAATTAAGCCGATTTGCGTCCACCCCGGTGCTCGTGGCTCACATGAACCGTACCCCGAACGCCCTATCGAACTGTTCTTGGTACACACTGGTGCGACCGGCTGCTGATCGGTGAGTTAGAACTCCCCAGTCGGCTCTGAGTCGGGTGCTGTGGGCGCCCTGGGGCCTGAGTAGTCAGCACTGCATCGGCGGCCGACACGGCCCCGAAGGCGCTGTGGTGAAGATGGCCCCAGATCCGATGCCGACGTCATCGTTCCGGTCGTAGTCTGCGGCCGCGTTTTGCATATGCCAGGCAGCGCGTTGAATTCTCTGGAAGACGTGGGTCACTTCATCAAAGACGTCAGCGGCAGCAGTGTTCGCGCTACCAAGAACGACAGCGACAGCTCCGACAGCCGCGACCGTTGTACGCACACGCATGGTTGTCTCCTCCCAGGCGGAAACGCGAACGTCGTGCGATTCTCTCTACGCTCGGGCAGGGCGAGGGCTGATTACTCCATCCGTGGGCGTTGTGTGGCGCCATCGCCTGGGCGGCAGCTTTCTGGCACAAGAGGCCTCGCCCGGCAGCCCTAGGACCTGAATGGGCCGCCAACGCACCCGAAGACTTCGCAGTGGCGTTCTCAGACGGTGCCTACGTTGCCCGCTGCGCGACCTCGCCGCCCCCTGGGGAGAGACCGCTTGGAAGCCCGCATGACCGCCACGGCGTCGACCGGGCCCCGCTGGGAAGGGATCAGCCCATGTCCGCCCCCACCGCCCCGCATCGCGCGTACGGTGGCGATACGACCCGCCAGGAGGTGCCGATGAGCGCGCAGCCCGAGGAAGCCCCCGCCCCGCCGGCTCCGGCCGCTGCCGCCCAGCTGCTCGCCCAGCTGCGCGACGACCGCCGCGCCGATACCTGGGTGCCGGCCTTCGAGCGGGACTGGGCGAAGGCCTTGGAGGACTCTCGTCATACCTACAGCCTCACGCCCCTGCACGACGTCGTCCGCACCTGGCAGATGCGCCTCGCCGCGGCGCCGGCCGTCGACGCCTACAGGGACTCCGGCCGGGATGAGACCGGCTTCGTGGACCTGGCCGACGTCCTCGGTGCCCGCCGGTGACCGATCAGCCCTGGGCGGTGCGCCTGTCCCCGCAGGCCGCGAAGACGCTGACCGCGCTGCGCGAGCACGCCAAGGAGACGGTCCGCGACGTCCTGGACATCGCGGTGCGCTCCCCATGGGGCTGGCCCCAGTGGAACACCGGCGACCCGGAAGGCGAGGACATCCGCGCTGCGTCCGTCGGCCAGCTCTCCGTCGTCTACGTGATCAACCGGCTCACCCGACACCTGTCCGTCCTGGACGTCATCTGGATCGGGTAGCCACTCCGTAGCGGCGCCCTGGCCCTGCAGGGCTACTTGAGGAGCGGCCACAGAGCGGCGCCGGTGCCGATCACGGTCGCCAGCCCACGCTCCCGCTCCTGACCGAGGCAGCCGCCCAGACCCTGGCCGGATGGACCCAGATGGACCTCTTCTTTGACCGCCGCGACACCCTCAAGCTCGCCCTCGGCGCCCCGGTGATCCTGGCCGCCGAGCGGATGCTGGGCGGCACCGCTCGCCGGCTCAGCCACGACACCAAGGGCTGCGACGCCGACACCACCACGGCGCTGGAAGAGGTCACCGCGTTCTTCACGAAGGCCGACGCCTCCAAGGGCGGCGGTTGTACCGCTCCGCGATCGTCGCCCAGCTCGCCGAAGTCGCCCGCCGTATCCAGGACGGCGTCCCGCCGTCGCTGAAGGCCCGCGTGTTCGCGGCGACCGCCGACCTTGCGGCGCTGGCCGGGTGGGTCAGCCACGACTGCGGCCGGTACGCCACCGCCCAGCGGTACTGGGCGTACGGCATCTACGCGGCCGGCGAGGCCGGGCAGCCGGACCGCGGGGTGGAGATCGTCACCCGCATGTCCCACCAGATGATCTACCTGGGTCACCCCAGCGACGCCCTCGCTCTCCTCGGCGTGGCCGCGAAGAAAGCGACGCTGCCCGCGACCCGGGCGCTGGTCGCCTCCCAGACCGGCCGGGTGCACGCCGCCCTCGGCGGCGCCGAGGTGCCGAGCGGCACCTCGGCGCCGCCGACGAACTGGTGGCCGACGGCCTGGGCGACGACGTGCCCGACTGGGTGGCGTACTTCGACGCCGCCGAGCGGGTGCGCGTCATGGACCGCATCGGCCTGTCCGCCGCGCTGTTCACCGAGGGGGACGCCGAGCAGGCGGCGGTGGCAGCCCAGCAGGCGCTGGACGACGCCGCCCGCGTCGACTCCACGCTGGTCGCCTCCAGGCTGAACACGCTGCTGGACGCTGCCCGCCCGTACAGGACCGCCGCCGTGGACGACGTCCGCACCCGGGCACGGGATCTTGCGTCCTCCCGTCCGACGACGGTCGCGGCCTGAGACCATCGAGGCCATGGGCAGGCATTCCCGACCAGGGCCACCGAACCAGCCGTCCCGCGCCGTCTCTCGCGTCGACGCGGGTGACCCGCTGGCCGCGTACGAGAAGCGGCGCCGGGCGCCCATGGACGTCTGGCGCCGGCACCGACCACTGCACGGCGGCGCGAGCCACCTCAGACCGGACGAGCCACGGGCCCTGGAGGAATGGGACGGCTTCGCCTACGTCCCCGCCGGAACCGCCGACGATCTCGCCGCCGCACGCGCGTGGGCCAACCAGGCCGCCCCGGGCACCGAGGCCGCGACCGAGTAGGTGAGACTGGACGCCGCCCGGCGGCCGGGATGAAGCGTCCGGCCGATGCTGCCGCCGCCGGGCATCCTTTCATTGCTGGACACCGCCGCCCGTGCGGGGGTCTCCTCGAGGCACACCCGGGTGCTCCGCGGCTCACCGTCCGAGCCCGCAAGCTGGACCCATGCTCCCCGCCGATGCGGGGGTGTTCCGGCCGGCGTTCACGTGGAGTACCTGCCGGAGCAGTCGTCCCTGCCGACGCGGGGGTATTCCGGAAGAGTTCCCTGACCTTCAGGGAGCCGGAAGGGCCTCCCCGCCGTTGCGGGGGTGTTCCGCCGGGCTACCACTAGCGGCAGGCCTGGGCATGTCCTCCCCGCTGACGCGGGGGTGCTCCGCAGATCATCGGGGATGTCCGACATCGAGCCATGTCCTCCCCGCCGATCTGGCGCAAAGTGCCTAATCACATTGGGGTGCGGGTGTTACCGTCCCTCGCATGGCTGAACTGATCGCTCCCACGGGGCGGCTGCATTCCTCGTGGCTCACGGCGCGTGACGAGTGGCAGCCTGGCGCTCACCAGGATGGGGCCGGCCTGCGTCTGGTTGGTGACGATGACCTCGACAGCCCGGAAGGGTTCGCCTTATGGGTCGAGCGACTGCGGCAGCAGTCGGACCGGTCGCTGCCTGTCGGGGAAGGGCGCGTCCACGCCACCCACTGGTGGATCATCGACGGCGAGTCGTACCTCGGGGCCATCGACCTTCGGCACTGTCTGAAGGCCTTTCTGTTGGAAGGCGGCGGACACATCGGCTACAGCGTTCGGCCTTCTGCCAGGAGACGTGGACTGGCCACGTGGGCGCTGGGAGCGGTTCTACTCAAGGCCCCGGCGCTCGGTCTGGACCGGGTCCTCCTCACCTGTGACGACGGCAACGTCGGCTCGGCGCGCACCATCGAAAGCAATGGCGGCGTCCTCGAAGATGTGCGCAGCACCGAAACCGGGGTCAAGCGCCGCTACTGGATCAGTCTCGATGACGCTGGTCACAACCATTCATTGATGGCCGCGACAAGGACGGTCACCTCGTAGCGGACCGCTACCGGTAGCTCGTGCCTCGTGGCCACGGCGCGGTGCCTTTTGGAGTGATTGACGCCGCACTCGACGGCGTGCCGAGCCGTGGAGGCCTGCGGGTCGAACTTTGGCGGGCGGCCAGGCTTCCTGCCCTTCGGCAACAGTGGTTCCAGCACGGCCCATTGCGCTCGTCCGGCAGATCTCCACGCGCTACAAGCCGAGATCATGTCATGACCAAGATCGACTTTCGATACACGCCCCCAGCACCGGTCTGAGCGCCCCACCGAGTGGAGTCATGTGTACCGCTCAGGGGCACGTCGGTGTCCCCGTTGTGTCTCACCTCGCCTGCTCGTGCGCCGGCGCGAAGCCGGGAAAGGGGCTGTGGGCTGGTCGGGCGGGCGTTGTCCGGGGCGGTCACTCGCGCCGGCCGGCGCGGTCGGCGGTGAGGCGGGCCTCGTAGCCATCGAGGAGGGACTGAAGACCGAACGCGAAGGTGTTGTCGGGCGCTGCGGCGTACTCCGTGGCGGCCGTGGTGTCGAGGCGCTCGCGCAGGCGCGGGAATTGCATGGCGGTCTCGGTGGCGCGTGTCATGGCGTCGGCCATCAGTTGCTCGGCGTCTGCGCCGTTCTTGCTCAGCCGGCGGTTCAGCGAGACCTGCGCGGCAGGGCCGAGCGCGCAGCCGAGTACGAAGGTGAACACGGCGCCGGCCGCCCAGTCCGCGTCGGCGGCGGCGAAGCCCGCCTTTTCGTAGATGGCGAGGCTGAAGTCGTTGTGCCGGGCCTGGCCGGGGCCGTGCAGGAGGTGGCTGCCGAATGCCTGGACGAGCCAGGGGTGCCGGGCAAGCATCGCGTGCATGCCGGAGGCATGGGCGGTGGCGGCCGTGCGCCAGTCGGTGGCGTCGAGATCGGGCAGCTCGACCTCGTGCCAGATCGCGTCGCTGGCGAGTCGGACCAGGTCGTCCTTGGTCTTGATGTGCCAGTAGACGGCCGTGGCGGCCGAGTCAAGCCGTTTCGCCAGGCTGCGCATGTTGAGGCCGTCCAGTCCCTCGTCGTCGAGCAGCTCGATGGCCGCACGGACGATCCGGTCTGCGGTCAGTGTGTCTCGAGGCATGGCCCCCACCCTACTTGCACTTAGTTCATGAAATTTCTTGCACATAGTTCGAGTGGCGGCCTACGCTCCTACTCGTACTTAGTTCAAGTATCCGAAGGAGGAGCAATGCTGCAGGACAAGCTGTCGGAGTTCGTCAAGGCACAAGCCACGGAGCTCGGCGTTCCTGGCGTAGCCGTCGGGGTGCTCCTGGACGGCCAGGAGATCTACGCCTCGCACGGCGTGACGAGCCTCAGCAACCCGCTGCCGATCGACGACAAGACGCTGTTTCCCCTGGCGTCGGTGTCCAAGACCTTCACGGCGACCGCACTGATGCGCCTGGTCGCCGAGAGGAAGGTGGACCTGGACGCGCCGGTGCGGCGCTACGTTCCCGAGTTGAAGCTCGCCGACGAGCAGGCCGCGGCGCAGATCACCGTCCTGAACCTGCTCAATCACACCGCGGGCCTGGACTGGAACCTGGTTGACGACGGCGAGGGCGACCGCTCTCTGGCCGGGCTCGTGACGAAGCTGCCCCAGCTACCGCTGATCGCACTGCCCGGGGCCCGCGCCTCGTACAGCCAGGCCGGATACAACCTGGCCGGACGGATCATCGAGAAGACCACGGGCCTGCCCTTCGAGCAGGCCATGGCCTCGCTCCTCCTGGAGCCGGTGGGCCTTGCGGACACCGTGTACGGCCTGTCCGAGGTGATGGTCCGCAAGTTCGCTGTGGGCTACAACCGCGGCGACGACGGCGAACTGCACTCCGCCCGGCCCTGGGGAGCGTTCAAGGAGGGCGCGCGCGGCGACAACCCCGGTGGCGGCCTCGCCTCCTCGGTGAGCGATCTGCTGCACTGGGCCCGGTTCCACCTCGGCGACGGCGAGGGCGTCGTGCCTTCCCAGGCCCTGCACCGCATGCGGGAGCAGACGGTCGAGCTGCGCGCCAGCGCGCTCGGTGACGGCCTCGGCATCTGCTGGTTCCTGCGCTCCCTAGACGGCCCCGACGGCCTCCACGGGATCGGCCACGGCGGCTCGGGCAACGGCCAGTTCGCCGAGCTGCTCATCGTGCCCGAGCGCAACTTCGCGGTGGTTTCCCTGGCCAACGCAGGCCCGGACGGCTACCCGTTCAACCAGTCCGTCGTGCGGTGGGCGCTCGAGCACTACCTCGGCGTCGTCGAGAAGACGGCGGAGCCGATCCCCTACGACGAGGCACAGGCCCAACAGGTCGTCGGCCACTACGAGATCGACGCCATGAACCTCGACATCGCCACCGACGGCACCCGCCTCACCCTGGCGGTCGGGATCAAACCGGAGATCCGCGCGGCATCGGACGAGGAAATGCCCCCGGACTACCCGGCCGCGGACATCGGCTTCCTTCCCGGCGACGGCGACGAGTACATCGTTACTGAGGGCGGCCTCAAGGGACAGCGCGGCTACTTCTCCCGCGACGTCAACGGCGCAGTCACAGGCGTCGACCTCGCCAGCCGGCTCTTCAACCGGGTCACGGAAGCATCCTGATCCAACGCAGGAACGGGGGTCCCGAACCGCGGTCGGTATGGGCATGGTCAGCCCCAGCGCCGAGGCAGCCAGCAACAACGCGCTGCCGCTGGTCTTCCTGCCGCTCATCTCCAGCGCCTTCGTCCCGGTCGACGCGATGCCGGGCTGGTTCCAGCCGATCGCCGAGTACCAGCCGTTCACGCCCGCCATCGAGACGCTGCGCGGACTGCTGCTCGGCACCGGGATCGGTAATAACTGGTGGATCACCATCGTCTGGTGCTTGAGCCTGGTTGCGCTCGGCTACCGCCCGTCGAAGGCGGTGTTCAACCGCGACCTGAAGTGACCGCGCGGACTGCCTGGTGCGCCTGCCGCTGCCACAGCCGCTCCGGCTCGGTCTCCGGGATCAGCACCCTTACGCGCGGGCCCGGTTCGGCGGCGGCCACCTCGCGGACGTACGCGGCGACCGGACAGCGCAGGCTTTGCCGCTCTCGATGGACAGCCGCATCAAGGGCCGTCCTGGCCCGCCCAGGAGCCCTCCAGGGGTGTGCATGGAAGCCCCGGTCCTCGCCGACCGGACACGGCGCTGCCGGCTACCTCGGTCGTGGCTCGGAAGCCGTCCTCGTCCGGCTCTGCCGCGGCTGACCGCCGTCGGGACCTCCGCACTCCACCGCTTCTACGACGCCCACGCCATCCGCGATGCCACCCGCCGCCGGCTCCAGCGCGTCTTGGACCTGGAAGAGACCCGGCTGACGGATGCGTAACGCTCCGCCGGGGCAGTGGGCAGACTTCAGGGCCGATAGATCATCTCGATGAGACCGGCCGCGATCAGATTCCACGCGGCGAGTCCGAGCAGCCCCATCGATTCGGTGAGAACCCCGGCCGTTCCCAGGGCGGCCATGAGCAAGAGAAGACCGTACTGGATGCGCCGGAGACGGCGGGCGGGGTCGTCAGAGTGCTTGTAGGTCTCCTGCGCAGTAACTGTCGCAGGTCGGGTCGGCCGCGAACCGTCACACAGCCCACCCCACCCCCACGCCTCCCTGACAGACAGTCATTCCCGATGGCTCATTGTGTTAGGAGTTCTTAGCCGTGGAAGTTGATGTAGCCGTTGCTGTCGGGGTCGTCGTTGTGGTTGGTGTAGGCGTGGACGTCGGCTCGGCTGCCTGAGGGCTTGTACAGGTAGATGGTGTCCTCGTCGTTGTTCCACAGGAAGTTCAGTTGTCGCGATAGACGACGTTGTGGGTGTCGGAGTCGGTGCCGTGGCCGCCGCGCAGCTTCACATAGTCGCCGGGCTGCAGGTAGTGGTTGGCGGTGAAGGTAAAGCGGTTACCGGTGGCGTCCTTGACGACGTAGCCCTTGAGGTTGATCGTCGAGCGGGACGAGTAGTTCTTCACCGTCAGGTACTCCTCGTCGGTGTTGCCCGAGGAGCAGCTGTTGGAGTCCCGGCCCGGTGCGTCGTACTGAACTCCGCGGATCTTCACCGCCGAGCTGTACTCGGCGGCGTGTGCGGGAACGACGGACAGGGCGGTCAGCGCGCCGGCGGCAACAGCGGCAGCCGTGGCGAGGATCTTGCGCAAGAGCGGGCTCTCCCATGGTCGAGCGGGTGGTGTCGCCTGTGCAGGACACGCACCCGAGTCCGCTGGTTGCGCACCGACAAGGACCTTCACCCGTTCGAAGGTACGTAGAGGCACGTTGCCTGCGGCGGTGGTGGCCCGGCCACCGGCGCCATCTGTCTCCATGGGCCGCGGCGAGTGGTGGGACGCGAAGTACCGGGCACGGCAGATCGAGGCCCGCAACGACCCTGCCAGTACGGGCGTCATCGTCGGGTCGCGCGCAACTCGAAGGTCAAGCCGGGGGCGGGCTGAGGTGGTGTGATCCCGGCTGCGGGGTTGGGTTACGGTGCCGTGTATGCGCACCGAGGACGCGATCATCCGACCCCTGCTCCGGATCCGGGACGTGGCCGCGCGCGGGGCCCTGTACGGGCTGGCCGGCGTGCCCCTGCTCGGGGTGGCCTCCCTGTTTTTCGGCGACCACTACGACCGGACGACGTTCCTCGGCGTTGTCGGATTGTTCGCGGCCGCCATGGCCGTGGTCGGGATCCTCATCGGGCTCTTCTTCTGGTGGGCCTGCGGGGGAGACATCCGGCGCTGTCGCGACTGGCGAACCGTCAGGGGCCAGGCCGGGCCCGTGACCGTCGCGGCCCCGGTCCTGCTGCGGATCGGGGTGCTGGCCCTGGTGCTGTGTCCCGGCGCCTTCGGCCTGCACCACCTGGTGGACAGCGCCGGGTACGACAGCTGGCTGTACGGCGACTGAGCCACGCGTGCGCCCGGCACGGGCGCTTCGGCGACGTGGCCGAGCTCCGGACCGGCTGGGTGGCCCCATGCGTCCCCGAATCCATCCACGGTGCCGTCACCGCCGGCCAGGCCGAGGCGGAACACTCACTGCCCCAGCCGTCCATGAAGTCGTTCCACTCGAAGATCACCGGCGCCCGGCTCTACGCCAACGCCCTGGAGCGCTCCCTGCAGTAACCAGAAGGACGGGCCACCTGGTTGGTCGTCGTCCGCACACATCCGTGGGCCCCAACGCATCCGCGTCGGGGCCCATCAATGGCGCAGCAGGCACTGGGCCTCCACCACGTCCCAACCGGGCCCCGCAAGGACGGCACTCCGCGTCACGCTGTATCCGGCGTACAGTCCCTTCCCCGCCGCTTCGCTCCTGCGGACCTCGCAGGGATAGGACGTGCCGGGCTGGAAGGCGTAACGGTCCCTTCCGGCCGTCGCACTGGTCGTACTGCTGCTGGGTCCCGGAGCCGCCGCCGTGGCCTTGACATGGTCACCGGCGGAGCGGTCACCGTTCCACGCCGAGGAGATCACCATCCCGGCGCCCATGCCGGCCAGCGCGGCGAATGCGGCGGCGGCGAGGGCTACGCCTCTGCGCACCAGCGGCGGCCGGGCATCCTTCACCGATGCCGGTTCCACCCCCGGAACGTCGCGCCCCGGGTCCGTCGCACTGTCCGACAAAGACAGGGCGCTCCGTCGCTGCCGTGCATCCTCGGCAATCTCGTGCAGGACCAGCAGGCGGACGCTGTCCGCCCCGGAAGCCCGCGCCAATTCCTCCACCGCGCGGCGCGGCGGCAGGGTTTTCCCATTGAGATAGCGGTCCCAGGACGAGCGGCTGACGCCGGTCTTCATCTCCAGCGACTCCAGGCTCAGCCCACTGCGGTCCTTGAGCCTTCTCATTTGAACGACGAGTTGCCGCACACGTGGATCCAAGGAATCCGGTAATTCCTTCCAACGCAGCATGACGCCCCCCTGCTCACATGCACAGTTGTCCGTTGTCCGCTAAGCAGTCATTCCCCATCGGTACACCTCACTCGACTCCCGAGTTCGGCCCGGCCCGCCGAATTGGTCTCTTCCAGCCAGGGCCCACGCAGTCCGCCATCCCCTGCGTGCCGCATCGCACCGGGCATCCCGGCAGGTCAACGGGTGGGACGTCCCACGGTCTCCCCAAGCGACTGGATGCTGTGGCCCGCGCCCAACCTGACCGGCAATCTCTTGAGTGCCGAACCCGCAGCGCATCCCACCGGGTTCAGCCACCGACCGACAACGAGAAAGGGAAACAATGAAACCGCGTTCGCGTGTGATGCGATCTGTGATGGCCGCAGCTCTGGCTGCCGGAGGTGTGACGGCCGCCGCCACGGTACCGGCCGCGGCCGCGCCGGCCCGAGCCCAAGCCTGCTACGACCACTCGGTCGGCTACGAGACGGTCGAATACGGCGAACTGCACAGGTGGCCGAGGACCGGGTGGGCCACGACAAGTTCGTACTGCGCCGACATCAACGTCAAGGCCAACATCATGACCGACGTGAAGGTCTGCTTCCGTGCGACCGGCAAGTGCAACGACTTCAAGACCGCCTACGCGCGCTCCTGGATCGCGGCGGCCACCAACGTCCTGGACGGAACGAAGTACTACCTACTGTTCTCCAGCTACAGCGCGGGACTGGCGTCGGCCTGACCGTCCGGCCCCTGAACGCTGATGGCTCCGCTGTCTCCATACGTACGGAGACAGCGGAGCCATCAGGCGTGAGCCCGGCTCAGTGGGTCCCCGCCGGCCGTGGACTTCGCCAGGCAGCAGCGGCTGCACGTGGTGGACCGCCAGATGCTGGCTGTGTGGGCGTCGGGTTCCCGCCGTTGTGGGAGCTGCTGCGGGCCGTCCCGCCCCCGAGACGGTCACCGTCTTTGAGCTGGGCTGCGCTGCGAGTCGGCTCCTGCGCCGTGTGGGCCGCCTTTCGCCCGTCCCTGGCCGGGCGCTGCTGCGCCGGCTGAAACGCTTGCGGCGGGTTCCCGCGCTGTTTGGGCGCGGGAACCCGAGCTGGCCGGGATCAGGGGACGGGGTTGATGGTCACGTCGGTGCCGGGGCACTCGGCTGCACCGAATGTCAGCGTGTTCTGTTCGGCCGGGTCTACGGTGAGGTCCCACTGGAGTTTTACGGCGGTCCAGTTGGCGAGGTAGTGGCAGCGTTCGGTGGGGTTGTCGGGCACGAGCCAGGTGGTGGGGTCTTGGTCGGCTTTTTGCCGGTTGGAGCGGGCGCTGACTGCTGGGGGTCGCGGAGGATGGTGAGCAGGTGGTACCAGCGGTGAGCGTGGGCGCTGGCGCGGCGTTCGAGTTTGCGGACGGGCAGGGGGACGAGGGTGCTGGTGCCGTTGCCATGGTAGGCGCGTTCGTGGACGCGTCCGCCTGAGGACCACACTTCGTGGCGGCAGCGGCGGTAGCTGAGGGTGCGGATGTAGCGCGGCTTGGTGTCCTTGTGCTGTTTGTTGATCAGCAGGCGGCCGCGGCGGGCGATGACGTCGCGGTGCATGCCGCGGAAGGCGCCGTCGTACAGGACGCCCATGCAGCCGTCGGCGGCGTCCAGGATGCTGCAGGCCAGGTCGAGTGCGACGGCTGCTTCGCCGCCTCCCTGGTCATGGGGGACGTGGGCGTGGTTGAGGAAGCCACGGCGGAAGTAGCCGCGGTGGCGGGTGGCCTTGTGGTACCAGGTGTCGATTTCGCCGATGAAGATTGCCGGGCGCAGGGCGCAGAACGAGGCAGCGGTACAGGACGCCCTGGCCGCGCTCACCGCCGACCGCACCGTGCTCATCTCCGCGAGGCGGTTGCTTCAGGAGGAAGGGGCTTTCCAATGGACTGTGCGGTCGCACCAGCGGTGGATCAGCACATGGTCGTGACCGACGGCGAGAAGGCCCGCTCCTGTGGATCGGCGATAGTGCTCGACGGCCGCGACCAATGCGGCGGTGGTAGACGCGTCAAGCATCGCGGTCATCTCGTCGCAGACCAGCCAGCGGGGACGCAGCGCGAGGGCGCGGGCGAGGCAGGCTCGCTGGAGTTGGCCGTCGCTGACCTCGTGGGGGCGGCGGCTCAGCAGGTCCGGAGTCAGGCCGACGGTCGTGGTGAGTGCGGCGAGCCGTTCGGCTGCGGCTTTCCCCTCGCCGGTTGCGCGCAGGGGCTCGGCGATCAGATCCGCGAGCGGCAGCCGGGGATCGGCGGAAAGCCGTGGCTGCTGGAAGACGACACCGAAGGCTGTGCGTAGTTCGCGGGGTGCTCGGTGGCGCCACCGCCGTACGGGCTCGCCGTCGAGCAGCAGCGTGCCCGAGTCGGGGCGGTGCAGCAGTGCCGCGACGCGGGCAAGGGTGGACTTGCCGCAGCCGCTCGGGCCGAGCAGGCCGACAGCCTCGCCGGGCGCGACAGTAAGAGAGGCGTTCCGTACGACGGGGGCGTTCCTCGCGTATCCAGCGGTGATGTCGCGCAACTCAAGCACGGGTGCCCTCCGGCACATACGGGTGGTGGCAGGCGACCGCGTTCATCATCCGCGGCAGTGCGGCGCAGGCGTCGGTGGTCCGGCCGCAGCGGGTGGCGAAGGCGCAGCCTTCGGGGAGCGCGCCGAGTTCAGGGGGCATGCCTGGGATGGGAATGAAGGCGCGGTCGGGGAGGGCCTGGAGGAGACCGCGGCTGTACGGGTGGCGAGGGCCCTGGGAGCCGAAGAAGGCGGTGGCTTCGGCGAGTTCCACTATCCGGCCCGCGTACATGACAGCCACCCGGTCGGCGATGCGTGCGGCGGCGGACAGATCGTGGGTGATGACCAGCAGGGCTCGTCCGGAGGTGTCCACGTGGTGCCGTAGCGCGTCGACCGTGTGGTCCACGAGGTCGCGGTCGAGTCCGGTGGTCGGTTCGTCAGCGAGCAGGAGGGGGGCGTCGCCGATGAGGGCGAGGGCGGTGGCAGCGCGCTGGGCAAGACCGCCTGAGAGTTCGTACGGGTAGCGGTCGAGGTGGTCGCCCGGAAACGCGGCGCGTTCGGCGGCCTCCTCAGCGGCGGAGCGCAGAGCGGCACGTCCCCGGGTGCCGGTCAGCGCGGCGACAGTCTCCTCCAGGTGGGAGCGGATCGTTCGGACGGCGGTCAGATGCGCTGCCGGGCTCTGCGGGATCAGGCCGATACGGCGTCCCCGCACCGTGCCGGCCAAGGTACGTTCGTCCACCGCCAGGAGATCGAGGTCTCCGAGGCGGGCCTCTCCTGTGGTCTGCGCGTTGCCGGGGAGCAGGCCGAGGAGGGCGGAGGCGAGGACGGACTTGCCGCATCCGCTCTCGCCGATGAGAGTCAGGCACTCGCCGACTGCCACGTCGAAGTGCGCGTCGGTGACAGCAGCCACGGTGCGTCTTCCCGGCATGAGAAAGCGCACCGACAGGCCGCGTACAGACAGGACCACAGAGCCCTCGGTCACAGCGTCAGCTCCGATCGGCGGCGGGGATTGAGCCGCTCCCGCCATGCCCCGGCGAGACCGGCGACGGCGAGGGTCGGGACGATGATGAACAGGCCGGGGAAGAGAGTCGGCCACCACTGCCCGACGAGCAGTGAGCCGCGTGCCCCCTGGATGAGCGTGCCGAGGCTCGCCGTGTGCGTGGGCAGGCCGAGGCCGAGGAAGGACAGGGCTGACTCGTGCCACATGGCGTGCGGCACCATCAGGACGGCGGCGAGCCCGGCCTGAGGCAGCACGGCGGGCAGCAGGTGGCGTACGGTCACCCGCCACCGGGAGGCGCCACCGGAGACAGCGGCGTCGATGTACGGCCGGGAGCGCAAGGACAGGACCTCGGCCCGGACGATCCGCGCGGTCGACAGCCAGTGG
The DNA here is from genome assembly GCF_002150735.1 of Streptomyces africanus. Lineage (GTDB taxonomy): Bacteria > Actinomycetota > Actinomycetes > Streptomycetales > Streptomycetaceae > Streptomyces > Streptomyces africanus. Next base: position 15,483 of record NZ_MUKA01000184.1, read on the forward strand.
GTGAGCGCGACCGAGATCACCACCGGCCAGACGCCAGGGCGGAACATGGCGACGATGAAGACGCCGAGCAGCAGGTGGGGTACGGACGAGACAGTGTCGACCAGGCGCATGATGCCGCGGTCGACCCAGCCACCCAGCGCCCCGGCGGTCGCTCCGACCGCAGTGCCGATCAGAGCCGCCGTGAGGGCCGCCGCGACGCCGACGAGCAGGGAGACCCGCAGGCCGTAGACGCAGCGCAGCAGCAGGTCGCGCCCGACGTCGTCGGTACCGAACGGGTGGGCCCAGGAGGGTGGTCGCAGCTTCGCGGCCAGGTCGACCGCCTGCTGGTCCAGTTGGACCAGCGGCGGAACCAGCAGGACCGCGAGGACGGTCACAACGGCCAACGCGGCGGAAGAACGCAGCCTGATGGTGTGGGTGGAGCGGCGACTGATGCCGTACGACCGCCACTCGCGCTCGGCTGCGGCCTCAGCCATGGGAGTCACATCTCACTGAGCTTCACCCTCGGGTCGAAGAGTCCGTACAGCAGGTCCGCGAGCATGTTTCCGATCAGGACGGCGGCAGTGGCCAGCGTGGTCAGGGCGGCGAGCAGCGGGAAGTCGACGGCGGTGGCCGCCTCCACCGTGGCCGCCGCGATGCCCGGCCAGCTGAAGACGCTCTCCACCAGCAGGGCACCGGTGATGAGTTCGGGCGCGCGGGAGCCGATCAGCGTGAGCACCGGCAGGAGACCGGAGCGCAGGGCGTGGCCGAGCAGCACGGTGCGTTCGCTCAGGCCTCGGGCGCGGGCGCCCCGTACGGGGTCCTCGGTCAGTGCGTCGCCGACGCCTTGGCGGACGTACAGGGTGAACCACGGGAGTTGGGAGACGGCGAGCACGCCGGCGGGCAGCACGATGTGGCTCGCGAGCTGGCCCGCGCTGACCTGTTCGCTTGCGGTGTCGGTCAGGCCGCCTGCCGGGAGTACGTCCAGTTGGAGCGCGAAGAGCCAGATGGCTAGCAGGGCGATCCAGAAGACCGGTGCGGCCTCCAGGACGTAGGCGAGTGACGTGACCGTCCGGTCGAGCCACGAGCCGGGGCGGCGGGCGGCCAGCACCCCGAGCATCGTGCCGAGCAGCACCGCGACGACGAACGCGACCGCGCACAACAGCGTCGACCACACCAGGCGCTCGCCGATGACCTGGGCGACCGGCTGCCGCATCACGCTGGACCAGCCGAGGTCACCGGAAGCCGCGGAGGCCAGCCAGTCCCACCAGTGTGCGGTGAACGGCTCGTCGACACCGAGGTTGGATCTCAAACGGTCCAGGGTTTCCTTGTCGGCGCCCAGCGCGGCATTGCCCGCATACGCCTTGACCGGATCGAAGGGGGAGGCGGCGGCGATCGCGAACACGCCGAAGGTGACGGTGAGGAGGACGGGAAGCGCGAACAGAGCCCGGCGTCCGGCAAGGCGGGCCATCGCTCCCCACGGCAGGGACGTCATCGCTTCGGCTGCCAGTCCTGGAGGTTCCACCACGGGCCGCTGGCAAAGCCGTGCTCGTGCGGTTCGATCTGTGTCGTCAGCCCCTCCCAGCGGTCGGCGAGCAGGTAGACGTGATCGATGTGGGTGAGGAAGGTATAGCCGGGGTTCGCGACCACCTCGCGCTGAAGGGTGATGTACGCGGCCTTGCGTTCGTCCGGATCGCGGCTGCGGCGGCCGGTGTCGAGGGCCTTGTCCACTGTCGCGTCGTGGTAGTGGGCCATGTTGTTGAAGCCGTCTCCGGCGACGGACGAGTGCAGCAGCGTATAGAGACCGAAGTCGGGGTCGCCGTTGCTGCCGAAGCCCGCGAGGACCGCGTCCCGGTGCATCCGCGGTTCGATGACCTCCCAGGTGGCGCTCCCCACCCGCACGTCGATGCCGGCCTTCCCGGCATCGGAGGCGTAGGCGAGAGCGTGGTCCTGACGGACCTTGTCGCCCGCCGGGAAGAGCAGGGTGAACGAAGCCCGCCTGCCGTCCTTGACGCGGATGCCGTCCGCGCCGGGTGTCCAGCCCGCCTGGTTCAGGATCCGCCGGGCCTTACCGAGGTCCTGGGAGCGTTCGAGGCCCTTGGCGAACCAGGGGTCGTCCACGGGCAGGGGCCCGTACGCAGGCCGGCCTGCGCCGTCGAGGATCTTGTCCACCATCGCCCGGCGGTCCACGGCGGCGTCGAGGGCCTGGCGGATCGCGCGGTCGCCGGTGACCTTGTTCGCCGCAGGAAGGGTGACGGTGCGGAAGTCGTAGGACTTCGCGTCGTAGGTCTTCTTGTCCTTGTCGTTCCTGAAGGTGGCGGCGAGATTGGGCGGGAGGATCGCGCCGTCCAGGTCGCCGGAGCGCAGTCGTGTGGCGCGTACGTCGTCGTCCTCGACGATCGCCATGGTGACCGTCTTCACCTTCGGTACGCCGCCCCAGTAGTGCGGGTTGGCCTTGAAGATGAGCTTTTCGCCCTTGCGCCAGTCGGCCAGGACGTAGGGGCCGGTGCCGATCGGCTTGGTGTTGAAGGATCCGGTGTTGGGGTCCTGCTTCCCCGCGATGTGCTCCGGGACGACGGGCAGGACGGTGCGGCCGGCGAAGGGCGCGTAGGGGTACTTGAGCGTGAAGACGACCTTGTCGTCGCCGTCGGCCCGTACCTCCTTGATCGCGTCCAGTTCGCTGCGGGAGGCGTTGTTGGTTCTGCTGTCGAGGATCGTCCGGTAGGTGAACACCACGTCGGCGGAGGTCAGTTGCTCACCGTCGCTGAACCTGACCCCCTTGCGCAGGGTGTAGGTGTACGTGCGGCCGGCATTGCTGATCTCGGGCAGCGCCTTGGCCAGCGCGGGCCGCAGCTTCAGGTCGGCGTCCCGGGCGATCAGGCCATCGAAGATCTTGGAGTTTCCGTCCTTGCCGTAACCGAGCAGTGGGTTGAGCGTGGCCGGCTCGGCGGTGATGCCGATCACCACGGTGTCGGCGGATCCGCCGTGGCCTGCTCCGCCGCCGGGTGCCGAGCATGCGGCCGCCGTGATGACCGCCGCCGTCGTGACGGCAGCGCCTCGTATGCGTAGGGCCGTCATGATCCTCCCGCCCTCGTCTCCTCTTATTGCGCTGATCAAGTTATTGCATATCAATTGCAATTAGAAGAGGGAGCTGCGGGATCACAGCCCCTTGAAGAAGTGCGAGGTGGCGACGAGCACCGTGTACTCCGTGGCTTCGATCGTCCCCTCGGCCCGCAACCGGTCGTACGCGGCGAACACGGTCACACTGCTGCGCTCCCAGACGTGGCCTCCTCCGCAGAGTCGGGCGAACCACTCGTCCGCCACATCCGGGGAAACCACCACCGCGGTGCCGTTGGAGAGGGTGGCCGCGCGGTGGGCCTGAACGGTCGTGGTGTGCCCGGCGATCGAGTGCAGCCGCCCGGTGTCACCGGGGAAGTGGCCGGTGACGGGCGCCCCGTCCAGTACCGCGGCGAGGCGGGGAATGGGTTCCACGAGGTGGAGTCGGGGCATGGGCATGGCACGTAGTTCGCACAGGTCGTGGAAGCCCCGGTAGACGCCCCAGGCCAGGTCTCCCCTACAGGTGGGCAGCACGACATGGCGGACTTCTGCGGATGCCTGGTCGGCGATCTCCCAGGCGATGCGTTTGTACCCCTCGATGCCGATCGGATGGCAGCCCACGAAGGGATCGGCGATGTTCGACACGGCCAGCGTGTCCGGTTTCGTGGCCAGGTCACGGATCAATCCGACGCGTTCCCGGTCGGTGTCGAAAAGGCGGAGGTCCGTCCCCAGGGCGGACAACTGTTCACGCGTCCCTTCCGGGAGCCGGGTGTACCCCGCGACCGTGCAGTGCAGCCCCGCTGCGGCAGCGTACGCGCCGAGCGCGATCCCCGCATTGCCGGACGAGCCGATGGCGACCCTCTCGTACCCGGATGCGGCGGCGTGGGCCACAACCATCGCCGCGAACCGGTCCTTGTGGGATCCCGTGGGGTTCGCTGCCTCGTTCTTGACGGACGCGTTCTCCAGCCAGGGCAGCCGCAACAGCGGTGTGCCACCGTCGCCCAGGGCGGGAGTGTTCCGGTACGGCAGCCGGTCCGCCAAGGTCTGAGCGCTGTCGTCGTACACGCAGAACAGGTTGGAGTTGCGCCGGGCCGCGTCACACGCGGGGCAGCCCAGGGGGAGGTCCTCCACCGGGTAGCGGGCCGAGCACTGCAGGCACTCCAGACCGCTCAGCGTGGGCGACCGGACGAACTCCGGGCGGGTATACGTCACGACAACCTCCGCGAGTCGGCCCCGGCCCGGTCTGCTCGGTGCACGAGGTCCCGCAGGAGCGCGGCGACCTCGTCGGGCGTGAACTCCATCGCGTTCTCTCCCACGCACACCTCGAAGGAGCAGTGGCCGTCGTGCGGTGAGGTCCGCAGACGCAGGAACAACTGGATACCGTGCTCCCGGAGGATCTCCTGCGCGGCCTGCTCGGTCGCCTCCGGGGCGGCGGGCACGTGAATGTGGAACAACGGTGTCTGTGGCGGATCGGGCACCACGTGGACGACTCCGTCGGCGCGCAGTGCGGCGGCGATCGCCACGGCGTGGTCCCGGAAGGCGGGCATCCGGTGTGCCACGGTGTCGAGACCGACCAGGGCGGCCGCGGCCAGTGGCCATGCGTCGTCGACGGTGCCGCCGAGCCGCTGCCGCCACACGGCGGCCTCCCCGATGGTCCGGGCGTCGGACGCCAGAATCGCGCCGCGGATCCCTTCCAGGCCCTTGTAGAGCGAGACGTAGACGGTGTCGAAGAGCGCCGCGATCTGGGCGTGCGGACGCCCGTAGAAGGGCTGGGCTTCCCACAACCTGGCACCGTCCAGGTGGACCGCCGCACCGCGCTGCCGGGCCCATGCGATCTGCGCCAGCAGGTCGTCCCACGAGGGCAGTTGACCGCCGATGTCGCGCTGAGGCAGTTCCAGGAGCAAGGCAGCGAGGGGATCCGCAACTCCGGCCAGGTCGGCCGTCTGGAGGAGGCGGTGGCGGTCGCCCACCGGCCGGAACCGCAGCCCGTGCACCACCGCGTACCCCTGCTCCTCCCAGACCTCCAGATGCGTCTGGGGATGGGCGGCGAACGTGCGGCGTCCGCGTCGCTCGGCATGGATCCGCAACGCCACCTGTTGCGCCATCGTCCCCGTGGGAAACAGCAGGGCGGCCTCGGTGCCGATCAGCCCGCGCATCCTGCGTTCCAGCTCGGCGACCGGGTCCTCGGGCAGGCTGTCCTCCGGCAGCGCCTCGAGCATCGCGCGCAGTACCCGCTGCGGCGTCCTGCGCAGCGGGGCGTGCAGGGACAGCGAACGGGTGATGCCCGCGACGTTCCTGCTGCGATCCGGCAGCGTTTCGGTTCTCTTCACGCGGTTCCTCCTCGGCGGGGGCGCAGCGACAGCAGGCGAGCTGTCCCTGCCGTCGGCCCTTCCAGGGGGACCGGATACAGCCGGCCCGCGGCGTGGACAGGTGTCTGGTCCTTATAGTGCCGCGAGCGCGGGTGTCCTGAACTGCCGTGTCGCAGCACGTCCCACAGCCGGGGACCGTCCGGCCGCAGTTCGGCGACGAATCGCCAGGGAGCCCCTTCCACGACCGTTCCCTGCCTGTCGGGCGTCATCAGACAGACGGAGTGCCCGCTTCCGCCGACCGGAGTGGTGGCCCCGCCGAACAGCGCGCTCAAGCCGGGTACCGCCCGCGCCAGCGCGTGCCGGTCACCGACCCGGTGCACGAGGTCGTAGCGCCAGTGCGCCGGGTTGTCGCCCTGTTCCTCGGCGATCCAGGCCGCGGCCTCGGCGAGCGCGTAACCCACGACCGCCGGAAGCGGTTCGTCCTCGCCCAGTCGCTGCCTGGCTTCGGGACTGGTGAGGAGATGGTCGACCTGGAGGGTTATGTCGGGCATCGCCGTGGCCAAGTCTGCTCCGAGCCGATCGTAGACCCAACGGTCTGTCAGTTTCTGCAGGAGGCGGAAGAAGACCAGTGGCGCGGCCAGGTGGCCGTGGTCATGCCCGTCCCAGTCCGCCAGCAGCCGGTGGCAGGCCGCCACGAGCGGCGCGGCAGGGGGGGCCTCGTCCAGCGCGGTGAGCAGCGTCGGCAGCACTCTTCTGGCCCTACCGTTGGACACGTCCCCCTGCCATGTGCCGCACGCCTCGGCGGTGATCGCACTCGCCGTGGTGATCAGCTCCTCGATCCGCTCGGCCCGGTACGGGGCGACCCAGTCGGCCCCGACATCCACCGGGGCGTCGTCGGGCAGCATCTTGTGGTTGGCCGAGACGACGTATCCCCGCTCCGGATCGGTGTCCTCAGGGAGGTCGTCGAAGTCCAGAAAGCTCTTCCAGGACGCCGCCGCCTGCGCATGCTCTGCTGGGGCGCGTCCGCTGCCGGCGACCCGTGCGGGCACGCGCCCGGCGGTCTTGACGGAGATGGTGCCGTCCTGGCAGGCCCAGATGACATTGAGCACCGGCACCCCGAATCCCCGCAGGACGTCGCGGAAGTCGCCAGGTCCGTCCGCCCGCCACATCGACTGACAGCAGGCGATTTCCACCGACGGCTCGAAACCGCTCCAGAACAGGCCGTACCGGGCCTCTGTGCCGGAGGCAGGCGGATCCAGTTCGACATACCCATGTCCGCCGGATGCCCGTACGGTGACGGAGCCCTTGCCGCGGACCGTGACCGCGCTGTCCTCCCGCCACGACTCTGCCGGGTCAGGATCGGGCGGCAGGACGCACAGGTCCTGGGTGTCGATGGTGGAGTTGGTGATGCCCCAGGCCAGACGACGGTTGGCGCCGGCGATCAGACCGGGCACGCCGGGCACGGTGACGCCGTAGCCGAGGTCGCCGGGCTCGTCCCGACCGGTGATGCCCAGGCCCATCTGGTACCACAGGCTCGGCTGGGTGAAGGGCACATGTGGGTCGTTGGCCAGGATCGGATGGCCCGAGGCGGTGAGTGTGCCGGACACGGCCCAGGCGTTCGACCCGATCGGATGCTCGCCATCCAACAGCCCGTCGAGCCAGCGCCGGGACTCCCGCGGCAGCGAGCCGATGGCCGGGGGCGGGAGGGGTGCGCCACCCCTCGACACAGTGCTCCCACGACCTCGTACCGTCACCGGTCCGTCCGCCGGGTACCTGGGTTCGGCGAACGCGGGCAGATACTCGGGGCACTCACTGGCCAACCGGGCTCGGAACACCTCGTTCTTGATGTTCACCGCGAGGTCGAAGCCCAGGTACTTCACGATGAGGATCGAATCCAGCGGGGTCCACGGGTCGGGGCCGTACCGCAACAGGAGGAACTCCACCGGGAGGCCGCCCCGCCGCCGCATCCGGCGGATCGCGGCGTTGACACCGGCGCTGAAGGCAGCGAGCGCCGCACGATGCTCCGGACCCAGCAGACGCTCGGACAGCCGCGCGACCCGGGTCAGCGCCAGCTTGCGGGCCCGTATGTCCTCCTGCTCCGTCACGGCACCGAACACCTCGGACAACCGGCCCCGGGCCCGACGCCGCAGCACGTCCATCTGCCACAGCCGGTCCTGGGCCTGGGCGAAGCCCGCGGCGAAGTACAGATCGACGTCGTTGTCCGACTCGGCCCACGGCACCCCGCGTTCGTCACGCCGGATCGTGGCCCCCCGCGCCAGTCCCGGAAGCCTCAGGGACCCACGGTCTGTGTGAGCCCAGCGGCTGGGCAGGGCCGCCAGTGAGAGTCCGTAGCGCACCAGGCGGTCACGCCGGCTCACGTGTGTCCTCCTGCTCCGCGCCCACCCGCGCCGACGTGCCAGGGATCCGCCGTCCGACGAGGACGTAGATGCACACGCTGACCAGGGCCAGGGATCCCACTCCGAGGAACATCGTCGTGCCGCCGAAACCGGCCAGCAGCAGACCGCCGGCGGACGGGCCCACGAAGCCGCCGAACTGGGCGAAGGTCTGGGCACCGAAGTAACTGCCGCGGTTGGTCTCGGGCGCGATCCGGTCGATGATGGCGAATTCGGACGGCACGATGAAGGTCTCGCCGACCGAGAAGACGACCATGGCCACCACGAACTGCCAGCCCTCCTGCGACGCCGCGAAACCCACCATGCCGGCGAACAGCAACAGGCCGCCGATGATGATCGACGTGACCGGGTCGCGCTTGTCCGAGAAGCGCGAGGCGACCATCTGGAAGCCCACCACCGTCACGGCGTTGGTGGTCAGCAGATAGCCGAGGATCGTCGTACCGTCTGCGAAACCGATGGCCAGGTGCTGGGCGAGCAGCGCCGAGATCTTGCCGTGCACGGACTCAAGGAGCAGTCCCGCCACGATGAAACACAGCAGGCGACGGTCCGTGGCCACCACCCGTGCACTGTTGAGCAGTCCGCGCATCACTGTGCCGAAGTGCTCGCCGCCTCCGTCGGCCCTGGCGGTTTCGGTCACCCGCGCGCCCGGGCTGAGCAGCAGGCTCAGTCCGAGCAGGGCGAAGTAGCCGGCGTACACGGCGGCCGAGATGAGGAACGCGGTCCGTCCTCCGGACAGGCCGGCGAATCCGCCGACGAGCGGCCCGACGGCGAAGCCGATGTTGAGGGCCAGGTACTGGTGGGAGAACCACTTCACCCGCTTCTCATCGGGCAGTACGTCGCTGAGCATCGCCTTGCTGACCGGGCTGAAGGATGCCGCGCTCATCGACAGCGCGGCATTGCAGACGAACACGGCCAGGACGTGATGGCTGAAGTAGAAGCCGATGAAGGACCCGATGACCCCGATCAGGGAGAGCAGCAGCAGGCGGGAGCGGCCCAGGATGTCGGACAGTGAGCCGCCGACGAAACCGGCGAAGATCGAGAAGAACACGGACGAGCCGACGATGAGGCCGACCGCCGAAGGCGCCAGCCCCAACTCCCGGCGCAGGAAGACCGCCAGGAACGGAACCGTGAAGGAGTTCGCCAGGCTCATGATGCCCGAACCGACGATCAGCAGCCTCGCGATGAACGGGGGCGAGGCGGTGGAGCGCGTCATCGTGGCTGATGTCCCTTCACGGGTGTGTCAAGGTCGTCGTACGGGGAGAAGAAGCGGCGCATGAGCTCGGCCAGCGTCTGCGTATGCGGGCGGCGCAGCATTCCCTCATGGTCAGCTGCGATCTTCTCGCAGCTGAGTGGGCCGGCCAGAAGGCGTTCCCAGCCCGTCCGGGGATCCGTCCGCTCCCGGCCGCCCTCCTCGCCGGCTTCCACCAGCAGCGTGGGCACAGCGCTCTGCCGACCGAGCGGCGGCCAGTTCAGGGCGGCCAGGCGTGTGTAGACGGCGAATGCCTCTTGCAGGGGGCTGCCGAGCAGTTCGACCGCGGGGCCCATCCTATGCTCCGCCCGGCGCAGCACCTCGGACTCGTCGAGAGTGCGCAGATCGCCGAGCACAGCCTCGGCGTGCTGCCGGCCGATGTCGGGGAAGGCGGCCGCGAGGCTGCCGAGGAAGAAAGCGAGCAGCTGGTCGCGGGGCTCGGACAGTTCGTCTTGGAGCGCGTCGGGGGCGAGAGAGTCCAGGAGCACGAGCGACAGCACCCGCTCGCCCTGTTCCGTCAGGCGCTGCGCGACGTGATGTCCGAGAGCACCGCCGAACGAGTGACCCACCAGGTGTACGGGCCGCCCCGCTGCCTCAGCCGCGATGACACGCGCGCACTCCTCTGCCAGGACCGGCACGGTCAGCTCGGCGCCGTGTGCTCGGACCAGCTCCCTTGTGGACAGGGCGTAGAAGGACCGCTCGGGGAAGCCGGCGGACAGCTGGGCGAAGGAGGCACCGAGCCCCAGGATGCCGGGGAACGCGAACACGGGGGGTGCCCCGTCCGCGTTCGCGCGCAGGGACAACAGGACGCCGGTGGCCCGCTGTGCCGCGACCAGGGCCTCGGCGTCGGGATCGACCGTGGTCGTCGCGAGCAGTGCGCCGAGCGGAGTGCGCGGATCGTCGGTGATCCTCACCAGTAGTTCGGCGAACTCCTGGGCCATCGCTTCCACGGTCTCCCGGCGGAACAGATCGGTGTTGTACCGCCAGCGCAGCCGGAAGTCCTCGCCGTCCTCGGCGACATCCAGCACGAGGTCCGTCTTCGCCCCCTGCTCGGGGAACCGCATGGCCGTCACCGTCACGCCATCGAGGCTCAACGGCACGCTCTCGTTGTTCTGGACCACCAGCATGAGCTGGAACAACGGGGAGTGCTGGGCGGTGCGCTCCGGGTTCAGCCGCCTGACCAGCTCCTCGAAGGGGACGTGCTGGTGTTCCAGGTCGCGCAGGGTCTGGTCGCGGACCTGTGCCAGCAGGTCACGGACGGTTCCCGTCCCACCGACCCGGGTGCGCAGCACCACGGTGTTGACGAACATCCCGATGACATCGTCGAAGTCGGTGGACGGCCGGTTGGCCACCGGAGTACCGACGACCACGTCCGGCTCTCCGCCGCGGCGCGCCACGAACAGCGCGAAGGCTGCCTGGAGCAGCATGAACAGGGTGACGTCCGCCGACCGGCACGCCGTGCGCACCGCCTTCGCCGGTACACCCGTCACCGTGTGGGTCACGGTGCCTCCGTGGTAGGTCATGCGCTCCGGTCGAGGCCGGTCCAGGGGCAGGGCGTGCTCCGCCGGCAGGTCCGCGAGACGTCCCTCCCAGTAGTCGATGTCGTCCCGGGCGGCCGGGCCGCTCAGCCACTCCCGCATGCTGTGCGCGTAGTCGGCGTACGTCGCGGCCAAAGGCGGCAGAGGGGTCTGCGTGGCGTGCGGCTGCTCCTTGAAGTGAGCGTAGAGCAGCCGCAGTTCCCGGCCGAGGACGGCGTTGGACCAGCCGTCACCGGCCACGTGATGGAGCGTCACCAGCAGCGCGTGCAGCCGCGGTCCGAACGGGACCAGGCGCACCCGCAAGGGTAGGTCCTGTTCGAGATCGAATGGCCGGGCGGCCTCCTCCTCGGCCAGCCGCTCGACGATCCGGCGCACCTCGTCCGGGGTGCGCCCCCCGGCATCCTCGGGCGGCTCCTCGACACGTGGCCGGAACCGCTCGGCGGGCAGGGCGACGGCGGTGACCTCGCCGTCCACCAGCCGGAGCACCGTACGCAGCGGGGCATGCCGGTCGACCAGGGAGGCGAAGGCGCGGCACAGCGCCGCCACATCCACCGCGCCCTCCAGCAGCACCGACATGTGCAGGTTGTACGCCGAGCTGTTCGGCTCCAGGCGGGAGAGGAAGTACAGCCGCTGCTGGGCGGACGTGGCCGGCAGCCGGTCCGGATCCGGCGCCTTCAGGAGGGGCGGCACCGGAACGCTGTCCCGGTTCCCGCCCGGCTCCCGTTCGCGAACGGCGGCGGCCAGGGCGCGAGCGCTGGGTTCGCGCAGGAAGTCGCGGAGGGCGACGGTCACCCCGAAGTCGGTCCGGATCCTGGCCAGCAACCGGGTCGCCAGCAGGGAATGCCCGCCCAGGTCGAAGAAGCCGTCCGTGGAGGTGACCTGTTCGCCGTGCAGCAGTTCGGACATGGCCGCGAGAATCCGGGCCTCCACCGGGTCGTGGTCCGTGACGGTGTCCTCGCCCACCCCGTGAGCCCCGCCTGCGGCCGACTGCTCACCGTCCAGCACGCTGGTGCGGTCGGCGAGGGCCGGGTCGGGCAGCGCCCGGCGGTCGAGCTTGCCGTTGTGGGTCAGCGGCAGCCGGTCGAGTGGGACGAACAAGCCGGGCACCATGTACTCGGGGAGGATCCGCGCCAGTCGGCGGCGCAGTTCGGCCGGCGGGACCCCGGGGCCCTCCGGGACCACGTACGCCACGAGAGTCCTGCCGAGTTCCGGCAGGTCCCGTGCGACGACTGCGGCCTCGGTCAGGCCCTCCAGGCCACGCAGGGCGCCTTCCACCTCGCCCAGTTCGATGCGAAAGCCGCGGATCTTGACCTGGTCGTCCTTGCGGCCGTGGTACTCGAACTCGCCGTCGTGGGTGAGCCGGGCCAGGTCGCCGGAACGGTATCCGCGACCACGGCCGCCGGGCAGCTCCACGAATCGTTCCCGGGTCAGCTCGGGCCTGCCCAGATAGCCGAGCGCCACCCCGGGCCCGGTCACCACGATCTCGCCGACCTCACCGTCCGGGACCGGTGCCAGCTTCTCGTCCAGCAGCAGGAAGTCCAGATCCGGCAGCGGCCTGCCGATCAGCGACGCCCCCCGGTCCAGGTCCGGCAGACGCACACGCCGGAAGGAGGCGTGGACCGTGGTCTCGGTGATGCCGTACATGTTCACCAGGGCCGGGACGTCGTCCCCGTACTTGGCGGTCCAGCGTTTGAGGTCGGAGAAGTGCAGGGCCTCCCCGCCGAACACCACCCAGCGCAGGGGCAACCGGTCGGGACGCCGGATGTCCTCGCCGGCGAGCTGGTTGAAGGCGGTGGGCGTCTGGCTGAGCACCGTCACCCGCTCGTCCCGCAGCAACTCGCGGAAGGCCACCGGGTCCTGCGCCGTGGCCTTGGGCACCACCACCAGCGCACCGCCGTACAGCAGCGCACCCCACATCTCCCACACCGACACGTCGAAGGCGAAGGAGTGGAACAGCGACCAGACGTCGTCCGGGCCGAACCCGTAGTGGCCCTCGCTGCTGCTGAACAGCCGCAGCACGTTCCCGTGGGTGACCTGGACGCCCTTCGGCCGGCCGGTGGTGCCGGAGGTGAAGATGATGTACGCGCGGCTGTCGCGGTCCGCCGCCGGGGGAGCAAAGCCCTCAGGGGACGCCGGCAACCCTTCGTCCACCAGGAGCGTCTGCCGGCCGCCGGGCAGCAAGGCCGCCAGGTCCCGGGACGTGATCACCAGGGAGGGGTCCGCGTCCTCCAGGATCGACTCCAGCCGGGCGCGCGGTGTCGAGGGATCCAGCGGAACGTAGCAGCAACCGACCCGCAGCACGGCGAGGGCGGCGGCCACCATGTCCGTCGACCGTTCCAACAGGATGCCCACCGGCCGGGCAGGCCCCCCACTGAGGGCGGCCAGCGCGCCCGCGAGCGCGGCGGCCCGCTCATCGAGCTCCCGGTACGTCAGCGCATGCCGCCCACACCGTACGGCCACCCGGTCGCCGTACGTCCGCACGGCCGCGGCGAAGGCCTCCGTCAGCGACCCGGCGTCCGCCACCCCGGACGCCGCCGGTGCCGGGGCGGTCTGGGTTCCGGGGCGTCCGGCGCGCAGGGCGACCCGGCGGCGCAACTGTTCCACACGGTCCTTGTTCATCGATGCGTTCCTTCCGGCCCTCGTCACGGGCACCGGGTCCGTCAGAATGCGAGCAGGAGGGCCGATACCAGGCCGTTTTCGTCCAACCGCTCGAGGAACTCCTCCCAGTGCGGGGACTCGGCCACGAGCGCCGCCTCGGCCGAGTCGCCGAAGTCGAGCCGCTCGCCGCTGACCTCGTGCCAGATCCCCCGCAGCGCCTCTTGGTCGGCGGCGTCGATCAGCGGGATGCGATGCGGCTCACCGTCCGGGCGGGACAGGAAACCCTCCAGCATCGCCTCGACCGCCCGGAGCAGCCGGGCGGCCGTGCCACGGGTGAAGAGGGTGGCGTCGTACTGGAGCGTCAGACGCAGCTCGTCACCCTCGACGAACCGGAACGACAGGTCGAACTGGCTGGTGGCGGACGGTACCTGCTCCAGGGCTCCGACCAGCCCGGGTATTCGGTCGAGGCCGAGCGGGAAGTTGTCCACCGTCACCAGCACCTGGACCAGGGGCGAAGTGTCCGGCCGCCGTTCGGCTCCGCTGACCCGGACGATCTCCTGGAAAGGCAGGTGCTGATGCTCCAGCGCCTGCAGCGCGCTCGCGGTCACCAACCGCAGCAACTGGGCCGTGGTCCGGCCGGGTTCGACGCGGTAGCGGAACGGCAGCGTGTTGGCGAAGAAGCCGATCAGGTTCTCGGTCTCCGGCAGGGTGCGCCCGGCGACCGCCGCGCCGAGCACCAGATCGGACTGCTGGGCGAAACGGGACATCACGGCGGCGACCGCCGTGTGGAACACCATGAACGGGGTGCTGGCATGGGCGCGGGCGAACTCCCGGACGCGTTCCGTCGTGTCCTGGTCCCAGGTCGTGGTGAGATGCCCGGCTTCGCGGGAGCGGTTCTCGGTGCGTTCCTTGTCGGTGGTCAGCGCGAGATCGCCCAGGTAGCCGTCCAGGTACGACCGCCAGAACGACTGCTCCTCGCCGGCCCGCGTGGCGAGGAAGTCCCGTTGCCACAGGGCGTAGTCCCCGTACTGCACCGGCAGCGCGGGCAGGTCGGCCGGCCGTTCCTCGGTGGCGGCGAGGTACGCCTCGGTGATCTCCCGGACCGCCACGTCGGTGGACCAGCCGTCGGAGACGGTGTGGTGGCTGCTCCAGCGCAGGATGTGCTCGGTGGGTGAGAAGCAGTACAGCCGTGCGACGACCAGCGGACCGTGGGTCAGGTCGAAGCGGTGCGCCAGAGCCTCCTTGCGGACGTGCTCGGCCCGGGCCTCCGGATCGTCCAGCCCGAGCCCGCCGACGTCCTCGACCTCCAGCCGCACGCGTGCCTCGGGCGCCGGTGCCTGGTAGGGGACACCGTCGCGCGCGCCGAACCGGGCGGACAGGATCTCGTGGCGGTCGGCCAGCAGATCCACGGCACGGTACAGCGCCCCGACGTCGAGGGGGCCTGACAGACGCAGCAGTGAGGTGTTGTCGTAGGCCCGGTCGTCGGGGTCGACCTGGTGCAGGAACCACAGGCTCGCCTGCCCCGCGGTGAGGGGGAAGGTGAGCGTGCCCGCAGGGCGGGGAGAGATCCGCAGGTCCTCGGTAGCGGCGGACGAGCCGTGTGCGCCCAACTCGTCGAGCCGGGCTGCCAGCGCGCGCGGGGTCGGGTTCTCGAACAGCAGGCGCAGCGGGAGGTCCTGTCCCAGGCGGTCCCTGAGCCGTGCCATGACCTGGGTGGCGTGCAGGGAGTGGCCGCCGGCCTCGAAGAAGTGGGTGGTCGGGGACGGCCGGTGGCCCGGTCCGAGCACAGCGGCCCAGACGTCGATGACCGTGCGTTCGGTGGGAGTGGCAGGTTCGTCGTCCTCCTCGGACCCGGCGGTCACGGCCCTCAGGTCCCAGCCGGCGAGTGCCTTGGTGTCCACCTTGCCGTGCGGAGTGCGGGGCAGACCGTCGAGACGGACCAGGTAGTCGGGGATGGCGTAGCGGGGAAGCACCTCGGCGAGCCTGTCCCGCAGCTCGGAGACGCTCACGTTGATGCGGCGGACCTCGGCCGCCCGGACGCCCGCATCCTCGTCCTCGTCCGGGGTGTTCTCAGCCGCCTTGGGCACGAAGAAGCCGACGAGCTGCTTGCCCTCGCCGTCCGTCTCACGCACGACCACGGCACTTTCCTGGAGTCCACCGATGCCGGCGAGCGCGCGCCGCACTTCGCCCAGTTCGATGCGGTGGCCGCGGATCTTCAGCTGGCTGTCGATCCGGCCGATGAACTCGAAGGTGCCATCAGCCAGTCGGCGACCCCAGTCACCGGTCCGGTAGGCGAGCACCGTCGGGTCGCCGGCAAAGGGGTCGGAGACGAACGCCGCCGCGGTGCGCTCCTCGTCGTTGACATAGCCGGCACCGACGCACAGCCCGCCGACGTACAGCTCGCCCGGGGTGCCGACCGGCACCGGTTGGCGGTCGGCGTCGAGCACATACACCTTGGCGTTGCGGATCGGCCGGCCCACGGGCACCGACGCCGCCCGCTCGTCCGCCTCGCCGACCAGTTCATAGTGCGTGCAGTCGTCGGACACCTCGGTGGCTCCCCACATGTTGAGCAGGCGCACCTGCGGCAGCTGCTGCCGGAAGGCGTTGGCACACCGGGGCGTCAGGGTCTCGCCACTGGAGACCACCCAGCGCAGCGCGAACGGCGGGAACGCCTGGGTGCCGTGGTAGGCCAGTTCCGAGCTGAAGACACTGAGGACCGACGGCGACACCTCCAGGACGGTGATGCCGTCCTCGGCCACCGCCCTGAGCAGGCGCGGGGGATCCTGGCTGATGTCGTCGGGGTAGATCACGGTGGTGGCGCCGACCGCCAGAGGAGCCAACAGCTGCCACACCGAGATGTCGAAGGTGGCCGCCGCGTCCTGAGACACCAGGTCGCCCGGCCCGATGTCCAGGTCGTACAGCTTCGCCTCGATGTGGTTGAGCATGCCGTCGTGGCGCAGCAGGGCCCCCTTGGGCTCTCCTGTCGACCCCGAGGTGAAGATGACATAGGCGGCGTCCCGCCCCGCGGGCACGGGACCGGCGTACGGCGCGAGGCCGGCGGAGTCCCGCAGGGCTTCCGCCAGGTCCAGCACGCGCACCTCGCGGTCCGCGGCCTCGGTGACGGCGGACCGGAAGCCGGCGTCGCACAACACGGTGCGGGCGGCGCTGGTCCGCAGCATGCCGGCCACTCGCCGGACGGGGCCGCCGGGCAGCGGCAGGTACACGGCGCCGGTGCGCAGCACGGCGAGGACGGCGGTCAGGTGGTCCAGGCCGCGAGCGGCGCCCAGCGCCACCACCTCTCCGGGACGTACGCCCAGGTCGTGCAGGCGGGCCGCGAGCGCGTCGGCCCGGCCCGCCAGTTCACGGTAGGTCAGCGCGTCGTCCCCGCACCGGGCGGCGACATCGTCGGCGTACCGGGCCGCCGCCTCCTCGAACCGGCTGAGGAAACCCGGAGCCGACAGTGGCACCGGCGGCTGCCCGGCCCCCGCCAGCAACTGCTGCCACTGGTCCTCGCCGAGCAGGTCGCGCTGCGTGGGCACCGTGTGCGGATGCGTCGCCACATGGGCCAGGGCGTTGCGGTACATCAGGCCGACGGTGCGCAGCTGATCCTCGGTGACCCGCTGGAAATTGGCCTCCAGGTCCAGCGAGAGCAGCTTGGTGAAGGGGTCCTTGTTGAACTCCGTGCGCAGCGTGAAGTGGGTCTGGATGTAGGCCTTGGCGTCCAGCACCTGGAACTGCGTGGCCTCGGCCAGCCGCTCGTAGCTGTGGAAGTGCGTGTAGTTGAAGCTGATGTCGGTCAGCTCACGGGCCCCGCTGAGCCGTTGGAGTTCGGCATACGGGTACCGGCGCACCGGCAGCAGCTCGTTCTCCTTGTCGAAGGCCGCCCGGATCAGGTCCCGCCAGGCGAGGCCTCGGCCGGGCAGCAGATAGGGCACCACGTTGAGGTGGACGCCCAGCACGTCGGCGCCGCCCTCGCCCTCGAACCGGCCGTTGGACTCGACGCCGAGCAGCACCCGGTCGCGTGCGGTGAGGGCGGACAGGACGCGTGCGTGCACGGCCAGCAGGACGTGCTTGAGCGAGACATTGTGGTCGCGGGCCAGGTCGTCCAGGGCGTCCGAGAGGTCCGGGGCGATGTCCACGGCGAGGAAGCCCATGGTCCCCTGGTGCGCGTCCGACGGGCCGTCGGCCAGGCGCGGCAGGAGCGTGGGCTCGGCGTCGGTGAGCTCCTTCGCCCAGAAGTCGGTCACCGTGCTGTCGCCGAGTGCCTGCTGTTCCAGGGCGATGTAGTCGGCGTAGCGGCGCGCGGTGCGCGGGGCGGGCGGCAGGTGACGGTTGTCGCGCAGCGCCCAGTAGTCGGAGAGGATCTCGGTGATCAGCGAGGATTCGCTCCAGCCGTCGAGCAGCGCGTCGTGGAAACTCATCGCGAACAGGAACTCGTCGTCGCCGAGCAGATGGACGGCGAAGCGGATCAGCGGGGGCTCGGCCCAGTCATAGGGGGTGAGCCGTTCGGTTTCCTGCCAGGCGGCCAGCCGCGCCTCCTGCTCCCGCGGTGCCAGTTCCCGCAGATCCTCCACGGTGACCCGGGCGGTGGCCGAGCGGTGCACCAGCTGGAGCGGCTGCGTGTAGCCGGAGAAGTGGAACGAGGTCCGCAGGATGTCATGGCGTTCCACCGCACGTGCCACGGCCCGCCGCATCGCCTCGTCGTCGTAGCTCACCCCTCGGAGCCGGAACATGAAGATGTCGCAGTACATGTTCACGTCGCTCTCGTAGGCGCTGTGGAACAGCAGCCCGGCCTGGAGCGTGCCCACCGGGTAGGCGTCCTCGACGTCCCGTGCCCGCAGCGCCTCGCGGTCCGCCGGGTCGAGCAGGCTGAACGGTGCCGTCGGCGGCTGTTGTTCACTCTCGGTGGCCTGCTCGGCGACGGCGGCCAGCGCACGGGGCGTCTGGAGGGCGTAGATGTCGCCGAGTTCCAGGGAGATCCCGCGCTTGAGGGCCTCGGCCCGCAGCTTCAGGGCGAGGATGGAGTCGCCGCCCACGCTGAAGAAGGAGTCGTCCTCGCTCACCCCTGTCACCCCGAGGACGTCGGCGAAGACGGCGCTGATGGCGCCCGCCACGGCGTCCGACCCGGGATCCGGGGCATCGGCCGGCACCACGTCCGGGGGCGTCTCCCGCAGGCAGTTGGCGGTGGTGGGCACCGGCAGCCGACCCTGGTCGACCTTGCCGTTGTGGTTGAGCGGGATCGCGTCGACGGGCACCACGAACGCCGGGATCATGTACGGCGGCAGGCGGCGGCGCAGCCGCTGGAACAGGTCGTCGGCGTCGAGGCCGCCGCCGGGCACGATGTAGGCCACGATCCGTGGGACGTCGTCGCGGTTCCTGCGGCCGCGGGACGCGCCGCGTACCAGGTCCCGTATGTCGGTGATCCGCAGCGACAGCTCGGCCTCCTTGACCACGGGCCCGGCGGGAGCCTGTGGCCGGGTCACCACCACGGTCGCCTGAAGGACGCCCGGGACGTCGTTGAGGACCGCCTGGATCTCGCCGAGTTCGATACGGAAGCCACGAATCTTGACCTGGTCGTCCTTGCGTCCTTCGTAGGCGAACTCCCCGTCGTCCGTGAGCCGGGCCAGGTCGCCGGAGCGGTAGGCCCGACCGACGCCGGGCAGTTCGACGAACCGCTCGCGGGTGAGCTCGGGCCGGTCCAGGTAGCCGAGGGCCACTCCGGGTCCGGTGACCAGGATCTCGCCGGTCTCGCCCTCGGGCACCGGGGCGAGCGAGTCGTCCACCAGGGTGAAGCCCAGGTCGGGCAGCGGGCGGCCGATCAGCGAGCGGCCGTCCTTCAGGTCGGCGGCGCGCACGCGGCGGTGGGATGCGTGCACGGTGGTCTCGGTGATGCCGTACATATTGACCAGAACCGGGCTGTCGTCACCGTACTTGGCCACCCAGCGGCTCAGGTCGGAGAAGTGCAGCGCCTCCCCGCCGAAGACCACCCAGCGCAGCGGCAGCCGGTCCGCGTGCCGGGCATCCTCGGCGACGAGCTGGTTGAAGGCCGTCGGTGTCTGGTTCAGGACGGTCACCCGCTCGTCGTCGAGCAGGCGGCGGAACGCCTCCGGGTCCTGGGCGACCTGCCGGGGCACCACCACCACACAACCCCCGTACAGCAGCGCCCCCCACATCTCCCACACGGAGAAGTCGAAGGCGAACGAGTGGAACAACGTCCACACGTCATCGGGGCCGAATCCGTAGAGGGGTTCGGTGCTGGTGAACAGACGCAGCACGTTGCCGTGCGAGACCTGGACCCCCTTCGGGCGCCCCGTCGTGCCGGACGTGAAGATGACGTACGCCCGAGTGTCCCGGTCCACGGACGCCGGTACGCCGGTCAGGGGTTCCGGCAGCGTGTCGTCCACGCACACCGCGGTCACGGCCTCGGGCAGTTGTCCGGCCAGATTCCGTGACGTGATGACCACCGAGGGCGCCGCGTCCTCGAGGATCAGCTCCAGTCGCGCCGCGGGTGTCGACGGGTCCAGCGGCACATACGAGGAACCGGTCCACAGGGCGGCCAGAGCGGCGGCCACCATGTCGGCGGACCGGTCCAGCAGGACGCCGACCGGGCGCTCCGGCTCCGTGGAGCGGGCGGTGACAGCGGCGGCCAGGGCTCGCACCCGCTTGTCGAGTTCCCGGTAGGTGAGCGTCTGGTCGCCGCAGCGCACGGCGGCCCGGCCCCCGTGGGCCCGGACGGTGGCGGTGAAGCCTTCGACGAGGCTGTCCACACCGGCCAGCGGCGAGGTCGGCACAGTCTTCTCCTTCATGTCAGCCTCCAGCGGTTCCGGTGCGGCTCAAAGGGGCGGCCGGGGCGGTGAGATCGGCCAGGGCTGTCTGGAACGCGTCGCGCAGGAGCCCGGCGGTCCGGGCCGGGACGAGGTGTTCCTGATGCTCCAGACGGAACACCAGACGGTCGCCGTCCCGGGCGCCGTACAGGCTCACCGCGAAGGCGGTGTCGCGTGGCGGGATGTCGAAGGCACGTACCTCGACACCACCCAGGCTCTGCCGGCAGCCGCTCCAGGGAATCGAGAATCCGTCGTCCAGCAGGCCGTCCGCCGACTGCTGGAAGGTCAACGTCGCCTGGAACAACGGGTTCTGGCCGTGCCGAGGGGGTTCCAGAGCCCTGACGAGCCGGAAGAAGGGCACCTCCGCCGTCTCCAGGGAGCCGCGCACTTCCCGCCAGGTGCGTGCGCGCAGGTCGTCGGAGTCGGCGCCGCTCCGGAAGTCACCCAGCAGCGGCACCATGTTGACCAGGTAGCCCACCGTGCCCGCGAAGCGCCAGTCGTCGCGGTTGTGGTACGGCGTGCCGACGACGATCCGCTCCTGACCGGTGACCTCGTGCAGGGCGCGCAGATAGGCGCCGGCGAGCAGGACGAACGGAGTGTGGCCGTGCGCCTTGGCGTCTTCGTACACCCGACGAGTGAGGTCCGCGGCCACCGCGAAGTCCACCACCGAGGCCGGGGTACGTCGGCGGGGCGCGGGCGTGCCGGAGGGGAACAGGAGATGGTCGCGCACCGGACGCCACTTCTCGACCGCTCGAGCAGCCCTGGCCCGGGCGGCCGGTGTGTCCAGTGCGTGGGCCTGGTGGCGGACCCAGTCCACGGCACCGCGGGCTGGAGCGGGGCTGGGCAGCCGGACGTCCAGCAGCGAGGACAACAACTCGGCCAGCACGATGCGCAACGACCAGTAGTCGACGACCGCGTGATGAGCGGTCAGCAGCAGCACGGTGCTCCTGGGTGAGATCACTGCCGCTGTGCGCACCAGAGGCCCGCGGGTGAGGTCGAACCGCCGGTGTGCCGCGTTCTGAAGCAGCCGACGGGCCTCCGCCTCGTCGTCGGTGCTCGTCTCCCAGTGGGCGAAGTCCAGAGGCAGGGTGCCCGGCTCGTGCAGAACCTGGGTGGCGGTTCCGGGCTCGCCCAGAGTGCTGCGCAGCGCGGCGTGCCGGGCCATGACGGCGGCGACGGCGTGGCGGATCCGGTCCGGCTCCAGCCGGCGGCCGATGCGCAGGGCGACCGGCAGGTTGTGCGCAGTGTCCTCGGGCAGCAGTTCGTGCCGGAACTGGAACTGGACCTGCCCCTCGGTCGCCGGGTAGGCGCCGTGGTCCGGGTCGGCCCCGGGACCTTCGACCGGTTCCCCGCGGCCCGGCTCCGCAGGCGCCGGAGTGCGGACGAGGGCCTCGGCGATGTCGTCGAGGGAGCGGTCGCCGAAGAACAGGTCGGTGTCGAGACGCCGTCCGGACTGCCGCTCGATTCCGCCGCGCAGGGCCACCAGCTTCAGCGAGTCGAGGCCGAGCGCCGCCAGCGGCAGCGCGAAGTCCTCCGCGGCGAGCTCGGTCCCCGCGTGGGCCGCGACCAGCCGGGCCAGCGTGGTGCGCACCGCTTCGGGGCGGATCCCCGGGTCCGAGGCGTCCAAGTCCGGCTCATCCGGGCCCACCGGCCCGGGGGCGGAGTACTGGGCTCGGACCTCGCCGATCAGGCGCAGCCGCCCGTCGAGGAAACGCTGTCGCGTCTCGGCCCGTCGTATCTTCCCGCTGGATGTCTTGGGAATCGAACCGGGAAAGACGAAGACCACGTCGGCCAGGTCGAGACCGGCTTCGGCACCCACTCGGCGACGCACCGCCGCACCCAGCTCCCGCAGCGCGGCGGCGTCGGCCCGCAGCCGTGAGACAGCGGACCGCGCCGCTTCCAGTACGAGCACCACCCGGGGCTCGGCCAAGTCCGGCTGGAACGCCGCCGCGCAGCCGCGACGCAGGTCGCCGGAGACGGCGGAGGCGAGGTTCTCGATGTCGTGCGGGTAGAAGTTGCGTCCGGCGACGATGATCAGGTCCTTGCTGCGGCCGACCGGGTACAGCTGACCGTCCCGGAGCGCACCGAGATCGCCGGTGCGCAGGAAGGTCCCCCCCCCGCCCGGCCACCCGGGCGCGGAAGGTCTCCTCGGACACCTCGGGCCGATCCCAGTAGCCGCCCGCCACGCCGGGACCGCACACACAGATCTCGCCGACCTCCCCGTCCCGCAGAGCGCGTCCGTCCGCCGAGCGGATGACGATCTCGGTGCGTGCGGCCACCTCGCCGCACGACACGACGACGAGGCTGTCGCCGTCCTCGGCGGGCACCGCCTCCTGAAGTCGGCCGCTCTCGATGGCGCGGCGGCTCACCGACAGGCTGCGGTATCCGGTCATGGGCTCGGCGCCCGAGACGAACAGGGTGGCCTCTGCCAGCCCGTAGCACGGGTACAGGGCGCTGCGGTCGAAGCCGTGACGCCCGTACAGCGCCGCGAAGCCCTCCAGCGTCGAAGGAATGATCGGCTCCGCCCCGTTGAACGCGATGCGCCAGGAACCGAGATCGACACCTGCGAGGCGTTCCGCGTCATACCGGTCGGTGAGCAGCTGGTAGGCGAAGTTGGGCCCGCCGGAACAGGTCGCCGCGTACCGGGAGACCGCCTCCGGCCAGATCAGCGGATCGTGGATGAACGCGAACGTGTCGAGCAGCACGGCCTTGACACCGAGGTACAGGGGCAGCAGGGCGGTGCCGATCAGCCCCATGTCGTGGTACAGCGGCAGCCAGCTGAGGATGACGTCGTCGGAACGGACCCCGAACCCCTCCGCGATGGCCCGGTCGTTCTCGACCAGATTGCCGTGACCGACCATCACGCCCTTGGGCTGTCCCGTCGACCCCGAGGTGTACTGCAGGAAGGCGAGGTCGCCGCCGTCGAGTGCGACCGGCTCGTAAACGCCCTGCTCGGCCTTCCCGATCCCTTCCACGCTGTGCAGCCGAAGCCGGTGGGCCCCGGCGGAGTGCGGTAGCTCCTGAAGGTGTTCCAGCAGTGCGTCGGTGGTGAGCGCGTGTGCGGGGCGGCAGTCGCGGACGACCGCCTCGACCCGGTCGAGCTTGGCCCCAGGGCGCGGTGGGTACAGCGGTACCGCCACCATCCCGGCGTACAGGCAGCCCAGGAACGCGGTCAGGTAGTCGAGGCCGGGTGGTAGCAGGAGCAGTACGCGGTCGCCCCGCTGTGCGGTCGTCTGAAGGAAGGCCGCGACGTTGAGCGCGGAGTGCTCCAGCTCCCGGTATCCCACTTCGTGCTCGGAGCCCTTCTCCGACGAGGCGAAGACATAGGCCACGTCGTCGGGGCGTAGTGCGGCCCAGTGGGACAGCGCGGCGGGGATGCTGGGGAACGACGGACGTGGCTGTTCAGGCACGGTGACCGGCTCCTGCCTCGGCCTCGACGGGGACGGCCGGACCGGCGAGAACGCGTTCGACGACGGCGATCGCCTCGTCCACGTCCTGTGCGCTCACCCCGCGGTGGGTGACGGCCCGCAGCCGCCCGTGGCCCAGCTCCGCCACGGCCAGACCGTGTCGGGCCGCGGCCTGAGCGAAGGTCTGCCAGGTGAACCGGTCGTCGGTGACCCGGAACATGACGATGTTGGTGCGTGTCTTGGCTGGCAGGACGTCGACGCCCGGGATCTTCGCCAGGCCGAGAGCCAGGCGTTCGGCGTTGCGGTGGTCCTCGGCCAGCCGGTCGGCGTTCTCGATGGCGAGGATGCCGGCCGCCGCGACCACTCCGGTCTGCCGCATACCGCCGCCGAGCATCTTCCTGATCCGGCGCACCCGGGTGATGAACGCCCCCGTGCCCACGACCATGGAGCCGATCGGGGCGGACAGGCCCTTGGACAGGCAGAACTGGACGGAGTCCGCGTACCGCGCGATGTCCGCGACAGGGACGCCCGCGCCCACAGCCGCGTTGAAGATCCGGGCGCCGTCGAGATGGATCGGCACGTCCCGTTCGTCGGCGAACCGGCGTACCCCGCGCAGATACTCCATCGGCAGGACGGCACCGCCGGACCGATTGTGGGTGTTCTCCAGGCAGATCAGCGCGGGCAGCGCGAACTGCGGGTCGTCGGGGTCGTCCGGGAATCCCTTGGCGAGGTCGGCGAGCAGCAGCCGCCCGTCCGGCTGGGTGGGAATCGGCTCGTAGGCGATCCCGCCGCACACCGAGGCGCCTGCGGCCTCGTAGATGTAGATATCGCTCTCGTCACCCACCAGCACCTTCGCACCGCGCGGCGCATGCGCCATGATCGAGGCCAGGTTCGCCATGGTGCCGCTCGGCATGAAGCAACCGGCCTCCTTGCCCAGCGTGGTGGCGGCCAGCTGCTCCAGCCGGTTCGTCGTGGGATCCTCGCCGTAGACGTCGTCCCCGAGGGGCGCCTCGCCCATGGCCCGGAGCATCTCCCGGGTCGGCAGGGTGAATGTGTCGCTGCGCAGCTCGATCACTGGGCGTGCCCCTCCCATGCGTCGTCGCCCTCCAGGACGACGGCCGTTCGGCCGACGGCCTCGGCCAGAATCTTGGTGACCTGTTCATAGGTGTCGCCGTGGGCGATGACGTAGCCCAGGCGGTCGTAGGCGTTGCGGGGCGGGCTGACCTGAGCCCCTGGCCGGGCGGTGACGACCACCCGGTCGACGCCGGACGTGCTCTGTGCCTGGTCCGCGCCGGCCAGCGCGGCCAGCTTTCCGGGGCGGTCCGCCAGCAGGAAGTGGATGCCGGCGTAACGGGTCGGCTCCTGCATCGGCTCGGGCGGCAGACCCACCGCGACCCGCACCTGTTGGTCGAGCAACTGCGTACCGGTGGCCAGGTGGACCAACTCCGGAATCATTCCGCCGGCGAGCCGCGGATTGATCTCGATGACCACCGGGCCGTCCGCGGTCAGGCGCACTTCGGTATGGGTGGCACCGAGGACGATGCCCGCAGCGGACACGGCACGGCGCACGGTGTCCTCCAACGCGGCCGCCTGTTCCGTGGGCAGCGGGGCGGGGAAGACATGCCGGTACTCCACGAAGTACGGCAGCCCCGTCACGGTCTTCTCCGTGATCCCGACGCAGTGCGTCTGCCCGTTCCAGCTGAACATCTCGACACTGAACTCGGACGCGTCGACGTACTCCTCGATCAGGACGGTGCCCGCCGTGGGCATGCTGCGGACGTTGAAGCGGATGTCGAGGATCTTCCGTGTCTGGGCGGCGACCTCTTCCTCGGTGTGGCACAGCAGCACGTTGTTGGACCCGGAGTCGTCCGCGGGTTTGACCACACAGGGCAGCCCCACCGCGGCCAGGGCGGCGGGCACCTCGGCGACATCGGTGACGGTGGCGAAGCCCGGCTGCGCCACACCCTGTTCCCGTAGCCTCTCCCGCAGCAGCGCCTTGTTGCGGCACACGGTCACCGCGTCGGCCGGGTTGCCGGGCATGCCCAGCCAGGTGGTCAGCTCGGCGACCGCGGGGACATAGAAGTCGCTGGTGGTCGTCACGCCGGCCAGATCCTCGCGCCGGAACTCGTGCTGGATCGTACGGCGCAGCGCCGCCTGGGAGTTGGTGTCGCAGACGATCACCCGGCAGCCGGTCTCGTCCAGGCCCGCGTACCGCTCCGGGGCGCTGGTCAGCATCACCGGCTCGAAGCCCAGCCGACGCGCGACGGACAGCGCCAGCATCCCGGTGCCGGTGGTGTTGGACTCCACGAACAGCAGGTGGCGGGTCTGCGCGGGCAGCTCGCGCAGTGAGGCCACGGACCATCCGTGGACGACCTGGTCGAGTGGTACGGCAACCGGGGCCTGCCGTGACTCCAGCTCGGACAGCCCCTTCTCCTCCCAGAAGCCGTCGGCGTAGATGGTGTCCACGTATCGGTCGCCCCGGTCCGGGAGGATGCCGACGATCCGGGTCCCCGGTTCCGCGTTCGCCGCCAGGTGCGTCAGCACCCGGTACACCGACCCGGAAGTGTTGCCGGCGAACAGCTGCTGTTCCCGGGCGAGGGCACGTGTCGACTCGAACGCCTCCCGGTCGTTGAGCCAGTGCACTTCGTCGATGATCCGACGGTCCAGGTTCTTCGGCAGGAGACTGTTGCCCAGCCCGCTCTGCAGCCGGCCCGGGACGTCCGGCTGCCCGAACAGGACACTGCCGACCGAGTCGACACCCACCACCCGCAGGCCGGGCAGCCTGCGCCGCAGCGCCCGAGCCGTTCCGCACAGCGAGCCGCCGCTGCCGACGGAGCCGACCAGGACGTCCACCGAGCCGAGGTCTTCCTCGATCTCCTCCGCCAGCAGCCGGTAGGCCCCGGGGTTGTCGGGGTTGCTGTACTGCTGGGGCCAGAAGGCGCCGGGCAGGTCGGCCATCAGCCGCTCCAGCTCCTCGAGCCGGGCGCTCTGCCAGCCGTGGCTGGTCATGGCATGGACGACGTGGACGTCACAGCCCAGCGAACGCAGCTTGGCCAGGGTGATGGCATCGATACGAGGATCGGTGACGATGTGCACGGGGTGACCAAGAGCGGTGCCCACCAGGGCCACACCGAGTGCCATGGTGCCGGAGGAGCTCTCCACGATCGGCGCCCCGTCGCGCAACGCCCCGGTGCGTCTGGCCTCCAGAAGCATGTTCCGGGCGACCCGGTCCTTCATCGCGAAAAGATTCTGTAACTCCAGTTTGGCGTAAACCTCGACGCCGGGCGCTGCGGTACGCAGGCGCACCAGCGGAGTGCGGCCGATGGCGTCGACCATGCTGTTGAAGATCAATTTGGATCCCCCGAGAGATGTCGCATTCGGCTTATTCGCCGCAGGTGTCATAACTTTCCGGTCCCATCGAGTGGTAGAGAGAGACGGAACCGGGGAGCGCCTCGCAGGACTTCCTGGCATGGGCCAGACGGTCCGTGTGGTCGCTGATGTCGTCGCGCAGCAGGATTCCGAGATTCGTACCGCTGTGTGCCAGAACGAGACCGAGGCCGTCGACCTCGTGACAGATGCGCAGAATGTCGTCGAAGTAGTCCCGCGCGATGACCTTTGAATTCATGCGCGCGCTGCGTGTGGACACCTTGCCGACCGTGTCGAGATCTCCGTGCAGCAGGGCCTCGCGCAACTGGTCCAGCAGCCTGCTGTATTCCTTCCGGTCAGCCGCGTCGAAGGGCTTGGGTGACCGGTTGAACAGCACTGTGTCGACCATTCCTCCGATGTCGTGTGCGACGATCGTCAGCGGCGGCAGAAAACCCAGCCGCTCCTTGAGGCGGACCTGCCGGTGGTAAAAGGCGACGATGCCCTGGTACATGACGCCGTCCGACGGTTCCACATCCCTCAGCAGTGCCTCGATCTCACTCTCTGTGAACTGTATTCCGAGCGAGTCGCCCACCGCCCGGGCCGTGGCCACCAGGTCGGCGGACGAACTGGCCAGCCCTTTTCCTACGGGGATCGAGCTGATCAGGGTCAACAGCCCACCGCCGCCGACCTGACGGTCACGCAGGATGCGCTGCGCCAGAGCCTGGGCCTTCCGTTTGTGCGCAGGCCTGACCGTTATCTCCCCGGCGCCCTCGATCAGTTGGAAATCGGCCGTGGTGGCCAGAGATATGGGGAAGGTGACGAGGAAGTCCAGACCGTTTTCCTCGAGAACCCCCTGCAACAACTCCCCGAACGTACCGTGAGCCCTGCCCGTGCCGGTTGCCGCCCCGAGGACTGGAGTGGTGCGCTTCAAGGCTTCTTTGTCCACGTTCACCGGTCTGCGCCCTCCGTATCGGCCGATCCCGGTTCCGTGGCCCCGACCCTCAGCAGGCGGTCCGTCTCCGCGAGGGCGGCGTCAACCGTCTCCGCGTGCGCGGCCCATTCCTTCTCCAGCTCGTCGAAACGGGCTGCCTGCACGTTCAGTAACCCGCGGACAGCGTCCGGGTGCGCGGAGCCCGAAGAGTTCTTGCGGAGCAGGCCCCGCCGGACATCGAAGGACTCGGTGAGGAGGTGCTTCGGCCGGGCGAGATCGAAGCCGTTCTCCGAGGCGACGGCCTTCAGCAGGTCCGGATCGGCCTGGCGGGGCGCAAGGTCGCGTTCCACCGCCGCCGTGATGAACTGCCCCGCGATGACCTGTGCCCTGCGCCACGGCACGCCCTCCTCGAGAGTGAGCAGGTTGGCCAGGGAGAAGCCCCCCAGGTACTCCTGTTCGCACAGTGCGAGCGCGCGCTGTTCCCGGAAACGGAGATGCTCCAGAACCGTAGTGAAGAGGCTCAGGGTGGAGTGCAGCGTGTTGAATGAGGTCAGCACATGGGCGCCGGCCTCCTTCGAGACCTCGACGGTGTTCGAGTAGGGGGTGTTTCGCTGCCCGAGCACGGCATCCAGATGCAGCGAGACGAGATGAGCGGTCTTGCCGCGGATGCGCTCAAGGATCGGATAGTTCTTCTTCTGTGGCATGGCCGAGGAGATGCCGGACAGTTCGTCGGGAAGCTCGATCAGGCCGTACTCGGAGCTGCCCCAGGTCATCAGATCGGTGCAGAAGCGTCCGAGCCACGTGGCGAGCAGCGAGAGTTCAGCGGTGACCTCCACGACCCAGTCACGCGATGCGACCGCTGACAGGGCGTGCGGGTTGGCTGCCTGGAAACCGAGAAGGCGCGCCATTCTTTCACGGTCCCAGGGGATTTCCTGGCCGGCCATTGCACCGGCGCCCAGCGGGCATAGGTCGATACCCCGGTAGGTGTTGATGAACCGTTCCAGCGAGTGAAGTACCCGGTCCGCGACAGCTGCCAGGTAGAAGCCCGGCGTGATGATCTGGGCGGACTGCAGGTGTGTGTAGCCGGGCATCGGGGTGTGCAGATGCCGTGCAGCGAGCCGGTGCGCCGACCGGCCGAACGTGGCGAGCGCCGCGGCGGCCCGGAGCACCTGGCTTTTGCCGAAGAGGAGTTGAGCGCAGGCCTGCAGGTCGTTGCGGCTTCGATCGACGTGCCACCGGGGTACGGCGGGGGCGAGCCGGTGCTCGACATATCGTTCCACGGCGAAGGCGATGTCCGAGTAATTCGCCTCCGGATCGGCCTGGAGCCCGTCAGCCGTGATCTCGTTCAGCAGAGACCCGATGCGCCGGGCGTCTCCCTTCCCGATCAGGTCCATTCGGCTGTACTCGAGAAGCAGAACCTTCTCAATGGCCAGATACCAGGGAAGGAGATTCTCTGCCTCGTACCGGAACTGGGGTTCCAGGATCTCTCTGTGGAGTAACTCGCTGGGGGCCGCGGATATTCGGCCGCTCAGACGGCAATGGGTCGCGCGGTGGTCGTGCATGGAACCCCCGTACAAGCGCATACCAATACGACGACGCTCAAACCCGGACTGTCGCGACGGAGGGCCCCGCCTCCGGGTGGCTGCGTGGCCGATACAGCGTTGATCGCCACACGATCTCGGGTCAAGCGTGACGGGTTTCACGTGCCAGGGGGTTTGAGCGGCGGAATCTGTCGTTCCTGCAGCTCAGAGGTCAGTCACAGGCTGTCGGGGGTCCCCGACGGGTGTGCGTACTTGACGCAAAGCATTCGCAACAACAGTTTTCAGACAACAGCAATCACTATGCACTGGCTCATCATCTGAACGCCGTCGCAACCCGTCCGCCACCGAGCCGGACCGCACCGGCGAGAGTGCGAACGAGGCGTCGTCGCAGGACCTGGACCTGCGCAACGGGAGGTGCGGCAGCCTGGGCGCTGAACCCGTGCTGACCAGTGAGGACGCCGAGCGTCGGGGCATTGGCTTCGTTCACTTCAAGCAGCAGCGTTTGTATGTCGGCTTAAGCAGCACTTAGCGATCTTGAGCCTTGCGGATTTTCACGAGAAGTGACGTCAGTCATGGGGGACGGCCCGCCGCCCGGA
Organism: Streptomyces africanus; assembly: GCF_002150735.1. GTDB lineage: Bacteria > Actinomycetota > Actinomycetes > Streptomycetales > Streptomycetaceae > Streptomyces > Streptomyces africanus. The sequence continues at coordinate 45,289 of NZ_MUKA01000184.1, forward strand.
CGGCGGCCGGCCGTGTCATTCCGCGCAGGGTCGTTGCCGATTCGCGCATGCCGTGGGCGACAGGTTGCGAATTTCCCGCGGTGGTGCCCCGTAGGTGGCCCGGAAGAGGCGGCTGCAGTGGGTCGGGGTGGTGAAGCCCCAGCGTTCGGCGATGTTCTGGAGCGGGCGGTTCTTCAGACGGGGGTTGGCCAGGTCGAGGCGGCAGTGTTCCAGACGGCGGTGGCGTATCCAGGCTGCCGCCCGGGAGCGGGGAGCACCGTCACCCTGACGAGCGGTAAGTCAGATCGGCACGGCCGCCCAGGCCGCCAGCTGTAGACGTTCTTCCGCAAAGAGCACGTCCGCGAGCGATCACCCGTAGTCAGTCGAGGATGCGGAGCTCGATGTCGGGCTGGCAGTGGGGGCAGGCGGGCAGGCCCGAGGCAAGGAGGCGGCGGGGTTCGTCGCGGTTGACGGGGCGGCGGCGGTTGCCTGCGGCGTAGCAGTCGCCGGCGTGGACCTAGACGGGCGTCCGGTGCCGTGCCGACTGCGTCGGGCACACAGCAGTCGGCTGAGGTTCTTTGAGTAACCCAGCGACTCCCGAGCCGACATGGCCGGCCTGTGACCGTGATCGAACTCTGAAGCGGGACGACAGTAATCGGACAATCAGCCCCTCCACCACGGGTTGCCATTCCGTCAGGCGCATGTCAATCGCTCGCCAAGTGCAAGTCGGAAGGGCGTCACCTCATAGGAGTGAGCATCCTCGTGCGGCCTCCGTCGGCGCTCCCCTGGCAGACCAGGTGCGACTCACTCTTACAACGGCTAACACAATGAGCTGAGTTGTCGGTGGGTGATGAGGCAGCAGGCGAGTTTGAGAAACGCTTCGTGGATGTCGGCCCGCCGTTCCCACCGGATCCGCAGACGCCGGAAGCCGTGCAGCCACGCGAAGCTCCTTTCCACGACCCAGCGGTAGGTACCCAGACCAGTGCCGTGCAGGGTGCCGCGGCGGGCGATCGCGGGCACGATCCCGCGGGCGCGGACCTGGTCGCGGTAGATGTCGTGGTCGTAGCCTCGGTCGGCGAACAGCGAGTCCGGCTTGCGCCGGGGATGCCCGACCCGGCCGCGGACCGGCGGGATCGCGTCGAGCAGGGGAAGCAGCTGAGTGACGTCGTTGCGGTTGCCGCCGGTCAGCAGGACCGCGAGTGGGGTGCCGTGGCCGTCGGTGATCAAGTGGTGTTTCGAGCCGGCCCGGCCCCGGTCGACCGGTGACGGTCCTGTGTGGCTCCCCCTTTTAGCGCCCTGACGTGGGAGGAATCGACCACGCAGCGGGACCAGTCCAGGCGCGAGGCCGCGTTCAGCTCGGCCAGCAGGACCTCGTGCAGCCGTTGCCATACCCCGGCCTCGTTCCAGTCCCGCAGCCGCCGCCAGCACGTCATGCCCGAGCCGAAGCCGAGGTCTTGCGGCAGATACTCCCACTGGATGCCGGTGTGCAGCACGTACAGGATCCCGCACAGCACCTCGCGGTCCGGCAGCGGCTTGCGGCCCGGATACCGGAACCTGCGCTCGCGCTGTGGCAGCAGCGGTTCAAGACGGTCCCACAGCTCATCCGACACGATCCACGGCGACATCCCCACACCTGACCGAACGCTCAACTGCCACCACGGTCACGGCAGTCAGGGCACATCCACCTCATTGTGTTAGCTGTTGTTAGGCAAACGGGGAAGCGGTGCATGCCGACTGAGGGGGAGGCGCGGTTCGGGTCATTCGATGGACCGCCCCGGGGTGGCGCGTAGTCACTGCCATGCAGAGATGACCTTTGACTCACTGCATTCTGTGAGGTTTCTGTGGGGCGAGTGTGCATTCACGCTCACACTTCAGTGAAGGGAAACCTGGTGCAGAAGTATCGAAAGAGACGCTGGTTAGGGGTGGCTGCCGCAGCTTCGGCCTTGGCTGCGCTCACGGCTCCCGCTTTCGCCGGCACGGGCGATAAGAGCCCCATCGGCGAAACAGTCGCAGATTCCCACGCTGTGCGTCTGGTTCCGGAGGTAACTCCAGGTTCTGACCGGCCCGCGAGCAAGACCGGCACCAGCCGCCTCACCGATCCGGTGGAGAGCTGCACAGCGCCGGACGAGAACGGCCGCGGAGCGTGCATCGAGTACAACCCCATCAGCGACTTACCGGCTCTGCCGGGCAGCGAGACCAACCAGCTCCTGGCGGGGGTAGCGCCCCCGCAGTGGTGCGAGAACGCCCAGAACCGGCTGCTGGCCACCCGCACTCAAGCCTGCCGGATCGACGGGGTCATCTACCGGACGTTTATGGAACGGAACGGCACCAGGACCCAGACCGGTGGGGTCGACATCATCATCATCATCAACTACAGCTACGGCAACACCAGCGAATCTCGCATCGCCCACCAGGTCGACGTCACTGCCCCCAAGGGGTGGGGCGACGTACTCAAGGGCTCCTACACCGGCAACGCAAGAGACGGCTACGCCTGCAAGAAAGAGAGTGTGGATGAGGGAGAGATCCCGGTGCATTCCGCGGACTGGTCGAACGGCCTCATCGCGCCCATGCTGCAAGGCGGAGCCCTCGTCCGCACCGGCATCCGCACCGGATCCGTCCGTGTCTGCGTCCAGGCGCAACAAGAACCAGCGACAGAGCTCGATACTTCACGGCCCTGGGAAGAGGTCGTGGAAGCCAGCGTGGTAGCCCCCCGCGACCACCTCCAACTCGAGTCACTCGACTTCGGCCCGCCCGACCCGAACAGGCCACTCACAGGACGAGGCAGCACCCACTACCGCGTCCGCGTCCACGCCCGAGGCAGAGAAACAGCATGGGACAAGACATCTGAAACGCCCACCGAGGAATACCTGCTCCTCGTGTGGCCCTCTGACCCCGCGCCCACTCAAACCCTGCGTACCAGCAACCGGCTCGAACAACAGCAACAATCCGAGACGGACAATCCCCACCCACCGAACACGACCCCGCCGGAACCGCCTGCGTCAGAACCCCGGGCCCGGCCCGACGGTGGGGTCTGAGGCACGACCTCACCGTAAACAGCCGGCCCCGTCCTCCAGATGGTCGCCGCCGGTCTCCAGCGCGGCCGAGTTGGGATGGTTCAGATCAGCCTCGATACGGCACGCGAGGCCCCGCTGGTGGCCGAAGCCGCCGTCGGCACCGCCGCCTCCGGTCATGGGGTGCACTGCGGCGCGACGCTGTGACGATCTCCGAAACTTCCACCGCGGCTCGGTTGATCCACCAGACTTGCTCGTGTTTCCAACGGAGAAGGGACGGCAAGCATGGCGAACAGCGCACTTCTGGTGCTGGACGTGCAACGGGACGTCGTGGCCATCGCCGACGACGGTTCCGGATATCTGCCGCGCTTGCGCGGGGCGATCGACGGTGCGAGGGCTGCCGGCATCCCCGTGATCTACGTGGTGATGGGGTTACGGCCGGGCGATCCGGAAGTCAGCCCTCGCAACAAGGTGATGACAAACGTCCTGCGGGCCGGCCTGTTCGCCGAGGGGGCCCCTGGCACCGAGATTCATCATGATGTTGCGCCCCAGCAGGGCGACGTGGTGGTTACCAAGAGGCGTGGGAGCGCGTTCTCGGGCAGCGACCTCGACTTGGTACTCAGGGCTCGCGATATCGACAGCCTTGTTCTCACTGGCATCGCTACCAGCGCTGTAGTGCTGTCCACCCTGTGGCACGCCATCGACCTGGACTTCGACCTCACCGTCCTGGCGGATGCCTGCCTCGACACCGACCCCGAGGTGCACCGGGTCCTCATCGAAAAGCTGTTCCCGCAGTGGGCAGATGTCGTCGCCGTCGAGGACTGGCTCAAAGCCATCGCACCGCAATAGCGGGAGGCAGTCCGGACCCTCGCGTGCGGGGCAAGACGGCATCGCCTTCCACCGGCCGGGTGAGGTCAGCCGGCGGCGTTCTGTGCTGTTGCCCGGGCCTGGGTGAGCGCCAGGCGGTAGGAGTCGGTGCCGGTCGGGATCAGGTTGCCGCCGAAGGTGAGCCGGTCGACGATGGCCGCGCTAACTGGCCCTAACAAAGCCTCTGGACGTGGCGGTGGGTGATCAGGCAGACGGCGATTCCGAGGAAGGCTTCGTGGATGTCGTCGCGTCGTTCCCAGCGGATGCGCAGGCGGCGG
>NZ_MUKA01000185.1 GCF_002150735.1 Streptomyces africanus
ACGTCCACCAGGGGCTGGGCGCGGGTTCCCTCGTGGATCTCGCTCTCGCCGGGGAGCGGGCGGCGGTCGACGATCGTCTGGCCGCGGGTGGGTCCGGGGGCGAGGGCGACCTCGACCGGCAGCCGCTCGGTGGTCAGGCCGCCCGGGTCGACCACCGCGCACACCGCGCCCGCGTCGCCGAGCCCGCCCGTCGGGGTGGGATCCCCCGAGGTGGCCGGGTCGCGGTGGGCGAGGAGTTCGCCGGCCAGGCGGAGGCTGGGGTCCGTGCCCGCGCGCAGGCGCTGGACATCGGCCGCCGGCACCAGGACCCGCTTGAACACGTCCAGCCCGTACATCGTGATCGGCACCCCCGCCGTGAGCAGCACCGCCGCCGCCTCCGGGTCGTGCCACACGTTGAACTCCGCGACCGGCGTGGCGTTCCCGGTCGCCACCGCGCCGCCCATGAACACGATCCGCTCGATGTTGCGGGTCACCTCCGGGTGCGTCCGCAGCAGCAGCGCGATGTTCGTCAGGGGCGCCGTGGGGATCAGCGTGACCGGCCTCGGCGAGGCGAGGATCTCGCGCCGCAGCAGCGTCACCGCGTCCACGTCGACCGGCACCCGGGTCGGCGCGGGCAGCCCCAGGTCCCCCATCCCGTCATGCCCGTGCACATGCCGCGCCGTCCGCACGGGTTCGATGAGCGGCCGCTCGGCGCCCCGGGCCACGGGAATGTCACCGGCACCGGCCACCTCCAGCACGGTCAGGGTGTTGCGGACCACGCCGTCCACGTCCGTGTTCCCGGCCACGCAGGTGATCGCCCGCACGTCGAGCGCCGGATGCCGTACGGCGAACAGCAGGGCGAGGGCGTCGTCGACGCCCGTGTCGCAGTCGATGATCACCGGAATACGCTGCCCGTCCGTCACGGCGGTGGCTCCTTCCACTGTTCCCGCACTGGCTTTCGCACGATCGACCCTATGGCCTGCGGCACCTCCGCCTACGGGCGAACCCGCTCCTGCGCCGCCTCCCACAACTCGGTGCCGCGCGCCGCCACCCGGTCCGCGACCCCGCGCAGGAACGCGGCGGCGGGCAGTGCCCCCAGCCGTCGCCCGTCCCGCAGGCGCGGTGCCACCTGGTCCGCTTCGGCCTCCCGCCCGCCGATCACCGCCTGGTACGGGACCAGCCGGGCCTCCCGGACGCGCGCGGCGAGGGTGCCCTGCTCGGGGCCGGAGACCTCGGCGCGCAGGCCGAGGTCACGGGCACGGCCGACGAGTTCGCAGGCACGGTCCGCCTGTTCCTCGCCCACCGGGAGCACCACCAGCTGCACCGGGGCCAGCCAGGGCGGGAAGGCCCCGCCGTGGGCCTCGACGAGGTGGGCGACCGCGCGCTCGACGCTGCCGATGATGCTGCGGTGCACCATGACCGGGCGGTGCTTGGCCCCGTCGGGGCCGATGTAGTGCAGGTCGAAGCGTTCGGGCTGGTGGAAGTCGATCTGGACGGTGGACAGGGTGGACTCCCGCCCGGCCGGGTCGGCGATCTGCACGTCGATCTTCGGGCCGTAGAAGGCCGCCTCGCCCTCGGCGGCCTCGTAGGGGATGCCGGAGCCGTCCAGGACCTCGCGCAGCAGGGCGGTGGCCCGCCGCCACAGGTCCGGGTCCGCCACGTACTTGCCGCCCTCGCCCGGCAGGGAGAGACGGTGGCGGACCGCGCGGATGCCGAGGTCCGCGTAGGCCCGGCCGATCAGCTCCAGCGCGGCCCGCGCCTCCTCGACGGCCTGCTCCAGGGTGCAGAAGATGTGCGCGTCGTTGAGGGTGATGGCCCGCACCCGGGTCAGGCCGCCGAGGACGCCGGACAGCTCCGAGCGGTACATGCCGCCCAACTCGGCCATGCGTAGGGGAAGTTCGCGGTAGCTGTGGGAGCGGGAGCGGTAGATCAGGGCGTGGTGGGGGCACAGGCTCGGGCGCAGCAGGACCTGTTCCGAGCCGAGGTCCATCGGCGGGAACATGTCCTCGCTGTAGTGGTCCCAGTGCCCGGAGATCTCGTACAGCTCGCGTTTGCCGAGGACGGGCGAGTACACGTGCCGGTAGCCGGCCCGCTGTTCCGCCTCACGGATGTACTCCTCCAGGGCGTGCCGCACGATCGCGCCGTCGGGCAGCCAGTACGGCAGCCCCGCGCCCATCAGCGGGTCGGTGTCGAAGAGGTTCAGTTCACGGCCGAGCCGTCGGTGGTCGTGCATGGTGGGCTCCTCGGGTCGGAGGGCGAGCACCACGCGAAAAACCCCGGGCACTCGCCCCGGGGCTTGAAGACATCTGCGTCAGCTGTCAGCGCGCCGGGACACTCTCCGGCGTCGTCGTGAGAGACGGGTACGGCTGGGCGCGCTGCATGGGAGTGACCGTAATAGGGGTGGGGCCAGCGGGGCCACTGCTTTTCGCGGTGCCCGCAGTGCGCACGCCTCCCTCACCCGAACAGCCCGTCGCACTGGTGTGCCGACCGCCGCGGTGGTGCCGTAGGAGCACGTACCCGATCTTGGAGAGCCCGCCCCGTCGGGAGGCACCTCCATGAACTTCCCGCAGGAGGCCCCCGATGCCCCACACTCCGGCCGGCCGGCGTGGCCCAGGTGCCCGCGCGGTCCTCGCCTGCGCGCTGTCCGTGACCGCCCTGCCGGCCACGGCCGCCTGTTCCGTCGAGGACGAGCCGCGGCCACGCTGGTTCTCCGCCTCCCCGACCGGCACCGGGGCGTCACCCGCCGTCGAGCGGCCCGCGAGCTCCGGGTCCGGTCTCACCGAGGCCCAGGCCCAGGCGGCGCTGATCACCAACGCCGACCTGGGGGAGCCGTGGGGACCGACGCAGGGTGCCAGGACCTGGCGGGACGGGCTGCTCAAGTCGACCACGAAGGACCCCGACTGCCAGCGGCTGCTCGACGCCCTCTACTCGGAGGAGCTCTTCGGCACCCCGGCCGGGCCGCGGGCGACGGCCGCGTTCGACGACGCCGACACCGACGCCCAGGTGCGCTACCAGATCGCCGCCCATCCGCCGGCGGACGTCGACCGCACCCTGGCCTGGCTGAAGTCGCTGCCGGGGAAGTGCGGCGAGTTCACGGCCGCGACCACGCGCGGCGTCGCCCAGTCCGTCCAGGTCGGCGACATGCCGCTGCCGCCGGTGGGAGACGCCCGGCAGGCCCTGCGGGTCACCCTGGCCGGCGAGACGGAGGACGGGGAGCTGACGTACCTCACGATGGACCTCGCGGCCGTGCGGGTCGGGGAGGAGACGATCACGCTCACCAACGCCGGGCTCGACGAGGTGGACGCGGAGGTCACGCAGCAGACGGTGAAACTCGGGGCGCGGCGCCTGGCCGAGATCACGAAGCAGGCGCGGGCCCGGATCTGAGAGCCCGGTTCCGGATCGGCAGCGGGTCTACTGCTCGAAGCGCCTGCGGTGGGCGATCACGTCACGGGCCACGTCGACGGCCGTGCAGCCGCGCGCGAAGGCGTCCGCCCGCAGCCGCGCGAGCGCGTCGTCGGCGCCGACGCCGAGCTGCGCCATGATCATGCCGACGGCCTGGTAGACCTCGTCGTGGTCCGCGGCCAGCCCGCTCAGCCAGGGCTCCTCGTCCCGCGGCGCGGCCTCGGTCTCGCGGGGCAGTGCCATCAGGGCCACCGTCATCACACCGGCCACGAGCCGGGCCACGTGCACTTGGCGGTCGGTGAGCACGCCCGGGCGGTCGCGGTACAGGTCCAGGGTGCCCACGCACACCGCGTCGCTGCCCAGCGGCACCGCGTACACCGCCCGCACCCCGGCCTCCGTCGCCTGCTGGGCGAAGACCGGCCAGCGGCCCGCGTCCCGGCCGCTCGTCAGATCGCAGGCGAACACGGGCGCCCCCTCCGCCAGCACGCTCTGGCAGGGGCCGTCGCCCAGCGTCGCCTGCATCTGCGCCAGGCGCGCGGCCTGCGCGCTGCTGGCACTGAGCTGGACGGGCATGCCCTCGCTGCGCAGCGACACACTCGCGCCGATCACCGGCAGCAGCTCGACCGCCACCTCGCACAGCCGTCCCGGGACTTCGCCGGGCTCGACGCCGCGCACGCCCCTGGCGATCACATCGGCGGCCCGGATCCCGTCCAGGTCCAGGTCACCGCCCCCGGCGCGGCGCGGACCGGGATCGCCGCCGGGGGCGCCTGGGGGATCGTCCCTGGGCCGCACGACCACCGCCTCCTTCATCACCGGCCTTCACTGTCGACGCTCTTCCGGGGCGCCCTGCCACGGACGCGAGGGTGGGCCGGAGCACAACCACCCGCCCGGGACGACCCGCACCGGTCCTCCCGGAATCGTCGCCCGACTACCCGTGGCGGGAGGTGCGAAACCCCTGCGCCGGGCCCGTCGCCCCGGCCTGGTCTCAGCGCTTGTCGTGCGGGTTGTCCGGCTGCCGTACCCGCTGTCTCCTCACAGCGGGGGCTGGGCGGGCGCGGGTCCGAGGGTGGTGGTTCCGGGAGCCGTACGGTGCCCGAGGCCCGTCCGGTAGGCGTCCAGGGCGGCCTCCACCCGACCGGTGCGGCGCAGCAGGTCGCCCAGCAGCCGGCACAGGTCGGCCAGGTCACCCGCGGCTCCGGCCCGCTCCAGCAGGCTCAGGGCGCGGACGTAGTGCTCCTCGGCGTCCTCGGTGCGGCGGGCGTCCTCGGCGATGATGCCGAGGAGGCGGTGCGCGGCGGCGGAGTGGACGGCCCCGCGCTCGGAGGACAGGTCGTCGAGGACGCCGTGCAGCAGGGCCGCCGCCTCGTCGGACTTCCCGCGCCGGTGCAGCACGTCGGCCAGCTCGACGGCGACCTGGCTGCTGTAGAGGGCGGCGCGCTTGGCCGACAGCATGCCGAGGGCCTCCCGCAACTCGCTCTCGGCCCGCTCCAGTTGGCCGTCCTGGGCGTAGACGTAGCCGCGCATCCAGTGGCAGTTGGCGAGTTCGGTGCGGATCTGCAGGCCCCGGTACAGCTCGGCGGCCTTGGCCAGCGAGGCGTCGGCCTCGGCGAGACGGCCCTCGGCGACCAGGGTGCGGGCGACCGACCGGTGCATGCGCGCGACCAGGGCCGGGTCGCCGCACTGCGGGGCGAGCGCCAGGGCGAACTCGGCGGCCTGGGCGGCGCGGGCGTGCGCGCCCATGTCCATGTAGGGCCCGATGGCGCTGGCGTAGAGCAGCAGGAGCGCGTCGGGATCGTGCAGCCCGCCGCGGTTCAGCTCATCGAGGGTGGTCTCCAGCAGATAGACGGCGTACCGGAGTTCACCGGCGAGGTAGTGCGCGACGGCCCGCCCGCGCAGCGCCGGGACCCGGGCGGGCAGCGGCGCGCCGGCGAGATGGGCCTCGGCCCGCTCGAAGTACTGCCGGCCCGCCACGAGCTCGCCCGTCTCCAGGGCGCACTCGCCGAGCCCGAGCAGCGCGGCGGCCTGTTCCCCGGCCAGCCCCTGTGTCTCGGCCTCGACGAGCAGCTCGGCGTACTGCTCCGCCGCCGCCTCGGCGTCACCGACGGCGAAGACGCGCTGGGCCTCGGTCAGCCGCAGCCGCAGCTCGGTCACGCGCCGCGCCGAACGGCCGGTGGCGAGTTCGTCGAAGGCGACGCCGAGCCGTCCGGCGAGATGCCGCAGGGCGTCGTCGGAGGGCCGCACCCGGCCCGACTCCAGGGTGGAGATGTAGGCGGGGGTGTACACGGGTTCCGCCAACTGCCGCTGAGTCAGCCCCTGTTCGACACGCAATCGCTGCACCCGGCGCCCGATGGTCCCCGGATCGTCACGCTCCCCCACGCCGGCTCCCCCTGCCCCTCTTGCCGTTCGGCTCGGACAGCCCCTAGGTTAAACCGAGAGTTAAGCGTGCTTAACACGCTGCTGTCATAGCCACCGCCCCTGTTGCGAGGTCGCCGTGCTCGAACGCACACGCACCGCCGAGCGGTACGCCCGAGGTTTCGCCGCGGCCGTCGTCGCTGTCGCGACCCTACTGCTCGCGGCGAACGCGGGGCCGGCGAGAGCGGAGGAGCCCCAGCAGGGCGCGCGGACGGTCGCGGACAGCCGCTGACGCGGGGGTGCCGCCACGCCCCAACTGCCCCTTCAAGCCAACGCCTTGATATCCGGTTCCCGTGTGTCAGTGGGGTGTTCTAGCCTGCACAGGCTGATCGCTTCTTCCTGCTGATCACTTTCGTTCCGGGGGGTTCGAAAACCGTGCACAGACGCACTCTCTCGACCGCGACGGCGCTCGCGGTCCTCTTCGGCTCGGTCACGCTCCTCGCGGCCGGTGCCGGCTCGGCGGCGGCCGACTCCAGCGCGCTCCTGCCCGTGAAGTCGACCGGCGACATCGTCGTCGACGGGGTCCACCAGCGCGTCTTCATCAGCGATCCGACGGCCGGCCAGGTCGTCGTCACCGACTACGCGGGCAAGGTCGTCGCCACCGTCGGCTCGCTGCCCGGCGTCCAGGGCCTGGAGCTGTCACCCGACTCGGGCACGCTGTACGCGGCCCTGCACGACGGGGACGCGGTCGTCGCGATCGACACGGCGAAGGCGACCGAGACCCGCCGCTGGTCCACGGGCCAGGGCGGCGGCCCGGCGTACGTGGCCCTGACCGGCGGCAGGCTGTGGTTCAGCTACGGCGACGGCGGCGAGGGCAACATCGGCTCGCTCGACCCGGACACCGCCGACTCGGTCGTCACCCTGGGCCAGGACACCAGCCGCACCTTCTACGAGGCCCCGATCCTGGACGCCTCCGCGGGCGCCCCGGGCACGCTCGTCGCGGGCTCGCCGGGCCAGAGCCCGATCGAACTCGCCGTGTACGACGTCTCCTCCCGGAAGGCGACCCGTACCGCGTACGCCTGGGACCCGGGCGACACCGGCGGCGGCAACCTCCAGGACCTCGCGGTCACGCCGGACGGCAAGGACGTCGTCACGGCCAGCGGCGCCCCGTACTTCCAGCCGGTCTACAAGCTCACCGACCTGTCCGCGGACGGCAAGTACGTCACCAACACCTACCCGAACGCGGTGGACATCGCCCCGGGCGGCGACGTCGCGGCGGGCACGTTCTCCTGGTACGACCCGGACGTCCATGTCTTCAAGCCGGGCACCTCGATACCGCTGAAGCAGTACGACTTCCCCAACACGGGCACCAGCAGCGGCGCCGACACCCTGGCTCCGGCGGGCCTGGCCTGGGCGCCCGACGAGAGCAAGCTGTTCGCGATCTCGCAGAACGACGACAACGTCTACTCGCTGCGGGTCCTGGACGCCCCCGCCAAGGCCTCGACCACCCTCACGGCGACCGCCCCCGCCACGGCCACCCGCGCCAAGTCCCTCACCCTCACCGGCACGCTGTCCTCGTCGGCGGCGTTCCCGGCGGGCACGAAGGTCTCCGTCACCCGCACCGACGACGAGTCCACGTCCGGCAAGCCGCTCGGCACGGCGACGGTCGCCGCCGACGGCTCGTACTCCTTCACGGACAAGCCTCCGGCCGGTGGCAAGGTGACGTACTCGGTCGGGTACGCGGGCGACGCGAACCGCGCGGGCGCCACGGCCTCCGCATCGACGACCGTGGCGAAGACGGCGACCACGCTGACGCTGGACAACAACGGCAAGGTGTACGGCTACGGCCGTGACGTCACCTTCACGGCGCACCTCGGCACGACGTACAAGAACCGCACGGTCGAGATCTGGGCCGACCCGTACGGCTCCGACAAGCCGAGCACGCTGGTGAAGAAGGGCAAGGTCGACTCGGCCGGTGATCTGTCGGCGACGGTCCACCTGACCCGTGACACGAAGGTCAGCGCGAAGTCCACGGGCGACACGCGGTACGCGCCGAAGACGGTCACCAACTCGGTTTACACCAAGGTCAAGATCTCGACGTCCCTGAGCGGCTACTACAAGTCGGCCACCGCCTGGAAGCAGAAGTACTACTACTTCCGCCAGTCCAAGGACCCGGTCCACAACACGACGATGTCGATGTACCCGGGCCGCAAGCACCAGCTCCGGGTCCAGCAGTACTCGGACGGCGCGTGGCGCACCATGACCACGGACTACTTCGCCCTGGACCGCTACGGCAAGGACGCGGTGACGCTCGACGGCACGCCGCCCGTCGGTCCGCGTTTCCGGATCCGCTCGTCCTACGTCGACACGAAGTCGGGCGACAACGTCAACACGACGACGTACGGCACGTGGAAGTACTTCGTCTTCACGCGCTGACGTAGCCCACGAAGGCGGCGTAAGCCTCCGGCGAGAGGGTGAGGATCCCGACCTCGGGGTTCTTGGAGTCGCGCAGGGCGACGCCGGGGGCTCCGAGGTCGGCGACCTCTATGCATTCGCCGCCGGTGTTGCCGCTGTACGACGACTTACGCCACCGCGCGTTGGTCAGGTCCTTGCTGCTCCCCATAACGCTCCTCCATCACGCGGTTGATCAGTACTGCCGAATCCTTTACGGAGAGGGCTGCTGCCTGCAAGTGAGCGTAACGGAGCGCGGCTTCCCTGACAGTGTCAGGGTTGGCCGTCATGTGGCCGGAGATGAGGTCCTCGGTGTAGATGATCTCCGGGTCGTCGTCGAAGCGGAGGCTGGTGAACGACCCGATCAGGCTGGCGTGTTCCCCTGCCTCGTACGGCAGCACCTGGATACGCACCCACCGGCGCTCGGCGAAGCTCAGCAGGTGTGCGAGTTGTCGGCGCATGACCTCGCGCCCACCGATCGGCCGGTACAAGGCGGCCTCGTCCAGGATCACCCAGGACATCGGCGGCTTCTCGCGAACCAGGATGCGCTGGCGTTCCATGCGGGCGGCGACCAGCTCGTCGAGCTTGTCCGGCATGCCTGTCGCAAGCACGGCGCGGGCGTACTCCTCCGTCTGGAGAAGGCCGTAAATCATCTGTGCCTGGTACGTCGAGATGTACTCGGCCCGCGCTTCCAACTCCGCGAACTGTTGGAACCACGTCGGCAACCGACTGCGCAGAACCAACCCCACCAACCGCGAGAAGAACCCGTCGGTCAACAGGGCCACGTCCGCCCGCTCCGCGAACTCCCTGGTCGGGACCTTGTGCGCGGTCTCGATCTGGCCCACCAACGAGCCTGTGCAGAAGATGCAGTCCCCGAGTTCCTTCTGGGACAGCCCCGCGCTCTCCCGGTACCGGCGGAGCTCCGAGCCGAAGTAGTCCAACGGCGAGGCGGTGGGGTCGAGTCGGCGGATGTTGGGCATGAAGCGGTCACCCCCAGGTCCGAACGCGGCGCGGCGTTCATTTCGGTCTGTAGCCGAGAGTAACCACACGACTTCAGGCTGGTGGCATGAATCACGCAACTGCCCCCCGCCTGCGCCGCATCGCCCTCACGGAGCTGGTCGCCAACGTCGTACGCCACACGCCCGACCGGCGTGCCGCGGTGCTGATGTCGCGGCGGCCGGACGGGCGTGGGGTGCGTGTGGAGGTCACGGACACGTGCCCGCGACCCCCGATGTCCACAGCTGTGTGAATTCGGCGAGTGAATTCACCCACCGAATTCAGCTACTGCGAATTCTCGCGGGAGCGCATATAACGCCAGCCGAAATAACAAACCCCGACCGCTCCACCGGCGGCGCCCACCGCACAGGTCGCCGTCGCCCACGTCGCCATGTCCCGTGTAATCCACAGCAGGCTCACCACGACCAGCGCTATGGAGAACAGCAGGCGTTCTCCATAGCCCGGGCCGCGCCGGCCGGTCAGTCCCCGGTCGCCGTGCACTTGTACGTCACGCCCTTCATCCTGATGTCGCGGTACCCCACCTTCACGGTCGGGTTGGCGGGCGCGACATCGGTGCCGCCACCACCGCCGCTCTTCTTACGGCAGTAGTAGCCCAGCGCATCGAGCTTCTTGATGTCGCTCATCGCCTGGTACTTCTTGTAGGACGCGATCATCGCGGCCCGCCTCTCCGCCGGCGTGGCCTCCTTGGCCTTGGTGTAGGCGTAGCACCCGATGCTGGCACCGATGCCCACCCACGAGGCTCCCTTGGCGAGCGCCTTGGTGAGGCCCGCCGCGCCGCTGCCGATCCCGAGGACCGCGCAGATCTCGTCCGCTCCGGCGCGCACTTCCGGCTGGGCCGGAGCGGCCTGTGCCGCCTGCGCCCCGACGCCGCACAGCGCGCCGGTCATGGCGAAGGTGATGACAGCAGAAATTCCCTTGCTTCGTATGGTCACGAAGTTCATCCCCGTTTTTTGAATTGCATGGTCAGTGCGAAAACGACGCTACCCACGGGGACACACGTAAGCAATGGAGGAAATGTGAACATCACCGGGAGGAGATTCAACCGGGTAAAATTTCCTTCAGCGCCTCGTCAAGGCTTTTCGCCACCTCCGCGTCACCGGGCCGGCTTCCGCCCGGCCCCTTCGGCGGGCCGTACAGGGCGTCGAGTTCGGTGGTGATGGTGTGGGTCACCGCGCCGTAGAGCGGAGTGCGGGGGCGGTGGACCGCCTCGCTCAGGGCCGGGAGCAGGATGTCGCGGGAGTAGCTGGTGCCGTCGGCCATTCGGTCGGGGGCCAGGCGGGCGGTGCTCTCGCCGCCGGGCGACGCCGAGGGGCCCTCGGCGTACGCGGGGGCGTGCCCGCACTCCGGGGCGGTGCCGGGCTGCTGGTAGGCCGAGGTCCGGGTCGCGGCGAACCCGGCGCGCAGCAGGCAGCGTTCGCTGTCGGGGTCGGTGAGGAACGCGATCAGTTCGGCGGCCTTCGCGGCGCGCTGCTCGGACGTGGAGGAGGTGACGGCGAGGTTCTGGCCGCCGAGCACGGACTTGCCGGGCAGCCGGGCCACCCCGAGGCTGTCCCCGAAGGTCTCGTGCAGGGTCGGGTAGACGTACGGCCAGTGCCGCAGGAAGGTCGTGCGGCCCTCGGCGAAGGCGCTGAGCGATTCGGCCTCGCGGAACTCGGAGGTCCCGTCGAGGGTGTACGGCGACGCCGTGCGCTCCCGCAGTTCGCTCACCCCCGCCGTCAACTGCTCCTCGGTCGCGACGTACTGGCCGTCGTCGTCGGTGATCCGGAAACCGGGTACGGCCGAGGCGAAGGCCTCGATCGCGTTGACGGTGCGGCCCTCGTAGGGGGCGAGCTGGGTGGTCCAGATCGCCTCGTAGTCCTTGATCCCGGCGTCGTCGAGGGGGCCGAGCAGTTCCCGCAGTTCGTCCCAGCTGACGTCTTCGCCGAGGTCGGTCCGGGAGGCACTCGCCTTCACCAGGTGGTCCTTGCGGTAGTACAGCAGGCCGGCGTCGCTGTTGAAGGGGACCGCGTACCGCTTGCCGTCCCAATATGACGTGCTGTCCACGGACTTGATCAGGTCCTCGGGGTCCTTGACCGCCGTGTCGCTCAGTGACCGGATCAGGCCGGCGTCGGCGAACTCCGGGATCCAGGTCACGTCCAGGTTCACCACGTCGTACTCGGCGCTGCCGGACTGGAGCGCGCCGAGCAGCTGGCTGCGCTGCTGGTCGGCGGAGCCGGGCAGCTCCACCAGGCGGGCCCGGTAGCCGTGTTCGCCCTCCTTGGCGTTCCAGGCGTCGATGAGCTGCTGGCGGATGCCGTTCTTGCCCGTGACGTCCTGGCCGCTGGCCACCACGATCCGGGGGGAGGGGTCGGTGCCCGTCGGCTGCTGCTGCGCGTCACCGTCGGTGCAGGCCGTGAACGTCAGCAGCGACAGCAGGGTCAGCGCGGCGGCCGTCAGGCGTCGGGCCATCATTCCTCCCCCGTTCCGGTGCGGGCGACCTCGTCGCGCAGGGCGGGCACGAGGTCGTCCCCGGCGTCCAGGCAGCGGCCCCGGCCGGCCTCCGCGATCCGTGTGCCGGGGCGGTCCCGGTCGCAGGCCCCGTTCTTCAGGGTCACCATGGTCATGGGCACGCCGGCGGTCCGGGCCCGGTCGATCACCCGCTCGAGTGCGTCGCCGGTCAGGCGGTTGTCGTCCTCGCCGTCGGTGAGGTACACGATCAGCTGCGGCCGCTCGTCGTCGGCGCCACGTTCCCGCATGAACGCCAGGGCGTCGCGCAGGGCGGCGGACGGGTCGGCTTCCGCGTCCCGCACCCGGGCGGCGTCCAGGGCCTGCTCGGCCTCCCGGCGGGCGTGCGTGCCGAACCCCAGGAGGTCGGTGTGCGTACGGCCCTTGAGACCGTGCACGGCCCACACCCCGTACTCGTCCTCCCCGCCGAGCCCGGTCAGGGTCTGCTTGAGGATGCCGGGGCCGCCGCTGGGGCCGTCCCACAGACCGGCCATCGAGCCGGAGCTGTCGAGGAGGAACAGGACCCGGCCGGGGCCGTGCGCGTTGCCGTAGCGCTCCAGTGCCTCGTCCATCTCCGCCGGGTCGGCGGAGCCCGCCGGACGGACCTCGTCGATCAGCCCCTCGGGGGCCGACTTCGCAGCCAGCAGCCGCCGCTCGCCGTGCGCGGACCTGAAGCCCTGCTCGCCGAGCACTCCGCGGCCCTCGTCGCCGGTCAGCCAGGAGCGGAAGCGGTCCACCTCGGCGTCCCGCGCGTCGGCGTCCCGCTCGCCGTCCTCCCAGCGCACCCGCACGAACGTCGGCTCCAGACCGGGGACGTCGTCGGGGTAGACGGCGGAGCGCGGGGCGCGCGTGGCCGGGTGGCAGCCGACGCCGCTGCGCAGCAGGAACTCCGGGACCAGGGCCGCGCTGCGGTCGTCCACGGCGTCGGCGTCGGGCAGCGTGCACAGCAGCCTGGCGGCGGAGGGCTCGGGCCGGCCGGACCGCGTGAGGTGCTGTTCCGCGCCGCTGGCGTCGGCTCCGCCTCGGTACAGGCCCGTCGTCGCCAGCAGCGCCGCGTCGGCGAACTCCGGGTCGGGCCGGTGCACTTCGGCCTCGCCGGGCGCCTGTTCGAGGCCGGTGACCAGCTGCGACAGCGACTGCCCGGTGGGCTTCACGGCGTCGTCCAGGCCCTCCGGGACGGCCAGGACGACCGGCGAGTACGCGAACGGCCCGGTGTCCGGGTACAGCCGGGCGAAGAAGCGGTCCTCCTGCGCCGCGACGACCCGGCGGACGTCCGCGCCGGTGCCCGGGATCCACACGTCCGGCTGCGGGCCGATGTCCCGCTGCGGGTTGTCGTCGTCGCGCGGCTGCTGCCAGGCGTCCGTCCGCTTGCCCAGCGCGGTCACCACACTCGCGGCACCGGCGCTGTAGACGGTGACGCCGCTGCGCCGGCAGCCGTTCTTCGTGGTGTTGGCGTCCGAGGCGACGTAGGCGTCCGCGGCCGCCCGCATCGCCTGCTCCAGATCGGGGTCGGTGAGCAGACGCAGCTCCAGTGCCGGGGCGCAGGGGCCCGAGTCGCCGGTCAGGACCAGGACGCCGTAGCCGCCGGCGCCGGTGGCGAGCAGCGCCAGCAGCATCGCCAGGCCGGTACGGCCGAGCCGTTCGAGGGCCTTCCGGGCCCGGTGGAGCATGCGCTGGGGCAGGCCGACCCGGGGGTCCGGGTGGTCGATCACCGGGCCCGCCGCCAGCAGCACGTCCGTGTCCGGGTCCCAGGGGGGAGCCAGCGCCTGCGGCCGCTGCGAGTCGTCGTCCTCCGCCTTGTACTTCGCCTCGGCCATCCGCTGCTTCACCGCGGCGTACAGCTCGGAGAGCCACACCTCGCCGCCCTCGTCGAGGACGTGCACGAGTTCCCGGGTGAACGGCGTCGGGGCGTCGGCGTCGCCGCCCAGGATGCAGCGGTTGGGCTGCACGCTCATCAGCAGCAGGACCTTGTGCTTCTTCCGCTTCGGATCGTCGAAGCGGTGCCAGATCTCCGCGGCGTTGCCCGCGTAGCAGCAGTCGAGGATCACCACCACCTGCTGGGCGCGGCTCTCGACGAGTTCGCCCAGCACCTCGCTGAAACTCACCGAGCCGGGCAGCCCGTCGCCCGTGAGCACCCGGGCGGTACGCAGCTGGAGGTGCAGCTCGTTGCCGGAGGTGGAGGTGACGGCGTGCCCGGCGAAGTAGAGCAGCAGCAGTCCCCTGGCGTCCTGGCAGGCGCGGCGCAGTGCCCCCGTGAACTCGTCCGGCGTCGGCGAGGCCAGGGCCCGCACCTCGTGCGCACCGAACACGTTGCCCCGGTGCAGCGCGTCCTCGAGTGTCCTCCGGTTGTGCCGCACGGCGGGGAGCTGGCCGGTGACGCCCTGTGGATCCGGTGCCGTGTGGTCGTACTCGGACACACCGACCAGCAGCGCCCGGTTCACTTCGCCGCGCGGGTCGAAGCGGCTCACCGGCCTACTCCCCGTCGGTGTCCAGCGGGCGGATCTGTGGCTGGGGATCGCCGCCCTGGAGCCTGCGGCGGTTGTTCGTCCAGGTCTTCACCGCGCGTGCGGTGTACTCGGTCAGCGCCGCGATCGTGACGACGTCACCGAGCACTTTGAGGACGAGTTCGAGGTCGGGCCCCAGCCGCCCCTTGGTCCCGTCCGCGCTGGTCTGCGCCTCGATGCTCAGCTTCTTCTCGGACAGCAGTTCCGCGAGCGGCTCTTCCCGCTCCAGCCACGTCTTCAGTGCTCTGACATCGTCCACGGTCCCGCCGGCGCCCAACCGGACGCGCACGCCTAAGACAGCCACTTCGTCCCCCTCTGTCATCCCGACATCATGACACCGGGTCAGGCCTCGGCGGCAGACCTGTGACGCGACCTGAGCAAGCGATGACACGCCCCCCTTCACGCCAGGCGCACACGGCGCACGCGGCTCAGGCCTGGGTCTGCAACTGCCGCAGCTGGCGCTGCACATGGTCGAGCGCCCCCTCGCGGCGCCCGGGGACCCGGCCGCGCAACTCGGCGAGCGCCGCGCCCAGTTCGCGGGCGCGGGCGGGGTCGCGGACCTGGCCCCACTGGTGGTGGGCGCGGTCCACGGCGGCCTCGACGGCGGGCGCGTCCGGCGCCTGTCCGGCGTTCAGACGGAGGGTGGCCACCGTCAGCCAGGTGTGGCAGCTGCGGCCCGCGTCCCCCGCGAACATGGCCAGGTCGGCCCGGACCTCGGCCCAGTGCAGGGCCTCCTCCGAGGCGGGCCCCTGCGCGGCGACGGCCGCCTGCTCGTGCCGGGCGGCGAGCGCGTCGGCGTCGGCGTGGCGGCCGGACTGGACGGCGGCGGTGATGGCGGCGTGCGGGTCACCGGCTGTGGGGCCCGGCGTGCTCAGCACGAGGTCGGTGCCTGCGCTCTCCGGCGCGATCCGGGCCAGCGCCTGCTGGTGCAACTGCTCCAGCGGCGGCCGGAACCCGCTGCGCAGGATCGTCGCGACGGCCTTCATGTACGCCGGTGCCGCGACCGTGCGTCTGGACGGCGGGGGCGCGATGCGGCCGTGCACGGCGTTGCCGCGGCCCGCGTCCAGCGGGGTGCCGCGCAGCAGCTCCCAGGTCTCGGCGTCCGCGTGCAGGTCGAGCAGGAGGGTCGTCGCGCCGGCCGGTCTGAGGCGCAGTTCGTCCCGGAACCAGTGCCAGGGGAAGGCCGTGTAGCGGGCGGTGGACGCGGTGGTGCGGGCCAGCGCCAGGTGGGGCAGGCGCTGGCGGCGGTCGAGCTGGAGCTGGCCGGTGACGTACACGGTGAGCGGGCCGGGGGCCGCCGCGGCGGCGCGGAGCCGGGTGAGCACGGCCTGCGGCTCCAGCGGGTCGGCGAGTTCGACGACGTTCGCGGTGTCCGTGCCGGCCAGCACACCGGGCGGGACGGCGGCCAGGACGGGGAGCACGGACGCGGCGTCGACCAGACGCCCCTTGCCCACCGGCGAGGCCGCCAGCAGCAGCACGGTTCCGGGCATCTCGTCCCTCCCCCTGTCGATCACGTACGTCAGCACGGTAACCGCTGCGGCTGCAAAGGAGGGCCCCAGGCCCCCAAACGTCCGCCTTCGGGGGCTTCGCCCCCCTCCGACTTGCCAGGCGGTTCCCGGCGGTGTGCCCTGGGAGGCAGGGGCAGGGAGAGAGGAGAGCGCTCATGGCTCATGCGGCACCCGCCTCACGCGAGGTGACCAGGCGACCCCGTACACCCGATGTCTTCAGCCCGCGCACCCACGCGATGGCGAAGGTGGCGGTGCCCGTCGTCCTCGGGCTCGTCTACGGCTACTGGGCCGCGGCCATCCGGCGCGACGCCGGGCCCGTCACCGGCTGGAACCTGCTGTTCGGCTTCGTCACCGCTCTCGTGTTCGCCGTGCTGTTCGCGGCCGTGTGGCAGGTCGCCCCGCGGCTGCGGCGCGAGGCGCACGCGCTGCTCTGGTTCGCCTTCACCGGCTGCGCGATCGGCTTCCTCTACAGCCAGAGCGGCGAGTCCGTGCTGCAGTCCACCGGGGTGGGCGTGGGGGTCGGGGTGGGCGTCTTCGTGGCGATGTTCTACCGCTACTACACGCACGAGGACGCCGCCGGCCGGCGCCTCGACTGACTCGGTACCCGCACGACCCGTTCGGCTTGGCATTCCAGGGCCGAATGCAGTCACGCCGGTCGCGGTCCGGGCCCGTGGGACCTTGCATGGAAGGGTGTCCGAGTGCGACCGGGCGCCGGCCGAACAGGCGCCCTTCCGACCGCGGGACGCCCTGTCGGCCGTTCTGCTGGCCCTCGCGTGCCTGCTCGTGCCGTTCGCGACGCTCGCCTCCTGGGCGGCGCACGGGCTGACCGACACCGGCCGCTACGTCCGTACGATGGCGCCGCTCGCCGCCGACCCGGACGTGCGGCGCGCGATCGCGGACGCGCTCGGGGACGGCGTCATGCGGGAGGCCGGGCACGAGTTCGACACCGGGCCGCTGCGCGACGCGGTCGGACCCTTCGTGCACGACGCGGCGCGCTCCTTCACCCGGACCGACGCGTTCCGCACCGGCTGGGACGCGGCGAACCGAGCCGTCCACGACGCCGTGCTGCGCGCCCTGCGCGACGACGGCACCCGGGCGTCCGCCGTCACCGTCGACCTCGCGCCGATCGTCGCCCGGGTCAAACACCGGCTCACCGCCGACCACGTGCCGATCGCCCACCGCATCGCGGTCCCGCACACCCGGGTCCCGGTGCTCCCGGCCGACGACGTGGACCGACTGCGCAGGGGATACCACGTGCTGGACACCGCCGCCTTCTGGCTGCCGCTCACCGCCGCCCTGTGCGCCGTGGCCGGGACCGCCCTCGCCGCGTGCCGCCGCCGCGCGGTCACCGCGCTCGGCCTCGGCACAGCCCTGGGCGGCGGACTGCTCGTCCTGGCCGTCGCGATCGGCCGCCGCCTCACCCTCGCCGACCTGCCCGACGCGCTCGACCGCCCGGCCGCCGGCGCGGTCTACGACGCCCTGACGGCCACCCTGTCGACGGTGTCCTGGCTGCTGCTCGCCTTCGGCCTGACCGTGGCGCTCGGCTCGTGGCTCACGGGCCGGTACGGTCCCCGGCTCGCCGCGCGGCGACGTGCCCGAGCGTGCGCAGCGCCCGCCGCAGAACCGGCTCCGGAACCGACCCGAGCCCGAGCCTGACGGCGTCGGGCGTGTGGCCGGGGGAGACCGCGAAGGCGGGGCCGGGCGTGACGGCGATGCCGTGCGCGGCGGCTGCTCGCCTTCGGCCTGAC
>NZ_MUKA01000724.1 GCF_002150735.1 Streptomyces africanus
GGCCGTGTTTTGACGCGGCCCGGCGGGTGGACGGCGAGCGGCTGTTCCGCATCGCCGACATGACGCAGCCGCAGCCGTCCTGGCCGCGGTTCTCCCAGGCGGCCCGCGACCTCGGGATCGGCAGCATGACCGGCGTGCTGCTCTACACCGCCGAGGAGGACTTCGGCGCCCTCAACCTGTACTCGCGCCGGCCGGGGGCCTTCGGCAAGGACATCGAGGCCGCGGGCTGGCTGCTCGCCTCCCATGCCGCCGTCGCGCTGGCCACCGCCCGGACCGTCGACCAGCTCGAGCACGCCCTGGAAACCCGGCACGCCATCGGGGAGGCCATGGGGATCCTCATGGAGCGTCACCGGATGAGCGAGGACGAGGCCTTCGACGTGCTGCGGCGCATCTCCCAGCACCACAACATCAAGCTGCGCGACGTCGCCCGGCGCGTCCGCCTCGACGCCTCCGGCCAGGCCTGACCGGAGCGCTGCGGCGACCTCACGACGGACCGCCGTCGGGGTGGGAGGCGCGCAGCAGGAGCACCGTGATGTCGTCGGCGTGCTGTCCGGTGGGCGTCGTGTGGTGGACGAGCCTGTCGATGAGCCGTTCCAGGTCGTGGCCGTCGCCGGCGTCGAGGTGCCCGGCCAGGTCGGAGGTGGTCCGGGTCGTGTCGGTGCCGGGGAGTTCGACGAGGCCGTCGGTGTAG
>NZ_MUKA01000725.1 GCF_002150735.1 Streptomyces africanus
ACGCCCTTGCCGTCGTAGCCGCCGCGGACGGTCTTGAGAACGACGGGGAAACCGTCACCCTCCGCCGCGAAGGCCGCCACGTCCTGCGGATCGGAGACGATTCTGTGTCTGGGGCAGGGCACGCCGAGCGCGTCGAGCTTCGCGCGCATCACGCCCTTGTCCTGGGCGTGCTGAAGCGCGTCGGGGCCGGGGCGCACGGGGATGCCGTCCGCCTCCAGGGCCCTGAGGTGCTCGGTGGGCACGTGTTCGTGATCGAAGGTGATCACATCGCACCCGCGTGCGAAGGCGCGCAGCGTCTCCAGGTCGCGATAGTCGCCGACGACGACATCGCTCACGACCTGCGCAGCTGAGTCCTGCGGGGTGTCACTGAGGAGCTTGAACCTGATGCCCAGCGGGATGCCTGCCTCGTGTGTCATACGAGCGAGCTGGCCCCCGCCGACCATGCCGACTACCGGAAACGTCACGCCCCCAGGGTATCGGGCGCGCCAAGGTGGCCGGTTTCCTGTCCCACCCCCGCCCGGCCCGGAC
>NZ_MUKA01000186.1 GCF_002150735.1 Streptomyces africanus
CCCGCCAGAGCCAGCGGCACCAGGGTCGTCTTGCCGGTGCCGGGCGGCGCCACGAGCACGGCGGTGCCGTGCCCCTCCAGGGCGTCGTCCAGGGCGGGCAGGGCACCGCGTACGGGCAGGGCGTCCAGAGCGTCGTAACGGATCACGCCTTCAGTGTCGTACGGCCCGGAAGGCCCCCGTCACGCGCGCGTGCGTCAGTCCCCTCGGTCCCGCCCTCAGTCCCGTTCGCACACGAAGATCGCCGTCCCCGGGATCAGGTTCCCGCGCAGCGGCGACCACCCGCCCCACTCGGACGTGTTCCAGGCCGGCCACTCCGGCTCGACCAGGTCCACGAGCCGGAAGCCCGACGCCACCACGTCCCGGACGCGGTCGCCGAGCGTGCGGTGGTGCTCGACGTAGACAGCACGGCCCTCCTCGTCCTGCTCGACGTAGGGCGTGCGGTCGAAGTACGAACCCGACACCGACAGCCCCTCCGGTCCCGGCTCGTCCGGGAAGGCCCAGCGGATCGGGTGCGTCACCGAGAAGACCAGCCGGCCCCCGGGGCGCAGCACCCGGCGCACCTCCCGCAGCACCAGGCGCGGGTCGGCGACGAAGGGCAGCGCCCCGTACGCCGAGCAGACCAGGTCGAACGAGCCGTCCGCGAAGGGCAGTGCGCCGGCGTCCGCGCACACCAGGGGGAAGGGGCCGCCGATGCGCAGCGCGTGCTGCAACTGCCGGTGCGAGATGTCCAGGGCCACCGGGCGGGCTCCCTGGCCGGCCAGCCAGCGCGAGCACTGCGCCGCGCCCGCGCCGATCTCCAGGACGTCCTTGCCCTTCAGCTCCTCCGGCGGGCCGAGCAGTTCGGCCTCCACCTCGTCCAGACCCTCGGGGCCCCACACGAAGCGGTCGTCGCCGAGGAAGGTGCCGTGCTCGGTCTGGTACTCGTCCGCGTTGCGGTCCCACCAGCCACGGTTGGCGCGGGAGCTCTCCGTGACCCCCGCGGTACGCCGGGTGGCCTCGGGTTCGGACGCTTCGGGCTCTTGGATGATCGGCTCCCTCGTCGTACTCTTCCGTCCAGCCGGTCCCGGAGGGGGCACGAAACGGGCGTCCCACGCCCTGCGTGGCCTCGGACGACACGACTTGTGCCGGGTATGCGGTGTTCCGCCCCGGGTGGGCGGCTTCGCGCATTGACCCTGCCCGGCTGCCCCCGTATGCTACAAGTTGCGCTGCGGGCCTGCGCACCTCAGACGTAGCAGGCTGCGCTCGCATCTGTATGTATGTCCCCTCGGTTGTCGAGGCGCCACCGATCTTGTGTGGCGCTTCCTTGGCTGTCCGGCTTCTGCAGAGCGAAACGGGCTCCCGGCGTAGCAGTACCTACGACTTCAATGTCCGTACCGGAGCCCTTTCCCACATGACGAGCAGCACCGAGACCACCGCCACCACCCCGCAGGTAGCGGTCAACGACATCGGTAACGAGGAAGCCTTCCTCGCCGCGATCGACGAGACGATCAAGTACTTCAACGACGGCGACATCGTCGACGGCGTCATCGTGAAGGTCGACCGGGACGAGGTCCTGCTCGACATCGGTTACAAGACCGAAGGTGTGATCCCGAGCCGCGAGCTCTCGATCAAGCACGACGTCGACCCCAACGAGGTCGTCGCCGTCGGTGACGAGATCGAGGCCCTTGTTCTCCAGAAGGAGGACAAGGAAGGCCGCCTGATCCTCTCGAAGAAGCGCGCCCAGTACGAGCGTGCCTGGGGCACCATCGAGAAGATCAAGGAAGAGGACGGGATCGTCACCGGTACCGTCATCGAGGTCGTCAAGGGTGGTCTCATCCTCGACATCGGCCTCCGTGGCTTCCTCCCGGCCTCCCTGGTCGAGATGCGCCGCGTCCGCGACCTTCAGCCCTACGTGGGCAAGGAGCTCGAGGCCAAGATCATCGAGCTGGACAAGAACCGCAACAACGTGGTCCTGTCCCGCCGTGCCTGGCTGGAGCAGACCCAGTCCGAGGTCCGCCAGACGTTCCTCACGACCCTGCAGAAGGGTCAGGTCCGTTCCGGCGTCGTCTCCTCGATCGTCAACTTCGGTGCCTTCGTGGACCTGGGTGGCGTCGACGGTCTGGTCCACGTCTCCGAGCTGTCCTGGAAGCACATCGACCACCCCTCCGAGGTCGTCGAGGTCGGCCAGGAGGTCACGGTCGAGGTCCTCGACGTCGACATGGACCGCGAGCGCGTCTCCCTGTCGCTGAAGGCGACCCAGGAAGACCCGTGGCAGCAGTTCGCCCGCACCCACCAGATCGGCCAGGTCGTGCCCGGCAAGGTCACGAAGCTGGTTCCGTTCGGTGCGTTCGTCCGCGTGGACGAGGGCATCGAGGGTCTGGTCCACATCTCCGAGCTGGCCGAGCGCCACGTGGAGATCCCGGAGCAGGTCGTCCAGGTCAACGACGAGATCTTCGTCAAGGTCATCGACATCGACCTCGAGCGCCGTCGCATCAGCCTCTCGCTGAAGCAGGCCAACGAGGCTTTCGGTGCCGACCCGTCGACGGTCGAGTTCGACCCGACCCTCTACGGCATGGCCGCGTCCTACGACGACCAGGGCAACTACATCTACCCCGAGGGCTTCGACCCCGAGACCAACGACTGGCTCGAGGGCTACGAGACCCAGCGCGAGGCCTGGGAGACCCAGTACGCCGAGGCGCAGCAGCGCTTCGAGCAGCACCAGGCGCAGGTCATCAAGTCCCGCGAGGCGGACGAGAAGGCCGCTGCCGAGGGTGGCGAGGCCGCCGCTCCGGCCGCGTCCGGCGGTGGCGGTTCGTACTCCTCCGAGGGCCCGGACAACTCCGGCGCGCTGGCCTCGGACGAGGCGCTCGCCGCGCTCCGCGAGAAGCTGGCGGGTGGGCAGAGCTGAACGCCCACTGAGCTGTAGCTCCTGACTGAGGGCCCGCACCTTTCGAGGTGCGGGCCCTCAGTGTGTGTCAGGGGCCGTTGTCCCAGCTGCCAAGATCAATGTTCTCCTCCTCCGGGGGAATGCCCATGCCCGCAACGGCGTTGTGGAGTATGAACACGAGGAGGAGCGGTCACTGTGCTAGATCCGCAGGGCTTGTACGCATGGGAGCCGAAGGGGCTGGCCGTCGTCGACATGGCGCTGGCCCAGGAATCGGCCGGTCTTGTCATGCTCTACCACTTCGACGGATACATCGACGCGGGCGAGACGGGCGACCAGATCGTCGACCGGCTGCTCGACTCGCTGCCCCACCAGGTCGTCGCCCGCTTCGACCACGACCGGCTCGTGGACTACCGCGCCCGACGCCCGCTGCTGACGTTCAAGCGCGACCGCTGGAGCGACTACGAGGACCCCGCCATCGAGGTGCGGCTGGTCCAGGACGCCACGGGAGCGCCGTTCCTGCTGCTGTCCGGCCCCGAGCCGGACGTCGAGTGGGAGCGTTTCGCCGCGGCCGTGAAGCAGATCGTGGAGCGGCTCGGCGTCCGCCTGTCGGTGAACTTCCACGGCATCCCGATGGGCGTCCCGCACACCCGGCCCGTCGGCTTGACCCCGCACGGCAACCGCACCGACCTCGTCCCGGGCCACCGCAGCCCGTTCGAGGAGGCGCAGGTGCCCGGCAGCGCCGAGTCCCTCGTCGAATACCGCCTGCTTCAGGCGGGGCACGACGTGCTGGGCGTCGCCGCCCACGTCCCGCACTACATCGCCCGCTCTCCCTACCCGGACGCGGCCCTGACGGTCCTGGAGGCCGTCACGGCGGCGACCGGACTGGTGCTGCCCGGCGTCGCCCACGCACTGCGCTCGGACGCGCACCGCACCCAGACGGAGATCGACCGGCAGATCCGCGAGGGCGACGAGGACCTCACGGCGCTGGTCGAGGGCCTGGAGCACCAGTACGACGCGGTCGCGGGCGCCGAGACCCGGGGCAACATGCTCGCCGAGCCGGTGGACATCCCCTCGGCCGACGAGATCGGCCGCGAGTTCGAGAAGTTCCTGGCGGAAAGAGAAGGCGACAGCTGACAGCCGTGCCCCGACAGGGGCGCGGGGAATGCGCGACCAGCCCCCACCGGCCCGCACCCTCCACACGGCATCCCAAGCGGAGCGTCTAGGCTCGGCTCATGCTGAAGGTGGGCCTGACCGGCGGTATCGGCGCCGGCAAGAGTGAGGTGTCACGGCTGCTCGTCGAGCGCGGTGCCGTGCTGATCGACGCGGACCGCATCGCGCGGGAGGTCGTCGCACCAGGGACTCCGGGACTCGCCGCGGTCGTGGAGGCCTTCGGCGAGGAGGTGCTCACGGCCGACGGCAGCCTGGACCGGCCCCGGCTCGGCTCCATCGTCTTCGCCGACGCGGCGAAGCTCGCCACGCTCAACGCGATCGTGCACCCCCTCGTGGGCGCCCGCTCCCGCGAGCTCGAAGAGGCCGCCGCCGATGACGCGGTCGTCGTGCACGACGTCCCGCTCCTCACGGAGAACGGCCTGGCGCCGCTGTACGACGTCGTGATCGTCGTGGAGGCGAGCCCCGAGACCCAGCTCGACCGGCTCGTCCGGCTGCGCGGCATGACCGAGGAGGACGCCCGCGCGCGGATGGCCGCCCAGGCGACCCGCGAGCAGCGCCGGGAGATCGCCGACATCGTCGTGGACAACGACGTCCCGCTGGAGGATCTGGAGCGCCGCGTCAAGGACGTGTGGGCCGAGCTGACCCGCAGGTCGCAGGCGTCCCGGCCGTCCTCACAGGAATAGCGGCATCGCCCGGGGGCGTTGAACCCGTGCAGTGAGGGAAGGACTCTGCCGTGCCCGAGACCAGCGGTTCGACCGGACGTACCCCGGAGACGCACGTCATCGACTTCCGTGCCGCCGAGCAACTGCTCGCCGCGCGGGACCCGCGGGGTGCGGTGAAGCTGCTCGACGGAGTCATCGCCGCGCACCCCGAGAACACTGCCGCGCGGCTGCTGCGCGCCCGCGCCTTCTTCGCGGCGGCGCAGCTGCGGCCGGCGGAGCTGGAGTTCTCCATCGTCCTGGAGCGCGAGCCGGACAACGCGTTCGCGCACTTCGCGCTCGCCCGCACATACGAGCGGCAGAACCGTCCCGACCAGGCCAAGCGCCACTTCCGCCTGGCTGCCGCGCTGGACCCGAACCCGCGGTTCCTGAAAGCGGCGCGCTTCGACTCGTGAGCGGCCGCCCCGTCTGCCTGGACGTGATCCGTCTGCGTCAGAGGTGATCGGTCCGCCTCAGGGATGATCTTCCGGCGGACGGTAGGGCGGGATGTCGGGGCCCGGCTGGTAGTGCGGGCCCTGGCGGATGTGCCTGAGGACGATGACGAGGTCGATCGTGACGACCAGCAGCAGCGCGCCACAGGCGATGGCCCAGCCGGTCCGCCCGGCGAGGGTGAACGCGACCGTCCCGAAGAGCGCCCAGACCAGCCCCCACAGGCTCAGCCAGAAGCGCGCCCGCAGGGCACTGCGCGCGGTCGTCGGTTCACTGCCTGTACGCATCTCGATCTCCGCTCCTGTTGGCAACGTACTCCTTGCCGCGGATGCCGACCAACAGGGGAGCCGGGGCCGACGCGCACATCGTTCACTCGGGAGGGTGAACGTGGGCGAGGACGGGAACGGGCGTGCGGGTGTGGTCCGTTGGGCGGGCATGGAGCTGAAAATGCGTGAGGGCTACGAGGGGACGGGACCCGGGGCCATCACCCCGGACGGCTGCGCGGTGGAGCTCTACTCGCGGCTGCCCGTCGGGGACGAACCGGAGATCATCGCAGCGGCCGTGTCGGCCGGCGCGCGCATCCTGGAGCTGGGCAGCGGCGTCGGGCGCATGACCCATGCGCTGCTGGAGCGCGGGTTCGAGGTCACGGCGGTGGACGAGTCCGCCGACATGCTGGAGCGCGTACGCGGGGCGCGGACGATATGCAGCCCGATCGAGGACCTGGACCTGGGCGAGAGGTTCGACGTGGTGCTGCTCGCGTCGTTCCTCGTGCACGCCGGGGACGCCGAGGTGCGCCGGGGCCTGCTGCGCACGTGTGTGCGGCATGTCGCGGAGGGCGGCTTCGTGCTGATCCAGCGGGAGGGCGAGGACTACCACGTGAACGTGCCGCGCGAGCGGGTGGACCCCAGCGGCTTCACCGTGCGGATCGTGTCGTCGGAGCCGGTCGGCGACGGAGTGAACTCGGTACGCGCGGAGTACGAGTTCCCGGACGCGGTCTGGACCCAGACGTTCCGGGCACGACCACTGACGAGGGAACAGTTCGAGGAGGCGCTGGAGGAGACGGGCCTGAGAGTGGACCGGTACCTGACGGAGGACCGGATCTGGGTGCGGGCGGTGCCATCCGGGGCGTAATGCGCCGGGTGGCGATGAGTTCAAGGACTAGGGGCGGTCTATCCCTGCGGCATCATCACGGACCGCTTCCCCAGGAGACCTCCATGTCCGAGTCCAACGCTCCCGCTGTCCCTGCCCCTTCGACCCCGGCCGGTGTCGTCGTCGCCGAGTCCGCTACCGCCCGCGGGCGGCGTGCCCGGATCGCCCTGCGCGGTCTCCAGGTGCTGCTCGCCCTGGTCTTCGGGATCGCGAGCGCCGTGCCCAAGCTGATCGCGCACCCGTCGGCTGCCGAGTCGTTCGACAAGCTCGGCTGGGGCAGCGCGGGGATGTACACCATCGGCGTGCTCGAACTGGCCGGAGCGGTCGCCCTGTTGATCCCCGTGCTCCAGTCGGTGGCGGCGATGGCGCTGGGCGCGCTGATGGTGGGCGCGTTCGTCGTCCAGATCACCGTCATGGACGGGCAGTACGCGGCGACGCCGATCATCCTGCTCGTGCCGCTCGCCCTCATCGCCTGGGCGCGGCGGAGGCACAACGCGGACCTGCTGCGCCTGCTGCGGCTCCGCGCGTGACCGTCCCGAGCGTGCTGGTCACGGCCTCGGTTTGCCGGATCCACTGCCGAGGCCGGGACCGGGCCCAAGGCGGAACGCGCCGCCGGAGCCTGGGCCGGGTACGGGGCCCGGGCCGGGGCCGGCCAGGCCGCGCAGGCGTTCCATTTCTCGGCGGTCCCGCTTCGTCGGGCGGCCCGCGCCGCGGTCGCGGATGCCGGCCGGGGCGACGGCCTCGCGGGGCGGGGGAGGCGGGGAGTTGTCGATGTAGCACTGAGCGGCGACGGGGGCGCCGACCCGCTTGCGGATCAGCCGTGTCACGACGACGACCCGCTCCCGGCCCTCGTGCCGCACACGCACCTCGTCGCCGACGCGTACCGCGTGGGCGGGCTTCACGCGCTCGCCGTTGACGCGGACGTGTCCGCCCCGGCAGGCGGTGGCGCCCAGGGAACGGGTCTTGACGAGGCGTACGGCCCAGATCCAGCTGTCGACTCGGACGGTCTGGCCGCTCTGCGGCCCGGCGGCCTCGGCAGCGGCGATGGCCGCCGCGACCTTCGGGTCCACGGGCTTCGGATCCACGGGCTTCGGGTCCGCGGCTTTCGGGTCCACGGCCTTCGTGTCGCCCGCCTCGTCGTACTCCGCGCCTTCAGAAGCCATGTCCCCGACCTTAGTCCTTCCGGAGTCCTTCAAGTGGTCCCATTTTGGGCCGTGCGGCAGGGGACCAGGCTCCGCCCGACTCTGCAAAACGAGTTTTGCAAAAATCATTTTGTGAACGCCGGTGGCGGCCTATCCTCCCGGCATGGACAGCGACGAGCGCAAGCGTGTACTCGACCCCGAGCGCGACACGGACGCCCTGAAGGCCCTTACCCACCCGCTGCGCATCCAGCTGCTGGGACTGCTGCGGCAGGACGGACCCGCCACGGCCAGTGAGCTCGCCGCGCGGACGGGGGAGTCGTCGGCGTCGACCAGTTACCACCTGCGGGTGCTGGCGAAGTACGCGTTCATCATCGAGGCCGAGCATCGTGACGGGCGGGAGCGGCGCTGGCGGGCCCGGCGCACCGTGACGTCCTGGAGCAACGAGGTGATGGAGTCCTCCGAGGCGGGCCGGGCCTTCGTCGGCCTGGCGCGGCGGCGGCAGCTGGAGCACCTGGAGATGTCCCTCGCCCGGCACGAAGCGGACATGGCCGCCGGGCGGCTCGGCGAGGAGTGGGTGCAGCCGTCCGGGATCAGCGACCTCATGCCCCGGCTGACGGCCGAGTCGCTCACCGAGCTCCGGGACACGATCGCCCGGAAGCTGGAGGAGCTGACCGCCCGGGACGCGGAGAACCCGCGCGCCGAACACGTCATGCTCCTCACCGCCTGCCTGCCGCTCGCCCCGCACGACGATGGGGGCACGGGCCGCGAGGAGACCGACCGCGAGGACGCCTCGTGACCGAGCTGCCCGAGCTGCGGACCGTTCGCCGCCGCTACGTCACCGTCTGCGCGCTCTTATGGCTGCCGTCGGGCCTCGGCTTGGCCTCGATGGTCCTGCTGTTCGGCGAGCGCGGTATGTCCCTGGCCGCCGTCGCGGGGCTCTTCGCCGCCCAGTCGCTGACGGTGGCCGTGCTGGAACTGCCTACGGGCGGGCTCTCCGACGTCCTCGGGCGCCGGTCGGTCCTGGCCATGGCCGGTGCGCTCAACGTGGTCGCCTGCGTCCTGGTCGGCCTCGGCACCACGGCCTGGGTGCTCGCCGCCGGCCTGATGCTCATGGGCGTGGCCAGGGCCCTGGCCAGCGGCACCGCCGAGGCCTGGTACGTCGACACCGTCCAGGAGCGCTCCGGCCCGGACACCGAGCTGCGCACGGGCCTGGCCCGGGGCGGCTCCGCGACCTCCGCCGCGCTCGCGGCCGGCATGCTGCTCGGCGGTGCCCTGCCCTGGCTGCTCGGTCTGGGGCCCGACCCCGGCGCCCGGCTGAGCGAGGCGACGTCCGGTGCGGTGCTGCCGCTGTCCGTTCCGCTGCTGCTGGGAGCCGCCGTCAGGGTCGTCCTCGTCTGCTACGTGCTGGCCGTGCTGCGGGAGCCGCCGCGACCGCCGGCCACCCTGCGTTCGGTGCTGCGCGGCGTCCCGGTCACCGTCCTGGACGGGCTGCGACTGGGCGGCCGGGACGCGCTGGTCCGCCGGGTCCTGCTCACCGCCGCGGCCGTCGGCAGCGCCCTGGCCACCATCGAACTGCTCATCCCGGGCCGCACCGTCGAGCTGACCGGAGCGCCTGGCTCCGGAGCGATGGTGTATGCAGCGCTCGCCTGCGCGGGCTTCGTCTGCAACGGTCTCGGCAGCCACCTCGCGCCGTTCGCCGCCAGGGCCGCGGGCAGCGGCGAGCGGGCCGTGCTGGTCTGTCTCGGGGCGGGAGCGGGCGGCATGCTGCTGCTCGGTGGCACCGCGACCACCACGCACCCGCTCGTCACGGCCCTCGCGGTCGTCGGCTTCTGTTTGCTCTACCTCGGCATCGGCGCCGCGTCCCCGAACCAGAACGCCCTGCTGCACCGCCGCGTCACCAGCGCCGGCCGCGCCACCGCCCTGTCCGTCCAGTCCCTCGCCCTGCAACTGGTCGGCGCGCTCACCGGCCTCGTCGTCGGGGCGTTGCGGCCGGGCCCGCTGCCATGGCTGCTGACCGGTGCGGTGCTGCTGTCCGGGGCCCTGCTCTGGCTGCGCCGCGTCGAGGCACGGTCCGCGCCGGACACGACACTCACCCCGGACTCACGTGCCGGCGTGTCCTGAGCGCTCTGCCTCCCGGTGAGGGGGGCGGCCCCAGCGCCGCCTACCGTGGAGTGATGGACGCCAGCGGTCTCTCCCTCCTCGACCGGCGCATCACGGACTGCCGGGCCTGCCCGCGGCTGGTCTCCTGGCGTGAGGAGGTGGCCCGGGCCAAGCGAGCCGCCTACGCGGACTGGACGTACTGGGGGCGGCCGGTGCCCGGGTTCGGGCCGGCGGACGCCCGCCTGCTGATCGTCGGACTCGCCCCCGCCGCGCACGGCGGCAACCGCACCGGCCGGATGTTCACCGGCGACCGCTCGGGGGACGTCCTGTACGAGGCGCTGTACGACGTCGGCCTCGCCTCCCGGCCGACCGCCGAGCACGCCCACGACGGCCTGGAGCTGTACGGCGTGCGCGTGACCTCGCCCGTGCACTGCGCCCCGCCCGCGAACAAGCCGACCCCACAGGAACGGGACACCTGCCGGCCCTGGCTCGTGCAGGAACTGCGGCTGCTGCGTCCGACGCTGCGGGCCGTGGTCGTGCTCGGCGCCTTCGGCTGGCAGGCCGCGCTGCCCGCGTTCGCGAAGGCGGGCTGGTCCGTGCCCCGGCCCCGGCCCGCCTTCGGCCACGGGGCCCGGTACCACCTGGACGGCCTGGAGCTCTTCGGCTGCTTCCACGTCAGCCAGCGCAACACCTTCACCGGCCGGCTCACCCCGGCGATGCTGCGCGACGTCCTGCGGGCGGCCGGGCGGGCGGCGGAACTGCCCACCGCACGCGGCTAGGGAGCCTCCTCCCCGAAAGCCTCCTCCCCGAACAGATGCCGCACCGTGGAGCGGTAGTTGGTGCGTACGTGTGTGAGCGCGTGCGCGCGGGCCCGGTCCGGGTCGCCCGAGGCGATCGCCTCGTACAGCTCGCGGTGCTCCACCAGGAGTTGCGGCCACTCCTCGTTGCGCCGGGTCATCCAGCGCAGCCGGCCGGCGACCGGTTCCAGGGCCTCGGTCAGCAGGCTGTTGCCGGCCATCGCCACGATGCGGTCGTGCAGACGGCTGTTGAGGTCCGTGATCAGCTCGGCGTCCCCGGCCTCGGTGGCGTCGGCCGCGCGGCCGAGGAGCTCCTGGACCTCGGCCAGGTCCTGCGGTGTCGCGCGGGACGCGGCGAGTCCGGCGGCGTAGACCTCCAGGGCCTCGCGCAGTTCGAACAGTTCCTTGACATCGGTCGGGGTGAGACGGCGTACGACCGTGCGCCGGGGCGTCTCGAAGTGGACGAAGCCCTCGGCGACGAGTGCCCGGATCGCCTCCCGGACCGGAACGCGCGAGACGCCGAAGCGCTCCGCCAGCTCGCGTTCGACCAGGCGGTCGCCGGGACGGAGGCTGCCCGCGATGATCTCCTGCCGCAGGTCGGCCGTGACGCGTTCGCGCACCGCTCCGAGGGGTTCGATCTTCGTCATGCAGCCCATCTTCGCCGACGCGCGGTCTCTTTTACGGAGCGTTAACAAGAGCGACATCGGTCGGAACGGTTGACGAGGGGACCATGAGCGCAGTTTGGTATACCAAACCCTCGCAGAGCAGTCCTCCGTCGTCCCCTTGCTCATGGAGGCCCCCGTGTCCCTCGCCGACCGTGCCGCGACCACCGGCACCCCAGCGTTCGTCCCCGATCCCCGGCTCACCAACGAAGACCTCGCGCCCGCGAAGAAGCGCAACTGGAAGGTCTTCGACCTCTTCGCCATGTGGATGTCCGACGTCCACAACCTCGGCAACTACACCTTCGCCGCCGGACTGCTCTTCCTCGGCATGAACGTCTGGCAGATCTTCACGTCCCTGCTCGTCGGCTTCGTGATCATCTACATCGGCATGAACTGGATGGGGAGGATCGGGCAGCGCCACGGCGTGCCCTTCCCGGTCGTCAGCCGGATCGCCTTCGGTGTCTGGGGCGCCAACATCCCGGCCCTGATCAGGGCCGTGATCGCCATCATGTGGTACGGCATCCAGACCTATCTGGCCTCCGTCGCCGTCAACGTGATGCTGCTGGCGGCCTGGCCGGGCCTGGAGTCGTGGACGCACAACTCGTTCCTCGGGCTGGACGGGCTCGGCTGGGTCTCCTTCGTCGCGCTGTGGCTGGTCCAGGCGGCGATCATCAGCCGGGGCATGGAATCGGTCCGCAAGTTCCAGGACTTCTGCGGTCCGGCGATCTGGCTCGTGATGATCGCGCTGGCCGTGTGGATCCTCGCCAAGGCCGGCTGGACGATCTCCCTCACCTCCACCCCGCACCCGGTGTCCGCCGGTGAGCAGTGGCGCCAGTGGTTCGGCGCGATCGGGCTGGTCCTCGCCACGTACGGCACGCTGATGCTCAACTTCTGCGACTTCTCCCGCTTCGCGCCCGACTACAAGTCCGTCAGGCGCGGCAACTTCTGGGGCCTGCCCGTCAACTCCACGGCCTTCGTGATCGTGTCGGTCATCGTCACGGCGGGCGCCTTCGAGGTCTTCGGCAAGGAGATCACCGACCCGGCCTACCTCGTCGCCGAGATCGGCAACACCTGGGTGCTGGTGCTGGGCGCGCTGACCTTCGCCATCGCCACCATGGGCGTCAACATCGTCGCCAACTTCGTCTCGCCGGCGTACGACCTCGCCAACGTCTGGCCGCAGAAGATCACCTTCAAGGTCGGCGGCATGATCAGCACGGTCGCGGCCCTGCTCGTCACGCCCTGGAACCTCTTCTCCAACCCGACCGTCGTGAACTACTTCCTCGGCGGCCTCGGCGCCTTCCTCGGCCCGCTGTTCGGTGTGATCATGGTCGACTACTACTGGGTCAAGCGCGGCCGCGTGAACGTCGACGAACTGTTCGACGCCACGCCCGGCTCCCGATACCACTACCGCAAGGGCTTCAACCCGAAGGCACTGTGGGCGTTCCTGCCGGCGGCCGGTGTCGCGGCGGTCCTCGCGCTGGTGAAGACCTTCAGCGACGTGGCGCCGTACTCCTGGTTCATCGGCACGGCCATCGCCGCCGGCCTGTACGCGGCGCTGTGCCGCCCCGAGCGCGCCACCGCGGAGGTCTGAGAGACGTGCGGATCGTCGTCACCAACTGCAACACCACGCAGGAGATGACCGAGGAGATCGTACGAGGTGCCCGGGCCGCCGCAGGCCCGGGCACCACCGTGACCGGACTGACCCCCGCCTGGGGGCCGGAGTCCGCGGAGGGCTGGCTCGACAGCTACCTGTCCGCCGCGGCCGTCCTGGACACGCTGCGCACGTACGACGGACCGCCGTACGACGCCGTCGTCATGGCCGGCTTCGGGGAGCACGGGCGCGAGGGCGTCCGGGAACTGGTGGACGTACCGGTCGTCGACATCACCGAGGCGGCCGCGCATCTGGCCTGTCTGCTGGGCCGCCGCTACGGCGTCGTCACCACGCTGCAAAGGTCCGTCGGCCAGATCGAGGACAGTCTGGAAACGGCGGGCGTGGCCCGGAACTGCGCCGCGATCGTCGGGACGGGCCTGAACGTCCTCGACCTCGGCGACGACGAGCGCACCGAGACGGCGTTCCTGGCCGCCGCCGAGCGGGCGTGCGCGGCCGGGGCCGAGGTACTGGTACTGGGCTGCGCCGGCATGACGGGGTTGCAGCGGCTGGTCGGGGAGAAGCTGGGCCTGCCGGTCGTCGACGGGGTCGCCGCCGCGGTCAAACTGGCGGAATCGCTGGTGGCGCTGGGCCTGACGACGAGCCGGGCGGGGAGCTACGCTGAGCCGCTGGCGAAACGGAGGGTGTGGGGGCGACCCGGACCGGACTAGGTCACACCGGGTCACACCGAGTCATGCCGGGCCGTCGTCGAGTGTGACGTCGTCGCGATGAGCCCCGTAGAACGCCGCCTGGCGGGCCATGACCTCCCGCATCGAGGTGCCGCGCGGGATGCCGTACACCGTGCCGGGGAAGTCCAGCGCCTCCTGCACCTGCCACAGCTCGTCGTGCTCGCCGGGGGCGAAGAGCCGGGCCCGGGGCGCTCCCGCCGCGATCCAGCCGATGGGCAGGACGGTGCCGGGCGGCAGCACGGAGTTGACGTGCAGCACGCTGTGGATGCGCAGTTCGGAGCCGGCGCTCGCGACGGCGCCCGGGAAGACGCAGGCGCCGGTGGCCACGAAGACCTCGTCCTCCAGCGTCGCCCCGTTGACGTGGGCGTGCGGGCCGACGAGCACGGCGTCACCGATCACCGCGGGGTGCCGGGCCCGCCCCCGCACCAGGGCGTTCTCCATGACGACGACGTCCGAGCCCACCCGCACCTCCCCGTCCTCGGCGGTGAGCACGGCCCCGTGCAGCACCCGGCTGCGCTCACCGAGGACGACCGCCCCGCACAGGACGGCCGTCGGGGCGACGTACGCGGACTC